>CAZBGV010000181.1:0-6444 GCA_964491485.1 uncultured Woeseiaceae bacterium | reverse complement strand
CGGACGTGCCGATCGTCGTCGCCGTCAACAAGATCGACAAGGAAGGCGCGGATCCGGATCGGGTCAAGAACGAGCTTTCGCAGTACGAGGTCATCTCCGAGCAGTGGGGCGGCGAGCACCTGTTCGTGAACGTATCGGCGCTCACGGGCGAGGGCGTCGACGCGCTGCTCGACGCCATCCTGCTGCAGGCGGAGGTCATGGATCTTTCGGCCGTGGTGGACGGCTCGGCACAGGGCATTGTCATCGAATCCAGCCTCGAGAAGGGCCGCGGCGCGGTGGCCACGCTGCTCGTGCAGTCCGGCACCCTGAAGCAGGGCGACATCATCATCGCCGGAGAGGAGTACGGCCGCATCCGCAACATGTTCGACGAGAACCAGCAGTCCGTCGATTCGGCAGGGCCGTCGACGCCGGTCGTCGTGCTCGGACTGTCGAAGACGCCGAACGCGGGCGACGACTTCCTCGTCGTGAAGAACGAGCGCAAGGCGCGCGAGGCCGCCGAGTTCCGGCAGGCCAAGGCGCGCGAATCGAAGCTCGCACAGCAGCAGGCTTCGAAGCTCGAGGACATGTTCAGCCAGATGACGGAAGCCGAGGGCAAGACCATCCCGGTGCTGATCAAGGCCGACACGCACGGCAGCACGGAGGCGCTGCGCGACGCGTTGACGAAGCTGTCGACCGACGAGGTCAAGGTGAAGGTCATCAGCTCGGGTGTGGGCGGGATCACGGAGTCGGACGCGACGCTCGCGGCCGCCTCCAATGCCACGATCATCGGCTTCAACGTGCGCGCCGACGGTGCCGCGCGCGCCGCGCTCAAGGAATCGGGCGTCGACGTGCGTTACTACAGCATCATCTACGAGGCCATCGAGGACGTGAAGTCCGCGCTGAGCGGCCTGCTCGCGCCCGAGATCCGGGAGAACATCGTCGGTCTCGCGGAAGTCAGGGAAGTCTTCGACTCGCCGAAGTTCGGCAAGATTGCCGGCTGCATCGTCACCGAAGGGTACGTGCGCCGCAATAACCCGATTCGCGTGCTGCGTGACAATGTCGTGATTTTCGAGGGCGAGCTGGAATCGCTGCGCCGCTTCAAGGACGACGTCAACGAAGTGCGCGCGGGTACCGAATGCGGCATCGGCGTCAGGAACTACAATGACGTCAGGGTCGGCGACCAGATCGAGTGCTACGAGCGGGTGGAAGTGGCACGCCGGATCGACTGATCTGCCGTTCACGACTGCCCCTGCCATACGGTTTCGCTTCGCCGAATGCCGCGCGAGTTCTCACGCCATCAGCGCCTCGGTGCGCAGATCCAGCGCAGCCTGAGTGAGCTCCTGCACCGGGAGGTGAAGGATCCGGGGCTGAACCGGATCTCCGTGACCGGCGTCGAGCTGTCGAAGGACCTGAGCGTGGCGCGGGTCTGGTTCAACCTGCTCGATCCGGATGCGGATCCCGCGCCCGCCGAGGAGGCGCTGCGGCGCGCGGCGGGCTTCCTGCGCAGCCGCCTCGGGGGCGCACTCGACGTCCGTCACGTCCCGGAGCTCCGGTTCGTGCACGACGACAGCACCGCACGGGCCTTCGAGATCGGCCGGCTCATCGATCGCGCGAAGTCGGAGGACGATCGCGCCGCCCGGAGCGACGATCCCGCCGCCCCGGACGACGAGGAGCAATGAGCCCGTCGGCGAGGCGCGCGGATCCGGTCGACGGCGTGCTGCTTTTGAACAAGCCGTCCGGCCTCACGTCCAACCGGGCGCTGCAGATCGTGAAGCGCCTGCTCGCGGCGCGCAAGGCGGGGCACACGGGCGCGCTGGACCCTGCCGCCACCGGCATGCTGCCGCTCTGCTTCGGCGAGGCGACGAAAATCGCTGCGTTCCTGCTCGAGGCCGACAAGGTTTATCGCGTAACGGCGCGGCTCGGTGTCGCCACCGACACGGGCGACGCGGACGGCACGGTGACGGAGGAGGCTGCCGTGCCGGAGCTCACGGTCGCCGAGTGGGCAGCGCTGCTCGGCACCTTCCTGGGAGAGTCCGAGCAGGTGCCCCCGATGTACTCCGCGCTGAAAAAGGACGGCAAGCGGCTGTACGAGCTTGCCCGCCGCGGCGAGGAGGTCGAAAGGGCGCCCCGCAAGGTGCGCATCCACGACATCCGGCTGCTGGAGGCACACGGCGGCCGGCTCGTGTTCCGGGTGCGGTGCTCGAAAGGCACCTACGTGCGGACGCTCGTGGAGGACATCGCGCGTGCGGCGGGGACCGTCGCCCACACCGCCGCCCTGCACCGGGAGTCCGTGGGGCCGTTCGCGGCCGAGGCGATGCTGGACCTCGCGGAGGTGGAGCGCCTGGCCGCCGGGGACCCCGCGGCACTCCGGGCGCGCCTGCTGCCGGCGGACGCGGGACTCGCCGGCTGGCCGGCCGAGCGCCTGGACGCGGAGGCGACCCGCCGCTTCCTCGAAGGGCAGGCGGTGCGCTCGACGCGGCCCGGCGGCCCGGCGGCAATGGTCCGCGTATACGGGTCCGGCGACGGCTTCCTGGGCGTCGGGGAGACCGTGCCCGGAGGGAGGCTCCGGCCGAAACGCCTCATCAGAACGGGGCCGGCGCTGCAGCAGGAACCGTAGGAGCCCGCCAAGCGGGCGACGCCGATCGCATCCGGGGCGGCGCGCACCGGAATTCAGGCTGTTACTCGCGTGACACTGACGCTAGAATAGCGCGCACGAAAACAGGGCCAAAAGATTTTAGAGACCGTTTGGAGTCTTGGAAGATGTCACTTTCCGGTGAAAACAAGGGCAACATCATTGCCGAGTACCGGCGCGGCGAGCAGGATACCGGCTCGCCCGAGGTGCAGGTAGCGTTGCTCTCCGCACGCATATCCGAGCTTACCGAGCATTTCGGCAAGCACGTCAAGGATCACCACTCCCGCCAGGGCCTGCTGAAGATGGTCAACAAGCGCCGCAAGCTGCTCGACTATCTCAAGGCCAGGGACCAGGATCGGTACCGCGAGCTGATCAATCGGCTCGGTCTCCGCCGCTGACCGGCGAGACCTCCATCACGGCCATTTCGCCCATGAAAGTATCGGTGCTTCGGTCATCGAGCGGACCGGGCGGTCGGCTGTGTCCCACTTTTTCAATCGAGTAAGCAAGTGAAAGCAATCAGGAAGACATTCAAGTACGGGGAACACGAAGTGTCCCTGGAAACGGGGGGGATCGCCCGGCAGGCGGACGGCGCCGTGCTGGTCGACATGGCGGACACAATTGTCCTGGTGACGGCCGTCGGGCGCAAAACCGCCGAGCCGGGCCGCGACTTCTTCCCGCTGACGGTCAACTACCAGGAGAAGACGTACGCGGCCGGCAAGATCCCCGGCGGCTTCTTCAAGCGGGAGGGCCGGCCGAGTGAGAAAGAGACGCTGACTTCCCGCCTCATCGATCGTCCCCTCCGCCCGCTGTTCCCCAAAGGATTCACCAACGAGGTCCAGGTCATCGCGACCGTGATGTCGCTGAACCCGGACGTCGATCCCGACATTCCCGCGCTGCTCGGCGCCTCCGCGGCGCTCGCTATCTCCGGCATTCCTTTCAACGGCCCGATCGGCGCCGCGAGGGTCGGCTACCGCGACGGTGAGTACCTGCTGAATCCGGGGCTCGAGACGTTGTCCGGGTCCGCACTCGATCTCGTGGTCGCGGGCACCAGCGATGCCGTCCTCATGGTCGAATCCGAGGCGAAAATCCTGCCCGAGGACGTGATGCTCGGCGCGGTGATGTTCGGCCACGAGAAGATGCAGGACGCGATCCGCGTCATCCGCGAGCTCGCCGCGGAAGCCGGCAAGCCCGCGTGGGACTGGCAGCCGCCCGAAGCCGATGCGACGCTGGGCGAAGAGGTGGCGAAGCAGGCCGAGGCCGCGCTCGCGGAAGCGTACCGCGTCACCGACAAGGCCGAGCGCCGCGACAAGGTGGCCCAGGTGAAGGATGCCACCGTGGCGGCCCTGGTCACCGGCGAGGAGTCCCGCTGGTCGGAGGAGCAGGTGCGCGAGGCGCTGGGCCGGCTCGAGAAGCGCATCGTTCGCGAGCGGGTGCTCGCCGGCGAGCCGCGCATCGACGGCCGCGATCATCGCACCGTCCGGCCGATCGACATCGAGGTCGGGCGCCTGCCGCGTGTGCACGGCTCGGCGATCTTCACCCGCGGTGAGACGCAGGCGATCGTTGCGGCAACGCTCGGCACCGGGCGCGACGCGCAGATCATCGACGCGATCGAGGGCGAGCGCAAAGAGCCGTTCATGCTGCACTACAACTTCCCGCCGTACTCGGTCGGGGAGACCGGGTTCATGGGCTCGCCGAAGCGCCGCGAGATCGGCCACGGCAAGCTCGCCCGCCGCGGCATCCAGGCCGTGATGCCGAACATGGACGAGTTCCCGTACGTGATCCGCGTCGTCTCCGAGATCACCGAATCGAACGGCTCGAGCTCGATGGCTTCGGTGTGCGGCGCGAGTCTCGCGCTGATGGACGCCGGCGTGCCGACGAAAGCCGCGGTCGCGGGCGTCGCGATGGGGCTCGTGAAGGAAGGCGAGCGCTTCCGCGTGCTCACGGACATCCTCGGCGACGAGGATCATCTCGGCGACATGGACTTCAAGGTGGCTGGCACCGCCGATGGCGTGACCGCGCTGCAGATGGACATCAAGATCCAGGGCATCACGCGCGAGATCATGCAGGTCGCGCTCGAGCAGGCGAAAGAAGGGCGCCTGCACATCCTCGGCGAGATGAACAAGGTGCTCAGCGAGCCGCGTGCCCAGATGTCCGAGTGGGCACCGACCATCATGACCTTCAAGATCGATCCCGAGAAGATTCGCGACGTCATCGGCAAGGGCGGGGCGGTCATCCGGGCCATCACGGAAGAGACCGGCGCGACCGTCGACATCGAGAACGACGGCACGGTCAAGATCGCATCCGTGGACGGCGCTTCCGGCAAGGAAGCGCGCCGCCGCATCGAGCTGATCACGGCGGACGTCGAAGTCGGTCGCGTCTACGAAGGACGGGTGGCTCGCCTGATGGACTTCGGCGCCTTCGTCACGATCCTGCCGGGCCGCGACGGCCTCGTGCACATCTCCCAGATCTCGAACGAGCGCGTCGAAAAGGTGAGCGACAAGCTCTCCGAGGGCGACATCGTCAAGGTCAAGGTGCTCGAGGTCGATCGCCAGGGCCGCGTGCGGCTCTCGATGAAAGCGGTGGAAGACGCCGCCGCCTGAGCTCCCGTAGGAGCCCGCCACGCGGGCGACCACGAACGATCAATCGCCCGCATGGCGGGCTGATGGGTCGCCCGCATGGCGGGGCTGATGGATCGCCCGCATGGCGGGCTCCTACAAATGCGACTCCAGGAACCGGATGATGCGCCGCGGCAGGTAATACCGCGGCCGCCACGGTGCGCCGCCTTCGATGAATCCGACGTGCCCGCCGGCTTCGCTCAGCTCGAGGGTGACCGCGTCCGAAACGATGCCTTCGTCCGGGACCACATCGGGGGTCATGAACGGATCGTCGAGCGCATTGACGATCAGCGTCGGGCGGGTGATCCGGTCCAGGTAGCGCGCCGAGCTGCAGCGGTCGTAGTAATCGTCCTTGTTCAGGAAGCCGTGCAGCGGCGCCGTGACGGCGTCGTCGAACTCCGCGAACGTGCGCGCCGAAAGCGCGCGCTCCCAGTCGAAAGCGGCCGTGAAGCGGTTGAATTTACGGCGAATCGACTTCTTCATGCGCCGTAGCAGGTACTGCTGATAAAGCTTTGAAAAACCACGGCTCAGCGCGACCGACGCGACGTGCAGGTTGAGCGGTACGCTGACTGCGACCCCGGCGAGCAGCGGGGTCTCGTCGCCGCTCTCGCCGAGGTACTTGAGCAGCACGTTGCCGCCGAGCGAGAAGCCCGCGGCGAGCAGCGGGCCGCTGTGCCCGTCGCGCCGCAGCTTGCCGAGGAGGTACCGCAGGTCCTGCGTCTCGCCCGCGTGATAGCGGCGCGGCAGGCGATTGCAGTAGTCGCCGCAATCGCGGAAGTGCAGCACGGCGGCGCGCCAGCCGTGCCTGCCTGCGGCGTGCAGGAGCTGGCGCGCATAGGTGGACTTCGCCGAGCTTTCGAGGCCGTGCAGCACGATGAGCAGCGGCGAGCTCTGGTCCGTCTGCGGCAGGTCGGACAACCAGTCGATGGCGGTCACGTCGCCGTCCGGCAGCTCCAGGGTATCGCGCACGAGCTTGGGCCGCGGGATGCCCGGGAGCGGCAGCGACGGCCAGATCGTCTGCAGATGGCGGTTGTGCAGCCAGGGCGCGGGGCGAAAATCGCTCGGCCGGATGCCCGAGCGGGTGGTGGCAGCGGCGTCGTCGGCCATGCGCGTCAGTGGCTCCGCACGCGTCCCGTGGCCGTTCGTCAGGGGAGCTCCCACAAAAAAGGCCCCCCGCTTGCGCGGGGGGCCCGCCGTGGAGCTTTCACTCCTTCAGGC
>CAZBGV010000180.1:0-6459 GCA_964491485.1 uncultured Woeseiaceae bacterium | reverse complement strand
CCGCGACCAGCAGGAGCGATGCGGCCGTGGTCAGCCCTTCCACGTGCTCGTGCGGTCCCCGGTGACGGAAGATCGTGCCGGCACCCAGAACCGCCGTGCCGGTCACGACGGCCTCGACGATGCGGATGGGATCGGCCCGCAGCACACCGGGCGTCGCGTCCGCGGCGAAATGGGTGAGAAGGATGTCACCCAGCCGCACGAGCAGGCACGCCGCGGCGGCGAGTATTGCGTGCGTACGGAGCCCCGCGGGCCGGTCCGCGAGCTCGCGCTCGGTGCCTACCGCCGCACCCAGGACGGTGGCAATCGCAACGGCCGCGACGATGTAGAGCTGGTTCTGCCAGTCGGGATCGAACAATTCCACGGAGACTTCCCTTTGTTGTTTGCGGCGGCCTGCGACCCGCCGGCGGCGGGCGCCAACGGCCGTGCCATTATAGGGTCAGCGCGCGGGTCCGCCGCGCGCGCATGCGGTATGCATTTTGCATTGGTTGAAAAATCCCGATCGCAGGTGCCATCGCATGTCCGCAGCGCGTCCGCTGTCACCCGGCAACACCCCGCAGAAGCGCATCGCGCAGACGTGCCGGCGCGCCGCGAGCCTCGCGATCGCCGGCTGGCTCGTCGGGCTCGCCGCCTGCGCGGGGCAGCCGTCTCTCGTGCCGGCGCCGGATGCAGAGCGCGTCTCACCGGCGGGCACCATCGCCCGTGATGCCGATGCCGGGGTCACCATCACCGTCGATCCGGATGCCTGGCGCGGCCGCGTCGACATCAAGAGCGCCGTCACGCCGATGCACGTCCGCATCGAAAACCGGAGCGGCCACAAGCTGCGCGTACGCTACGACGATTTCTCGCTGGTCTCCGGCGCCGATCGCTACGTCGCGCTGCCGCCTTACGACATCCGCGCCACCGTCGCCGGTCGCAGCTCGCCGCGCCGCTACCCGCCCGCCGGCGCGCTCACCTACGCCTACGACGGCTTCTACGTCTCGCCGTTCTATTCCCCTTTTTATCCCGGCCTCGCCGTGTGGCACGGACACCCGTTCCTGATCGACCGCTACTACTACCGTTACTACCCGTACTGGGAGCGCATGCGCATCGAGCTCCCGACACCGGGGATGCTGCGCCAGGCGCTGCCCGAGGGCGTCCTCGAGGACGGCGGCACGGTTGCGGGGTTCCTGTATTTCGAGCGCATCGACACCGAAGGCGAGGAACGTCGGGTCACGTTCCAGGCCAACGTGGTCGACATCGTCTCCGACGAAACGCTCACCACGCTCCAGGTGCCGTTCGTCATGCGCAAGGCCGATTAGGTGCGGACCGCGTGTAAAGCGGTCGCCGCCGACGGCAATTTTTACACCGGAGCCGTTACCTGCCGGCCGCTCAGGCAACTGGAGACCGAGCCGCATGCGTGAGATGCCTGTTGCGCACCCCGGGCCGTTCGCGCCGCTGGCCGCGGCCGCGGGGATCGCTGCGCTGAGCGCATGGGCAGCCCTGCTCGCGGGCTTCGTGCCGGCGCCGTTCGTACGGCACATGCTGGCGGACGTGGCAGTGACCGCGCTCGCCGCGCCGCTGCTCGCGGCCGGTCTCGCCGGCAGGCTGCGCCCGATCCCGCTTCCGCCGCCGCTGCCCGCCTGCGCCGCCGCATTCGCCGCGCTGTGGCTCTGGCACGTGCCGTTGCTGCACGGGCTCGCCGTATTTTCTCCCCTCGTGCGCGTCATCGAGGAGCTCTGCCTGCTCGGTGCCGCGTTCGTGCTCTGGGCCTCCGCGTTGCGTGCAACGGCCGGTGGCGGGGCGACCGGAATTCTCGCGCTGCTGCTCACGGCGATGCACGTCTTCGTGCTGGGCAGCTTGCTCGCGCTCGCGCCGCGTCCCCTGTACACCGCGGACATACGCACGCTCGGCGACGTCTATGCGCACCTCGCGGCGCAGGGCGCCGGCGGGATGGTACTGCTCGCGGGCGGCGTCATGCATTGCGCCGGCGCGCTCTGGCTGCTCGGCCGGCTGCTGCGACCGCCGCGCGATGCCTTCAACGGCGGCGCGGCCCCCGTCGCCATGGTGCCGGCCCGCGCCCGTCCCGAGACTGCCGGACGCCCACTATCGGAAGGAGGGGACCTGCCATGATCGCCCTGCTGCGCGTTGCTCCCGTGCTCGCCGGGGTCGCGGTGCTGAGCGTGCCGCTCGTCGCTCACCCGGCAAGCTGCCGCGACGAGCTCGATCGCTTCGAACGCGCGCTGAACGCGTCGTCGCTGGCCGCGACGCAGCCGGACACCTACGCCGCGCTCTCGCGTGCGACCGAGGACGCCTCCGAGCTCCGCGACGAGGAGGAATGCATGAAACGGGTGGCGGAGCTGCAGGCCGAGCTGGCCGCGGCAGCGCCGGAGGACGACACGAGCCGGCGCGGGACGGCTCCGCCCGGGCCGCCCGCGCTGCTCGACCCGGCCACCGCTCCGACGCGCTGAGGGCCGGGCTGTGCCGTGACCCTGCCGCGGGCGAGACATCCGCATGCGCCTCTGGCAGGCTGTTTGCGGCCATCCGGCCGCGGTCCGGCAACGCGCAGGAGGGACACACGATGAAGCAGACGAGCAAGGTCCTGGTCGGGATCGGGATCATCCTGCTGGTGATCGTGGCGGCCGGCATGTGGTTCCTGTATGCGAACCTCGGCAGCCTCGTGGCCGGCATCATCGAACGCGAGGGCACGAAGGCCACGCAGACCGAAGTGACCGTAGGATCGGTGTCGATCGAGCTCGGCGACGGTACGGCCGAGCTGTCGCGGCTCACCGTCGCGAATCCGCAAGGTTTTTCCAAAGCGCCCGCCGTCACACTCGAGGATTTTGCGATCGAGCTCGATCCGATGGCGGTGACGAACAACCCGCTCGTGATCCGGCGCATCGCGGTCGACGGCGCACGGCTGCTGATCGAGCAGCAGGGTGCGCGCAACAACCTGAAGACGATCCTCGACTCGCTGGAGCGCCAGGCGTCGGCCGAGCCCGCAGCGAAGGCCGACGAGCGCAAGCTCGTGATCGACCGGTTCGAGATCGCGCACGCCGGCGCGACCCTCAAGGTGCCCGGCACCGGGCAGGAGAGGCGCATCGAGCTGCCGCCCGTCGTGCTGACGGACCTCGGGCGGGCCGGCAATGGGGCGACCGCCGCCGAGCTCGCCCCGCAACTGCTCGGTCCCGTCATCCGCATGGCGCTGGAACGGGCGGCGACGAGCGAGCTGGGCGATGCGCTGCGCGACAAGCTCGACCAGGCGAAACCCGACGCCGGCAAGTCGCTGCTGGAGCGCCTGGGTCATCCCCCGAGCGACGACGACGAGGCCCCGTAGGAGCCCGCCATGCGGGCGACCCGACGATCTTCGGGGTCGCCCGCATGGCGGGCTCCTGCGGGGGCCCGGGGGCGGGCTGCGTGCGGCGCCGGCTAGGTTCCGACCGGCTGGATGACGCCGCAGCCCACCCGTGCTCCGGCATTGCCGGAGGGCTGCGAGTGGAGATCGTCGGGGTCCGCGTGCACGATGACCGCCTTGCCGATGATCGAGTCGGGCCCGCTCATACTGAGCCTCGACGACGTCAGGCTCACTTGCGCCTCGCCGTTCTCATCCGCGGTGATGTTGCCGAAATCGCCGAGGTGGTGCTGGTCCGGCGGCGAATCCGGGGGACCGTGCGGATGACCGCCCGTGTCGAAGTGGCCGCCTGCCGAGGACGCATCGGGCGCGCTGCAATCGCCGGTCGCGTGGATGTGGAAGCCGTGCTCGCCGGGCGTGAGCCCCGTCACGGTGCCTTCGATGCGGACCTCGTCCCCGACGCGCGTGAAGCGGATGACCCCGCCCGTGTCCTGGCCCTCGGTCGCGAGGATCTCGGCTTCGGCCGAGTCCGCCGCGACGCCGGCCGCGCCGGACGGCGCCGCGCTCCCGGCGCCTGGCTCACCGGAGGCCGGCGGCTGCTCGGCGGGCGCGGTCGCCTGCCCCTCGGCCCCGGACGGCTGTCCCTCGTCTCCTGGCTGCCCCTGGTCCTGCGACGGCTGGCATGCGGCCAGGGCGAGCAGGAGCGCCGGTAATGTGAATGCAATCGCTTTCATGGCTGGCCCCGTGCAAATCGAATATCGGGCATCGAGCCGATAAGCATGCCAGCGCGGCGGGCGGCGCGCCACCCGGCGGCCGCCCGCCTGGGTCGAGTGCCACGCGAAAGCGGCCGGCAGTCGCCGCCCGGAGTGCCCGGGGGCGATTACCGGCCGCTGCCGCGAACGGCGGCCGTCAGTGGGTGGCCGGGCGCTCGCCCTCGCGCTCGGTGCCGACCTGCTGCGGCGCCTCTTTGCCCTCGAGCGCGGGCTGCGCATCGCCGCGCTGCACCTCGATGCGCCGGGTCTGCGCCTGCAGCCGGCTCTCGTCGCGCGGCACGCTCACCGTCAGGACGCCGTCGCGGAAGTTGGCGCGGATCTCGTCCTGCCGCACGTCCTCGGGCAGCCGGAAAGCACGGCGGAAGCTGCCGTACATGCGCTCGGACCGCCGGCTGTCGCCCTCGGTGCGCGTCTGCTTGCGCTCCTTCTTGCCGGAGATCATGAGCATGTCCTGCTGGACCTCGACGTTCACGTCCTCCGGGCGGACCCCCGGCAGCTCCACCGTGATTTCGTACTGCTGATCCTGCTGCTCGACTTCCACGACCGGATTGAAGACCCACTCCTCCCTGCCGGATTCGCCGATCTCCCCGAAGCCGCGGAACGCATCGCTGAACAGCCGGTTCATCTCCTGATGCAGCCGTGTCATCGGCCACATGAAGTCGAGATCGCTTTCCCACGGGCTGAGCGGCATCAGGCGGGTCGGCGAGTAACGAGTGATACGAGCCATGTCTTTTCCTCCGCAGTCATACGCAAACGAACCGTTACGGCAAGCAAAAAGCACGCCACGGTGCAACGGCCTCGTGCGCCGCTCCCGTCGTGCGTCTCGCGGCAGAGCCCCGCAGGATTTACAAAGCGTCCGGAAAACTTGCAATCGCGATCTCGTCTCCCGTCGCGCAACGGTGTCGAGTCATGCCGATGCTCATCTCGAGCGGCGGCGTTGCGCGCGAATCGCGAGCGGGCTATCGCAGTTCTCGCGCGAGGCCTTTCTGCGACGGCCCGCTAAGTGGCCGCGCGCAGCACCTCGAGGAAAGGTTCGCCGTAGCGTTCGAGCTTGGCCTGGCCGACGCCGGGTATTTCCAGCAGCTCGCCGGGCGCGCGCGGCCGCCGCTCCACCATGTAGAGCAGCGTGCGGTCGTGGAAGATGACGTAGGGCGGCACGCTGCGCGCGGCCGCGAGCTCGCGCCGGCAGGCGCGCAGCGCTTCCCAGAGCGTCCGGTCCTCGTCGCGCAGCGCCGCGGGCTTCGCCTGCGTTTTCGGGACCGGCGGCCGCGACGGCGCGTCCTCGCGCAGGGCCAGCGTCTCCTCGCCGCGCAGCAGCGAACGGCTTGCGTCGGTCAGCACCAGCGCACCGTATTGCGGCTCCACCCGGACGTACCCGCGGACCACGAGCTGGCGCGCGAGCGAGCGCCAGCCCCGCGCATCGAGCTCGCGCCCGATTCCGAACACGCTCAGCCGATCGTGGCGGTGCTGCGCGACCTTGTCGGTCGTACGCCCCAGCAGGACGTCGATCACGTGGGCGGCCCCGAAGCGCTGGCCCGAGCGATAGATCGCCGACAGGAGCTTGCGCGCCGCTTCGGTGCCGTCGCGCGTCACCGGCGGGGCGAGGCAAACGTCGCAGTTGCCGCAGTCCGCCGTGCCCTCCTCGCCGAAGTACTCGAGCAGCGGCCGGCGCCGGCAGGTCGTCACTTCGCACCAGCCGAGCAGCGCGTCGAGCTTCGAGCGCTCGTTGCGTTTGTGCACCTCCTCGGCCGTGGAGGCTTCCACCATCTGCCGCAGGCGCACGACGTCCTGCAGGCCGTAGATCATCCACGCATCCGCGGGCTCGCCGTCGCGGCCGGCGCGCCCGGTCTCCTGGTAATACGCTTCGATGCTCTTCGGCAGGTCGAGGTGCGCGACGAAGCGCACGTCGGGCTTGTCGATGCCCATCCCGAACGCAATCGTGGCCACGATGATGAGGCCGTCCTCGCGCAGGAACCGCCGCTGGTTTTCGGCGCGCACGGCGGCGGGCAGCCCGGCGTGATACGGCAGCGCGTCGAAGCCCGCATTGCACAGGAACTCGGCCGTCGCTTCCACCTTGCGGCGCGACAGGCAGTACACGATGCCGGCCTGGCCCTGCCGCCCCGCGAGAAAGGCGCGCAGCTGCCGCCGCGCATCGGTCTTCGGCTGGACGGCGTAGCGGATGTTCGGCCGGTCGAAGCTGCCGACGAGAACGGCGGGGTCGTTCAGCGCGAGGCGCCCGACGATCTCGCGGCGCGTCTCGGCCGTCGCGGTCGCCGTGAGGGCCATGCGCGGCACGCCCGGAAACCACTCGCCCAGCGCATCGAGCGCCAGGTAGTCCTGGCGGAAGTCGTGGCCCCA
>CAZBGV010000179.1:0-6519 GCA_964491485.1 uncultured Woeseiaceae bacterium | reverse complement strand
CCGGCGCTGCTCGAGCTCCTGGAGCCAACCATCAAGCACCTGGAGGAGTGGTAGCTTGTTGACGCTGGTCTGAGCTGACGCGGTGAAGCCCTGGTACTCTGGCCGTCAGCGCGCCACGAGCTCGATCCAGTCCTGCATGGTGCCTCGGCTGCACCCGAATTTCGTTTGCCCGTTGCCGAGGCCTTGCGCCGCGATGATCTGGGCGCAGGAGCAGCCGGCCGTATCGGCCGTCGTGTACTCCTCATCGTGGCCCCGCTGGACCGTGTCGAAAGCGAAGTCGTCGTCGGTCAGCGCCCACCGGTTCACGCCCAGCCGTGCCGTGGGCACGGACTCCGGGATCGACGTGCCCGGGCAGTAGTCGCCGTCGTCGTTCACGCCGTCCGCGTCGCGATCCGTCGTCAAGAACAGCACCAGCCCATCATGATCGGAGGCGCGCAGCGGCGTCGCCCGGTCTTCGATCAGCACCTCCGCCGCGTCCGCATTGCCACGCCCGAACCGGAGCCCGCGCACCGAACCGTCGAGCGCCTGCGTCGTGAGCGCGTGATCCAGCACCTGCGCGGAGCCGTCGAAGACGAACGAGTAGCGCTCGGCCGGCGCGACGGAGAGCACCTGGTCGATGAGGTTCGGCTCCACCAGGTCCGGCCCCGACAGCAGGTTCTCGTCCCGGTCGACGTCGCCCTTGATCTGCCCCACCGCGTCCACGAAGCCGTCGGTGAACTCGAACGCGTTGAAATCGCCGACGATGACGAGCCGCAGGTCGGGATCCTCCTCCTGCATCGCCTGCACGCGCGCGGCGATCGACTGCGCCTGCGTGAGCCGCTTCAACCGCACCCGCTCGCCTTCACTGCCCGGATTCTCCACCCCGCCCAGCGAGCGGTTGTGCACGACCATGACCTTTATCGGGAAGTCTGCGCCGCCGCGGAAGCGTGCCTCGAGCAGCAGCGGCGGCCGATCGTGCAGCGGCGAGCCATCGAAAGCGAAGATCTCGCCGCGCCCGAGCTGCGTCACCTCGTCGACCGCCACCGTGTCGCGCACCAGGAAGCCCACGTCGATCGAGCCGATGTCGTTGCCTTCCTCGAGATACGCGGTGTACACGACGTCGGGATTCGCGGCGGCGATATCCGTCGCGAGCTGCGCGAGCACTTCGAGCTTCTCGGCTTCCTGCACGGCGAGAATGTCAGGCGCGCCGAGCACGTCGAGGATGTAGTGCACGAACTTCGCCCGGCGCACGGCGTATTCCTCGCTGGACACGACCTCGTCGTCGCGCGGCTCGCCAATGGCGTTCGTGTCCGCGGGATCGTTCACGTCGTCGAACAGCCGGAACAGGTTGAGTGAACCGATCGTCACTTCGTCCGCGGCAGGCGCGCGCACCGGGTGCGGGATCGGCAGCTCCGTGACCGTGAGGCTCGTCGGCCACAGCTCGTAGCCGCCGAACTCGAAACCGAGCACGCCGACGGCATCGAAGTGCGAGCCCGCGGGAATGATCGCGTTCGGCAGCCCGAGCTTGTCCGGATCGAGCTCGAACACCTCCGGGTTTCCGTCCCACACCGGAATCTCCGGCAGGCCGGGCAGCCCCGGGAACAGCACGCCCGGCTCACGGAACGCGCGCTCGCCCGCGGCGGTCACGTACACTTCCGCGACCGGGTCCGAGCCGAAGTGCTGGTTCGGGCCGGACACCGTCCCGCCCGTCACCGACACCAGCATGCCCTCGTAGCATTCGTACTCGAGCGCGCAGCTCGGTGCCGCCGGGTCGGGCGACGGCACGGCAGCGCCGAATGCGACCGGCGGCGGCAGTGCGGCGCCGCTCGCGCCGACCGTCACGACCGGGTTGCCGCCGATTTCGGTGAATTCGAAGAATTCCTGCACCTGCCCCGAGACGTCCACCTGATCGCCGACCGAGACGCCCGGTGCGCCACTGGTGAACACGAAAATGCCGTCGGACGTGTCGGCGTTGCCGTCGCTCCGCTCCGCCGGCGTCTGCATGAAGAAGCCGTCGGGCGCTACCGCGGTGACGACGTTGTCCACGGACTGCACGAGCCGGCCTGCGAGCGGCGACACAGCGCCCGCGCCCTGGATCTCCCAGATCTCGAACGGGCCGACCGGCAGCGGCTCGCAGCCGGCGAACTGCAGCCCGGACACCTGCGTGCCCGGCGAGAACGGACGTCCGCCTGCACCCGCCGCCGACGAATGCCGCACGAGCGGCGGCGTGCCGCCGACGTCCGGATTGCGGGTGATCGACTCGTCGCCGCCGGCTTCGCTCCCGTAGGCGAGAGACACGCTGTCCGCGCCGCGCGCGAGCGTCACCGTGTCGCCGTTGTTGTTCAGGCCGAGCTGTCCGCCGGAGGCGGTCTGCACCAGCGCGTTGCCGAACGCACCGGCGGGCGCCCCGCCGCCGAACACCACCACGGCGCAGCCGCCACGGACGACACTGCCGGGCGGGAACGTGTGGCGTAGCGCCGCGCCGTCCGCGAGCGTCCAGCCGGACAGGTCGACGTCCTCGTCCGACGCGTTCACGATCTCGATGAACTCGTCGCCGGACGCATCGCGCACCCCGTCGCGATTGGCGTCGCCCGCGAGGTCGCCGGCCGGGTCCGCGAGGATCTCGTTGATGACGAGCGCGGGCAGGTCGCCCGGCTCCCCGGTGCCGCCGCCGCACGGATTGCCGGCGGCCGGCGTGCCGGCGAACGTCTGCCCGTCGTTCACCGCGCCGAAGCTGGCCGCGGCCGGCCCTGTCCAGGCGAATTCGCCGGGCGAGCCGCCGGTACCGGCGAGCTGCAGCGACTGGCCGGCGGGCGTATCGCCCGCTTCGCGCACGCCGATGTCCGTGCTCGCGAGGCCGGCCGCGGGTCCGTCGAGCGCCGTGAACGTGCCCTCGTAGCTCAGGAACTGGATGACGCCGGCCGCACCGACGAGCGCAATCCCGTCCGGCTCGCCGTTCTGCAGGCCGTTCGTCCCGTAGCTCACGACCACGGTGCCGAACCCGCCCTGCTGATCGGGGATGACGCCCGCGAGCGGCGTCGTGGCGTAAGCGGCACCGTTGGCGCCGTTGTAGAGCACGAGGCTGCAGCCTGCGAGGTCGGTGCCGGCGGGCCCGGCGAGCTCGATCGCTTCGCCGGTATCGGTGCCGGCGTTGTCGTAGTGCAGCTCGTTGACGAACACCGATTGCGCGATCGCCTGCTGTGCCAGCAAGGCGAGTGCGCCGCCGATCGTGAGGCCCGAGCACGTCGGACGAGTCCTTCCGCAATCCATTCGGCGCCGTCCCCCCTGGCGTCGCGAGCCCGGCACGCACGCGGACTCGTTCCCTGAGACTTGTCGTTCGTGGCCCGGAGTATACCGGCCGCGGCCCGGCCGGCGGCCCCGATTTGACCGGCGCGGCCGCCCCGCTCATGCCGTTTTTGCCGGTTCCGGCCGCTGCGCCTGGGCTAGAATCGGCCGCATGCGCAGAAGAAGCTTCCTGAAAGGCGGCCTGCTCGCCTCCGCCGCGCTCGCGGCGGGCGCGCCAGGCGCACGGGCAGCGGACGAGCCCGCCGGCGGCCAGCGCCGCCAGCTGCGTCTCCTGATCCTCGGCGGCACCGGCTTCATCGGCCCGCACATGGTGCGCGAAGCGCTCCGGCGCGGGCACGACGTCGAGCTGTTCAACCGCGGCCGCACCAACGACGATCTCTTCCCCGACCTCGTCACCTGGATCGGCGACCGCGACGGCAAGCTCGATGCGCTCGAGGGCCACGAGTGGGATGCCGTGATCGACAATTCGGGCTACGTGCCGCGGCACGTGGCCGAGTCCGCGAAGCTGCTCGCGGACGCCGCCTCGCAGTACCTCTATATCTCGTCGATCTCGGCTTATGCGAGCTTCGCGATCGCGAACGACGAGGATTCGCCGCTCGCGACCGTGCCGGACGAGACCGTGGAGCAGGTCACCAACGAGACCTACGGGCCGCTGAAAGCGCTGTGCGAAAAACGCGCGGCGGAGCATTTCGGCGCCGATCGCCTCACGGTATTCCGGCCCACCTACATCTGCGGGCCGGGCGACCCGACCGATCGCTACACCTACTGGCCGGTACGCACGAGCCGCGGCGGCGAGATGCTGTGGCCCGGCACGCCGGACGATCCCATCCAGATCGTCGACGTGCGCGACCTCGCGGCGTTCGCGATCGATTGCCTGGAGCGGCGGACGATCGGCACGTTCAACGTCGTGACGCCGCCCGGCGCCTTCACCATGGGCGAGCTGCTCGCGGACTGCCGTGCGGTGACCCGCGCCGAGGTCGAGCCCGCCTGGGTCGCCGCCGACTTCCTGCGGGAAAAAGGGCTCCTCGAAAGCGGTGAGATCCCGATCTGGAGCCCCACCGAAGGCGAGTACGGCAAGGCCTCCCTCGTGAGCGGCGAGCGCGCCTTCAAGGCCGGGCTCACCAACCGGCCGACCCGGGAAACCGCCAGGGACACGCTGGACTGGTGGAGGAGCCAGCCCGCGGAGCGGCGGGAGCGCCTCCGGGCCGGGCTCGCCGCCGGGCGCGAGGCCGCGCTGCTCGCCGAATGGCATAATCGGCCCGCCTGACGCCCGTCCGCCTCCTGCATCCAAGCCGCTCGCGCGGCGCATCTCCCTGTCGAGGCGGCGCCGGGCCGCCATCCAGGAGCTGATCAATGGGTGTAGAAATCATCGTTCCGAGCGTCCTCTTCATCGTCACGGGTGCGGTGATCGGGCTGGGTTTCCTGTTCTGGTACCGCACGCGCGCCGAGCTGCACAAGACCGTGCGCAACGCGCTGGAGCGTGGGCAGGAACTGACCCCCGAGCTCATCGAGCGGCTGGGCACACCCCGCCACTCGCGGGGCGCCGATCTGCGCAAGGCACTGATCTGGCTGGCCGTCGGGCTGGGCTTCGGCGCTTTCGGCGTGATCCTCGGGGAGGACGATGCCGTCCGGCCGATGCTCGCCATCGGATCGTTTCCCTTCCTGATCGGGATCGCCTACCTTGTGATGTGGTGGTTCGGTGAGCCGGAAAAGGTTTGAAAGCGGCATCCCGTCTCCGCGACGCCGACGACCTCGAGCTCGTCTCGCGGGCCGTCGCGCAGGTCGACACGCAGGCGTACGGCGAGCTCGTGCGGCGCTACCAGTCGCGCGTCCGCAGCTTCCTGCGGCGGCTGGCGCGCGACCCCGACCTGGCCGACGATCTCGCGCAGGACTGCTTCGTGCATGCCTGGGAGCGGCTGTACAGCTTCAGCGGCAAGGGATCGTTTCCGGGATGGCTGCTCAGCATCGCCTGGACGACGTTCCTGCAGGCGAAGCGCCGCTCGACCCGTTACGGCGAGGTGCTCGAATCCGTGCGGGACAATCCGGCGGCGCCGGTCGCCTCGGCGCCGCCGCTGGAAGAGGCAGGCGATCTCGACAAGCTGCTCGCGGTGCTTGACGAGGAGGAGCGCGCGGTCATGGTGATGTCGTATGCGTTCGGCATGTCGCACCGCGAGATTGCCGAGGCGACTGGGATGCCGGTGGGCACGGTCAAGTCGCTCATCTTCCGCGGCAAGGATAAGATAAGGGAACGGTTTGACATCCAACGTCATCAATATGGCTGAGCGCATGAGAGACGAAGAGGACAGGCAGCTCGCGGCGCTCTTCCGGCCGGTGGAAATTCCGGACGACGGCTTCACGCGCGCCGTCGAGCGGCGCATCCGGCGGCGCGTGTGGGTGCGGCGCTGGACCCTGCCGATCGCCGCCTCGATCGGTGCGTTGATCGCGGCCAAGCCGGCCATGGATCTCCTCGCCCTCCTGCCGCTGGTGGCGGACCTGGTGCCGCAGGAGCTCAAACTCGTGCCGACCGACGTGCTCCAGCACCTGCCGGGCCTGGCCGCCGCGCTGCTCATGGCGGGCGGCACCGCGCTGGCCGCTCTCGGTGTCGCCGGCCACTGACGCCCGGCGCAATTTACGATCCAGGCGCCGTCACAAATTCAAAAGCCTGCCGATTCCGTTCATTGTTTCCCCCGGCGGGCTCCGCTACATTGCGGCGATGAGCAGCCTGAAGAAGCAGGTAGAGGCACTGCTGCCGAGCTGGGAACGCTGGTATCCGAGCCTGTTCGACGCGGCCACCGATCTCGGCATCCTGAAGGCGCGGGTCTGCGATCCGAATTCGCTGCTCCTCACGAACCGGCACGCGAGCGTGCGCCAGAGTGCGGAGGAAGCGCACCGGGAGAAATGGAGCATTGAGTGATTCTGCTGCGGGGGCGGTCCTGACGTCCGCCACGTCCGAAACCTTCGACCTCGCCGCCATACGCGCGCGCTTTCCCGCGCTCGCCGCGAGCGACGACGGCCGGCCACGTATTTATTTCGACAATCCCGCCGGCACCCAGGTGCCGCAGAGCGTCGTCGACCGCACGGCGGAGTGCCTGCTGCACGCCAACGCAAATCTCGGCGGCTTTTTCGCCACCTCGGAGCGCGCGGCGGAAATCGTCGCGGGCGCGCACGCCGCGATGGCCGACCTGCTGAACGCGCCGTCGCCCGACGAGATCGTGTTCGGGCAGAACATGACCA
>CAZBGV010000178.1:0-6522 GCA_964491485.1 uncultured Woeseiaceae bacterium | reverse complement strand
GTTGCGCCATGGCATGGACACCGGGTTGCCGGTCTCCAGCACGACGATCGTGTTGCGGTTGGCCGAGGCCACGGCTTCGATCACCGCATCCTGGCCCCAGGGCAGCGACAGGTCGGGCATGTCGAAGCCCTCGCCTTCGACGCGGATGCCGAAGGCGATGACCAGGTCGGAACGCTTCGCCGTCAACGCCGCTTCCGCCGGCGTATACCCCGGGTCGAAGTCGAACTGCGCCTCCGGAAACGCCTTCTTCAGCTCTTCGAGCGGGGACGGCCGGAACAGGAACAAATTGCGATGCTTTCCCATGACGCCCGCGCCGCCGATCTTCGTGACGCCGGCGAAACCGCCGACCGGGGCCACGGCCCCGGAGCCGGTGCCGCTGATCACCCCTTGCTGCGCATAGCCGCCGATCACGGCGATTTTCAGCGGCTGGTCCGTCGGGAGCGGCAGCGCGCCGCCGTCGTTTTTGAGCAGCACGATCCCCTGGCGCGCACCCTCCAGGGCGATCTCATCGTGTCTCGCCATGTCCACCTCGGGCGCCGGGCCCCAGCGGTCGGCGCCGACGGCGAGCAGTGAGCGCAGGATCCGGCGCACCATGTCGGACAGGCGCTCCCTGGGCAACTCGCCCTTCCTGTACGCTTCCCGGAGCTCGTCGGTGAACGGCTCCTTCCCCCAGAGAAACTTGTCGGCCTGGATTCCCGACTCCTGGTCGAGCCCCTTGAGCGCGAACTCCCACGACGGCGTGGCGCCCCAGTCGGACATCACGTAACCCTTGTAGCCCCAGGCGTCCTTCAGCACCTCGTTCAGGAGATGATGGTTCCCGCCCGCGCACTCGCCGTTGATCTTGTTGTACTCGCTCATGATCGAGCCGGGCTGGGAGCGCTCGATCGCGACCTGGAAGGTGAGCAGGTCCGACTCGCGGTGCGCGTCGGGGTCGATGATCGCGTCGAGCCAGTGGCGGTTGGTCTCGTTGCAGTTGAGCGTGTAGTGCTTGAGCGTGGAAACCACGCCCTGGGACTGGATGCCGTTGACCTGCTCGGCGACGAGAACGGCGCTGAGCCACGGGTCCTCTGAGAAGTACTCGAAATTCCGGCCATTCCGCGGATCGCGCGCCAGGTTGCAGCCGCCGGCGAGCTGGACGTTGAAGCCCCGGATCCGCGCCTCGCGGCCGATCGCTTCGCCTCCCGCCCGCACGAGCTCGGGGTTGAAGCTCGAACCCAGGGCGATCACCGACGGGAACGCCGTGGCGCCCTCGTCGTCGGGCCGGTAGCCCGGGTTGGTGATGCCCATGCTCGCGTCGCTGCTCTGGATCGCCGGGACGCCGAGCCGCGGGACGCCGGGCGTGTAGCCCGCGCTCATGTTCTCGAGGTCCGCGGGGAGGCGCGGGTCGCGCCCGCCCACGGCGCTTCCCGGGACGCAGCCGAAAATGCTGATGACGAGCGAGAAGCGCTCATCGTCGGTCATCTGTTCTTCGACTTCGCGAGCGCGCTCGTCGGGCGAGGGCGCCTCGACGAGCGGCCGGCTCGTGTCGAGATCCGGGCGCAGCGCGCCATCCGGAAGCCCGGTATCGGAGGGCATCGGCTGGAGCGCGGCGGGCTGGGTCTCTGGCGGCTGTGGCGTGGACATTGGGCACCTCCGATGAGTTGCAGGTTTCAGCGGGCGCTCGCGGCCGGCGGGCTCTGCCGCGCAGCTCTCGCGATCGCACCGAGCAGGTGCGGCCGCTGGAAAGGTTTAGTGAGGTAGGCGATGGCACCGGCTTCCCGTGCCCGCGCGCGCGAAGCGTCGTCGTCATAGGCGGTGACGAAGATGACGGGCACCTGGATGCCGCCCTCCATGAGGCGCCGATGCACGTCGAACCCGGACAGCCCGGGGAGATGAATGTCGAGGATCAGGCAGACCGCGCCGGCGGCCGCGTTGCTGGCGAGCATGGCTTCACCGGACGGGTAGGTCCGCGGCAGGAAGCCGACGACTCTCAGCAGGCGCTCCAGTGCACGTGCCATGTCGGGGTCGTCGTCCACAACTACGATCTCGCGCTGCATAGGCGATCCGGGAGTGCGATTCGGGAGCATGCGCCGGTGCGGTCGCCGTCGATATCGGACGTTGGTGCGCGAGCGGATTGCACCTTGGTGCAACGCGCAACGAGGATCGGCGACCCGGCAGGCCGATTGAAAAACAGGCCGCCGGCGCGAGACAGGGATATCTCGATCGTCGGGAGCGAGCGGCTAGGGATCTGCGAGGCTGGTGCGCAGCTGGTCGGCGAAGTGGACGAGCTCGGCCAGGGACCGTGCTCCCATCTTGGACATGATGTGGGCGCGGTGCGCCTTGACGGTGCGTTCCGCCATGCCGAGCTCCGCCGCGATGACCTTGTTCAGCTTGCCTTCGATGATGCGGTCAAAAACCGCGCGCTCGCGCACCGTCAGCCTGCGGTGACAAGCGCGCCTCCTGTCGATCTCAGCGCGAGCTGCCCGCCTTCGGGAATCGAGCGCCAGGGCTTTTTGCACGGCGGCCAGCAAGTCCTGGCGACGAACCGGCTTGGTGAGGAAGTCCAGTGCGCCGGCCTTCATCGCGCGCACGGCGACGGGAACGTCGCTGCGCCCGCTCACGAAGATCACCGGAAGGCTTACCCCGCGCTTCGCAAGTGCCGCCTGCAGATCCAGGCCGCTTGGCCCCGGCAGGTGGAAGTCGAGCAGCAGGCAGCCCGGGCCGTCGTGCACTCCACCGAGCAGGAATTCACCGGTGCTGCCGTAAGGCAGGGCGCGATGGCCGGCAGCGGTGAGCAGCCGCACGAGCGAGGTGCGAAAGGCTTCGTCGTCCTCGACGACATGGACCACCGCCGAATCGATCGCCTTGTCCACGGCACTACCCGGCTACTGCAACGGCCGCGGTTGCCTCCGCCAGGGGCAAAGTGAAATGAAAGCTCGCACCGCCGGCCTCGCTGTTCTCGGCCCAGATACGCCCCTGATGCGCGGAGATGATGGAGCGGGCAATGGACAGCCCGAGGCCCATGCCGCTCGCCTTGGTCGTGAAAAAAGACTCGAACACGGTGGACAACTCCTCCGGGGGAATGCCGCGGCCGTGATCCTCGATCGTCACCTGCAGGTGCCGGGAACCGGCCTGCCGCGCACGAATGGCGAGTTGGCGCCGATCCGTGGGCGTGTTCGCCATGGCCTCCATGGCGTTGAGGACGAGGTTCAGGATGACGTGCTGCAGGTGCACGGGATCGCCTGCGGCGAGGGGCAGCGCCCGGTCTGCATCGATCCGCATGGCGATACGGCGGCGCGCCGCATCTCCCGTCACGAGCTGCAGGACGTCGCGGAGGATCGCGTCGATGCGCAAGGGTTCGATCTTGAGCTCCTGCCGCCGCAGCAGGGTGCGGATGTGGCGGATCGCCTCGTCCGCCCGCAGGTCGCTGCGGCGAATGTCAGCGAGGATTTCCCGGATCTCTTCGAGCGGCGGATCCGGGTGCTCGAGCAGCATCTCGGCCGCCTCGGCGTTGGCGAGAATTGCCCCGAGCGGCTGGTTCACCTCGTGGGCAATCATTCCCGTGAGCGCCCCCATGCCGGCGAGCCGGTGTACGTGCGCAAGCTGGCGGTTCGCGTCCTCCGCCCGTACCTGGTCCGTGATGTCCCGGCAACTGTAGAGCCTCGTCCCGCCGCGGATCGAAACGCGCTTGACGCTGACCAGGAGGTGGTGTTTTCGCCCGGCCTTGTCCAGGACCTCGCACCGACGGTTCGAGACTTCGCACGTGCCGCCCATGGCAGCCGGGTCCGGAATGGGATCGCCGAGCAGCCGGCAGATGTTCCCGAGCTGCTCGGCCTCCCGGCGTGACCAGCCGAAGATGACGTGCACGTTCGGACAGACGAACGTGAAGGTGCCGTCGTCCGTGGTAATGAAGACGGCGTCCGAGATGTTGCCCAGGGTCAGACGATGAAAGACCTCGGATTCCGCGAGCTTCAGCTCGGCCTGGCGCCGCCGCCCGCGCTGCACGAGCAGGCCCCCGATGAACAGGGCCTGGCCCGCGGCGACGGCGAGGGCAATGGCCAGGTACGGCTGTTCGGGCGCCGGCAGTGGAACTGCGTGCGCGAACGCGGCTGCCGAAACCAGCAGCAGCATGCCCGACCCGACAACCGCACTTTTCATGGGAGATCGCCGTGCCCCCGGCTGGCCGGAATCGGCCAACTCAATCAGGGTTTAGGTCGGATTTCCCCAAAAGTCCCAACCGAAGATCGCGACGCGCGAATCGGCGTGGTCGCGCAGCGGCAGCCAGATGCTCCTGCAATATCTGCATTCGCGCCATCCCTGGCGCTCCGTGTTCCTACAAACCGAGGTCGGACAGGCCGGGGTGGTCCGCCGGGCGCGGCCCGAGGGGCCAGTGGTACTTGCGCTCGCTTTCCTTGATCGGCAAGTCATTGATGCTGGCGAGGCGGCGGCGCATGTAACCCTGCTCGTCGAATTCCCAGTTCTCGTTGCCGTAGGAGCGGAACCAGTTGCCGGCATCGTCATGCCATTCGTAGGCGAAACGCACGGCGATGCGGTTGTCGCCAAACGCCCAGACCTCCTTGATGAGCCGGTAATCGAGCTCCTTGTTCCATTTTCGTATGAGGAACTGGACGATCTCGTCGCGGCCCCGCAGGAACTCGGCGCGGTTGCGCCACACGCTGTCGGGGCTGTAGGCGCCCGCGACCCGGACCGGGTCGCGCGTATTCCATGCGTCCTCGGCGGCGCGCACTTTCTTCGCGGCAGCTTCCGAATCGA
Organism: uncultured Woeseiaceae bacterium; assembly: GCA_964491485.1. Lineage (GTDB taxonomy): Bacteria > Pseudomonadota > Gammaproteobacteria > Steroidobacterales > Woeseiaceae > IDS-8. The sequence continues at coordinate 1,770 of CAZBGV010000178.1, read as the reverse complement.
AGGGCGGCAGGGGCGGGCGGGGCGGCTCGTTGGTCATTGCGGCATGCTCCTCTTGCTGTCACCCGGAACATACCACTCCCCGCGCCCCGTAGGAGCCCGCCACGCGGGCGACCGAACGCGCGCCGTGCACCCGTAGGAGCCCGCCATGCGGGCGACCGAACGCGCGGGCGATCGTGACCTGCTCTCTTTGACACCGCATCGTTCACGCACGTTTGCGGTATGGGGCAAGGGCTGCGCCGCGACCGGGGGAGTCCCTCTCGGCGCCGGCCACGAGCACGTCCATGTGGGCCTGCGGGCTCGGCATCCCTGCCTCGCACGCCGCCGAGAGGGACTCCCCCGGCCGCGGCGCGGCCCTGTTTTCGTTGGTGCCGTGCGTGAACGATGCTGACGGGATGACGTGCCTTCGTTCGTTGTACGTGCCTTCGTTCGGTCGCCCGCATGGCGGGCTCCTACGGGGGGGCCGTCGGCGGTAGTTGTGCGGTTTCCGGGTGGCGGGGGTGGGGCGTTTTCAGCTGCTCATGCGCCAGATTTCGCCCTGATCGGTGGTGCGCTCGCGGTGCATGAGGATCCACTCGGAGTGCTCTTCGAGCGCTGCATCGCCGAGCGCCCTCAGCACGCGCCGCCGCTCCCGGTCATCCCGGCTGCGGCGCAGCCGTCGATGCGCGTTCTCGAAGATGCCGTGCATGAACTCGTACTGGCGCGTGAGCTCCGCGTCCGCGGTAGTGTGGCCGTAGGACTGGCGGACCCCGAGGCCGAGCAGCAGCATGCCCATCGCGACCGTGATCGGGTTGTGCGCCATCCCGGCGAGGTCCGGCGGCGCGAGGATGAACAGCGCGGCCGCGACGATGCCGGCCCACAGGACGGCCACCGCCATGCGCTCGGTCAGCCGGTGCCTGCGCAGGCGCTCGTTCGACTTGCGCCGGAAGTAGCCGAGCTGGCCGCTGTCCTCGTCGCCGATCCAGTGGGCAATCGTGTGCGCGAGGCCGCGAGGATCCGTGTTCGGCGAGAAGTCCGACCGCGTGCCGGCGACCCGCATGACGTTGCGGATCCAGCCCAGATCGGGATCGCGCATCTGCAGGAAATTGTCGTGCACGAACTTCGAAATCGTGCCGCTCGTCACGCCGGCCACGGCCCAGTAGAACTGAACCCGGAGGCCCTCGGCGAGCGTGCGGTAGTCGAGGTACTTGCGATGCCATGCGCGACGGCCGGCGGACAGGTGCACGGCGGCGGCGATGAGGAAGAATCCGACGAAGGCGACGATGAAGATGCGCTGCGCCAGCACGTCGGAATACACCACGTACATGATGCCCATGAGCAGCGCCAGCACGTGCGTCGCACGCAGCGCCATGAGCCGACGTTTCTGATAGTGCAGCGCGAGCCAGTCGGCGATCCGGAAACCGTGCTCTATCACGCGCGCCGCGCGCGGAACCTCGCGGTCGGAAGCCCCGGCCAGCGGCCGGCTTTCCGCCGCTATGCGCTCGCAGTAGCGCAACGCGTCCCGGTTGAACTCGCGGGTGAGCTGGAATACCCGTTGGTGACGCAGGGGGATTTCCCGCGTTCGCGGCTCGCGCTCGTCGGCCGTGAACCACCAGCAGTCGAGCGGGGCCAGGCCTTCCGCCGGTTCACCGCGCTCGCGGGCCCGCGAGCAGACGATGTGATACACGAGATCGCTTTCGTCCTCGGCAAGGATCAGGCGGCTGACGGCGGACGGCGGGGTGTAGCCCGGCATCACGTCGTCGTGATGGAAGCGGACGACGTCCGCGGTGCCGC
>CAZBGV010000177.1:0-6606 GCA_964491485.1 uncultured Woeseiaceae bacterium | reverse complement strand
TGCACCCGGAATACCGCACGCTGCCGATGGTGTGGTACTGCCCGCCGCTGTCGCCGATCCAGGCCGCGGCCGAGGCCGGGAAGATCGGCTACAACGGCGAGATCCCGGACGTCGAGGCGCTCCGGATCCCCGTACGCTACCTCGCGAACCTGCTGACCGCCGGCGAGGAGCAGCCGGTGGTGCTGGCACTGGAGCGCATGCTCGCCATGCGCGCATTCATGCGCGGTCGGCACGTCGACGGCGAGGACCGCGTGGAGCTGCTGGAGCGGGTCGGCCTGTCCGTCGAGACCGTCGAGGACATGTACCGCTACATGGCGATCGCGGACTACGAGGACCGCTTCGTCATCCCGACCAACAAGCGCGAGTACGCGCACTCCCTCTACGACGGGTTCAGCGAGCGCGGCGGCTGCGGCTTCACGTTCGGCAGCGGCTGCGACTATACCGGCCAGTCGAGCGCCGACGTGTTCGGCGGCAAGGCGAACAGCCGGCGCAAGTTTTTCCCGATCCGGGTCGAGAAAGCGAGCGACCAGCTGGAATCGAAGGAACCCGAAAACACACCGTGGCGGCGCTGATGAACGGCTGTCTCACCCTGCGCGTGCTGGCGCGGCTCATGGCCTATCCGGAGCAGCCCCTGCTCGATGCGATGCCGGAGCTGGCCGGCGTGCTGCGCCGCGAAGCCTGGTTTCCGCCATCCCTCCAGGAGCGGCTGGAGGCCTTCATGCGCAATCTCGCGGCTCGCCCGGTCACCGAGGTGCAGGAGGACTACGTGGCGCTGTTCGATCGCGGCCGCGCGCTGTCGTTGCACCTGTTCGAGCACGTGCACGGCGAGTCGCGCGACCGCGGGCAGGCGATGGTCGACCTGCTCGAGGTGTACCGCGCCGGCGGGCTCGTGCTCGACGCGCGCGAGCTGCCGGACTACCTGCCGCTCATGCTGGAGTATTTGTCCACGCGGCCGCGCGCGGAAGCCGACGAGCTGCTCGGCGACGCCATGGGCGTGATCGTGTTGCTCGGTGCGCGCCTCGCGGAGCGCAGGTCGCCCTATGCCGTGCTTTTCGAGGCCCTCGAGGCGGCGGTCGGCAGCCCGGCCGAGGCGGATGCGCTGAAGCGCCGGGCCGCCACGGAAGGCCCCGACGAGACGCTCGAGAAGATGGACGAAATCTGGCAGGAAGAGCAGGTCACATTCATGGGCAACAGGGATCCGTCGCCGGGCGCCTGCGGTGGCGGCCGGCCGCTGCCGCACGACCCGATCGCGGCGGCGGGCATCGCCGTGCGCGTCGTCGACGCGGGCGAAGCGAGCGGGCGCAGCGCGTCCGGCAGGCAGAGGTAGAGAGCATGGAATACTACGTCAACCAGTTCCTGTTCAGCGTCTATCCGTACATCGCCGGCACGGTGTTCATCTTCGGCTCGCTGCTCCGCTTCGAGCGCGGGCAGTACACCTGGCGCGCGATGTCGAGCCAGATGCTGACGCCGCGCTCGGTGACCTTCCGGCGCGCCAGCGTGGCCTTCCACGTCGGCATCCTGCTGCTCTTCTTCGGGCACCTGGTCGGACTGCTGACGCCGAGCCCCATCTACGAAGGGCTGGGCCTCACCGCCTCGGCAAAACAGGTGCTCGCGATGGTCGCCGGCGGCCTGTTCGGCCTGTTGTGCCTGTACGGCATCACCTACCTGCTGTGGCGGCGCCTGTTCGTGCCGGCGGTGCGCGCCAACAGCGCGGCCATGGACACGTTCATCATCTGCCTGATCTGGCTGCAGCTCGTGACGGGCCTCGCCACCATCGTCGTGTCGACGCAGCACCTCGACGGTCACACGATGCAGCAACTCGCGCACTGGGCGCAGCACATCGTGACCTTCCGCTCCGGGGCGCACGAGTTCGTGCTGGGCGTGCCGTGGCCCTACAAGGTGCACATCTTCCTGGGCATGATCATGTTTACGGCGTTTCCCTTCAGCCGCCTGGTGCATATCTGGAGCTGGCCGTGGGCTTACACGCGGCGCCGCTACCAGATCGTGCGGCAGCATTGACGTGACCGGCGAGCGGCAGCCGGGCGATCCGGTCGTGCAACCCGCGACGCAGCCGGCGAACACGCAGGCGATCCGCATACGCGTGGACGGGCGCACCATCGATGCAGCCGAGATCGATCGCGAAATCCAGTATCACCCTTCCCGCAGCCTGCCCCAGGCGCGGCACAAGGCGGCGCAAGCACTGGTCGTGCGCGAGCTGCTGCTGGCGGAGGCCGACCGGCAGGAGATCCGGGCGACGGGCGGCGACAGTACCGAGGGTGCCGAGGAAGCGCGCATCCGCGTGCTGATCGAGCGCAACATCGACGTTCCGGATCCCACGGAAGCGGACTGCCGCCGCTACTACGAGGCGAACCCCGGCCGCATGCGGACCGCGGACGTGCACGAGGTCTCACACATCCTGCTGCCGGCGCCGCCGGACGATGCGGAAGCCCGAGCGCGTGCGAGGCAGGCCGCGATGGACCTCACCCGGACGCTGCGCGAAGAGCCGGCGCGCTTCGCCGAGCTCGCGCGGCTGCACTCGCATTGCCCGTCGCGCGAAGCCGGCGGGCACCTGGGCACCATCGGCCGCGGGCAGACCGCCCCCGAGTTCGAAAAGGCGCTTTCGCGGCTGCCGGTCGGCAGCGTGGCCGAATACCCGGTCGAAACGCGCTACGGCTTCCACGTCGTGCTGATTCACTCGCGCCGCGAGGGACGCCCGCTCACGTTCGAGGCGTGCCGCGAGCGCATCGCCGATTACCTGCGCGAGCACGTGCGACGCCGCGCCATCAGCCAGTACATCCGGCTGCTCGCGGCGAGCCACGAAATCGAAGGCTTCGATCTCGATGCCGCCACGAGCCCGCTCGTTCAATGACGGTGCCATGGCCGCGGCGGACCTGCCGCGGCCCGTCACCGGCGGCCACCTGGCGCGCGCTGCCGCCGGCCTGTTTCCCGGCTATTTCGCTTTCGTCATGGCGACGGGTGCGCTGTCCATCGCCGGCCACCTCCTCTCGCTGCCCGCGCTGGCCCGTACGCTGCTCGTCATCGGCAGCATCGCGTACGGCGTGCTGTGGCTGCTGACGCTGGTACGCATCTTCAGGTTCCCGGCGCGCGTCGTCGCCGACATGCACGATCACATGCGCGGCCCCGGCTTCTTCACCGTGGTCGCCGCCACGTCGATCCTCGGTTCCCAGTACCTGCTGATCGCCGACGGCGTGCTGACCGCCCGCCTGCTCTGGATCTTCGCCGTCACGCTCTGGGTTTTCGTGACGTACTGGTTCCTGACGGCGGTCACCGTGCGCGAAGCAAAGCCCGGCATCGGCAAAGGCATCAACGGCGCCTGGCTGCTCGTCTCCGTCGCGACGCATTCGGTCTCGATTCTCACCGTGCTGCTGCCCTGGTCCGCCGCCGCTCTCCCGGCGGCCCGGTTTTTTGCGCTGTGCATGTTCCTCGTCGGCTGCATGCTCTACCTCGCGATCATCCCGTTGATCTTCTATCGACTGACCTTCGTCCGTTTGCCGATGGCCTCGTTGACGCCGCCCTACTGGATCAACATGGGCGCGGTGGCGATCGCCACGCTCGCGGGCTCCACGCTCATTCTGTACGCGGCGCCGGGCAGCCTCGTGTCCCATTTCCTGCCGTTCCTGAAAGGCTTCACGCTGTTCTTCTGGGCGGCGGCAACCTGGTGGATTCCGCTGCTGGTGGGCCTGACGCTCTGGCGTCACATCGTGGCGCGTTACCCTCTCGACTACAGCCCGCAGCTCTGGGGGATGGTGTTCCCCCTCGCGATGTACACGACGGGAACGTCGCGCCTGGCCGAGGCGCTGGCGCTCCCGTTCCTCCAGGCGCTCGCCTGGCCGTTCCTGTTTCTCGCGCTGACCGCCTGGACCGGCAGTGCCGCCGCAATGCTCCTCTGCATCGCCCGCGCGCTCCGGGCGGTGCCCGCGGTCGACCCGGGTCCCGGCCCGCGGCCGCCGCGTGCGCCGGTCTGACGCCGGTGACGGCCGCCGGTCCGCTTCGGGTTGCCGCATGAGTGACGAGGCCGATCGCGCATCCGGGCCGGGCGGCGCCGAAGCCGCGGTCGCCGAGGCGCAGTCGCTTTTGCTCCGTTCGCTGGCTCCGATCGAGCGCACCCCCGAGCGCGCGCCGCTGGCCGAGGCCGCCGGCCGCATCCTCGCGCGCGATCTCGTCGCCGGCATCCCGGTGCCGGGCTGGGACAACAGCGCCATGGACGGTTACGCCTATCGCGCCGCCGACCTCGAGGCCGCGAGCGGCGCCCTGCCCGTTCTGCAGCGGATCCCGGTCGGCATCGCACCGGCACCGCTCGCACCCGGCAGCGCGGCGCGCATCTTCACCGGCGCGCCCCTGCCCGAGGGGGCGGATACCGTCGCCATGCAGGAGGTCTGCCGCGAGATCGACGGGATGGTCCATATCGACAGGCCTCCCGCGCCGGGCGCGAACGTCCGCCGCGCCGGCGAGGACCTGGCGCAGGGCGCCGTCGCCCTGCCGGCGGGCCGCCGCCTGCGCCCGGTGGACGTCGGCGTGGCGGCTTCGCTCGGACACGCCGCGCTCGACGTGGCAGCGCCGCCGGAAGTGGCGATCCTCACCACCGGCGACGAGCTCGTGCCGGCCGGACAGGCGCTGGGCCCGGGGCAGATCTACGCTTCCAACGGCCCGCTCCTCTTCAGCCTGCTCTCGGCGCTCGGCTGCGCGCCGCGGCCGCCGGTGCAGGTTCCCGATTCGCTCGCCGCCACGCGCGCGGCCCTCGACGCCGCGGCGGGCACGGCGGACCTGGTGCTGACCAGCGGCGGCGTGTCCGTCGGTGAGGAGGATCACGTCAAGGCAGCGGTTTCCGGGCTCGGCCGCATCGACCACTGGAAAGTGGCGATCAAACCCGGCAAGCCGCTCGCGTTCGGCCGCGTGCGCAACACGCCGTTCATCGGCCTGCCGGGCAATCCCGTGGCGCTGTTCGTCACCTTCGCGCTGTTCGCCGCGCCGGCAATCCGCCGCCTGCAGGGACGGCGGGACCCGCTGCCCGGGGCACTGCCGCTTCCGGCCGGGTTCGACCGCGAGCGGAGCGACCGACGCGACGTGTATTTGCGGGTCCGGCTGCAGGACGGGCAGCTCGTGCCGTATCCGCGGCAGGGAGCGGCTATCCTGAGCTCGGTCGCGTGGGCCGACGGGCTGGCGCGCGTCCCGGCCGGATCGCCGGTCGCGCGCGGAGACCTGCTCGACTTCTATTCGATGGATGCCTTGCTCACCTAAGCGCCAGCCAGGATCTCGGGCATGACAAAACAAGAAGGCGCTGCCGCCGCAGCCGCACAGGACCGCTCCGACGCCCCCGCCCCGCGCATGCTCTGGATGGCGACGTTCGCCTTCGCGGCGAGCTTCGCGGTGTGGACGATCTTTTCCATCATCGGAATCCGCATCCAGAAGGAGCTCGGCCTGTCGGAGTCCGAATTCGGACTGCTGATCTCGATACCCATCCTGTCCGGTTCGGTGTCGCGCATTTTCCTCGGCCTCGCCAGCGACCGCTTCGGGGGTCGCATCGTCACGACGCTGACCATGCTGGTCAGTGCCGGCTCCGTGTGGCTGCTCACCTGGGCAGAGACCTATCCGCAGTTCCTGCTGGCGGGCCTCGGCGTCGGATTCGCGGGCGGGACGTTCGCGACGGGCATCGCCTTCGTTTCGCGCTGGTTTCCGGCGGAGCGCCATGGCTCCGCCTTCGGCCTGTTCGGCATCGGCAACGTCGGCGCGGCGGTCACCAACTTCGGCGCACCGTTCCTGCTGGTCGCGCTCGGCTGGCAGGGAACGGCGAAGGTGTACGCCATCGCCGTCGCGGCGAGCGCCGTGCTGTATTTTCTCCTGACCCGCGACGACCCCGAGACCCTCCGCCGGAGGCAGTCCGGCGGACGCGGTACGACGCTGGCGGCGCAACTCGCGCCGCTGCGCAAGATCCGGGTGTGGCGTTTCTCCCTCTACTACTTCACATTCTTCGGCGGGTTCGTCGCGCTCGCCTCGTGGCTGCCCCGCTACTACATGGCCGTGTACAAGCTCGACATCGCCACCGCGGGCATGCTCGCCGCGCTCTTCTCCTTTGCCGCCGCCGTATTCCGCGCGTTCGGCGGTTACCTGTCCGATCGTTTCGGCGCGCGCGCCGTGCTTTACTGGTCGTTCTGGGCCTGCATGGGCTGCCTGCTGGTCCTCGCCTATCCGCCGACCACGTACATTGTGGAGGGCATCGACGGCCTGATCCGGTTCAAGCTGAGCACGCCCATCCGGCTGTTCGTGGTGCTGACCTTCCTGCTCGGCCTGTCCATGTCGCTCGGCATGGCCGCGGTCTACAAGCACATCCCGTCGTACTTCCCGAAGTCCGTCGGTACGGTGGGCGGGCTCGTCGGGATGTTCGGCGGTCTGGGCGGGTTTTTCCTGCCGGTCGTGTTCGGCGTCGTAAACGACCTGTCCAATATCTGGACCACGGCTTTCATGGCGCTGTTCGGCCTGGTATCGCTCTGCCTGCTGTGGATGCACATCGTCGTCATCCGCATGGCACAGGAAATGGACCGGGACCCCGCGCGTTCCGATGAACCCGTGCAGGGCACACAGCCCTAG
>CAZBGV010000176.1:0-6613 GCA_964491485.1 uncultured Woeseiaceae bacterium | reverse complement strand
AGCGCGATCTCGGCGCGCAGCGGCTCGTTCAGGGCGGAGCTGAGCCGGATCTCCCCCAGGCCCAGCGCGTAAGCGTCGCCCGCGAGGAACAGCCCAAGGATGAGCCACAGGCGATCGGGTCGTAACGACATAAGTTGTTCTCCAGCTCCCCTGTTGCCTTCCGGGGGACCCCTCCCCCTGTTCTCAGCGCGGCAAAGTTCTCCGGCCCGGCAGGTGCATTGTTGGTGCTGAGACGCTCATCGTCAGGCCGCAGATGATAGCTTACAAATGGTTTTTCGCCAATATTTCAGCGATTTGGACGCTGTTTGTCGCAGCGCCTTTACGAATGTTGTCGGACACGATCCAGAGATCGATGCCCAACGGATGACTCAGGTCCTCGCGCACCCGCCCGACGTACACGGCGTCGGTGCCGGACGCTTCCGTGACCGCCGTGGGATAGCCGCCGGTGACCCGCTCGTCGAGCAGCTCGACGCCCGGCGCCTCGCGCAGCAGGTCGCGGACCTCGCGCGCGCTGATCTTCTTCTCCGTCTCGAGGTGCACGGCTTCGGAGTGGCCGTAGAACACGGGAATCCTGACGGTGGTCGCGTTCACCTGGATGCTCTCGTCTTCCAGTATCTTGCGCGTCTCCCACACCATCTTCATTTCTTCCCGCGTATAGCCGTTCTCCTGGAACTCGTCGATGTGCGGCAGCGCGTTGAATGCAAGCTGCTTTTCCTTGCCGCGCATCTCGAGCGGCCGGCCGTTCAGCAGTGTCGTCGTCTGCCGCACCATGTCCTCGAGCGCGCTGCGCCCCGCTCCCGATATGGCCTGGTAAGTCGCCACGTTGATGCGGCGGATGCCCACGGCGTCATGGATCGGCTTGAGCGCGACCACCATCTGGATCGTCGAGCAGTTCGGGTTTGCGATGATGCCGCGCGCGCGGTAATCGCCGATGCGATGTGCGTTCACTTCCGGCACGACCAGCGGCACGTCGTCCTCGTAGCGGAAGTTCGAGGTGTTGTCGATGACGACGCAGCCGGCCGCGGCCGCTTTCGGCGCGTACTGCGCGGAAACGGAGCCGCCCGCCGAAAACAGCGCGATCTGCACGCGCGAGAAGTCGAACTCGGCGAGGTTCTCCACGGTGAGCTTGCGCCCGGCAAAGTCGACCTGGTTGCCGGCGGAGCGCTCGCTGGCGAGCGCGTGCACCTCGCCCACGGGGAATTCCCGCTCGGCGAGGACGGCGAGTATTGTCTCTCCAACGAGGCCTGTCGCGCCGACGACGGCGACGTCGTATCGCTCTCTCATTCGGTGTTGCTGGTCCTGGTCTGCATGGTTGTGGCGGATCGCGGGCCGATCCTTATGTTCAATACGCGATTATGCAGGAATGCGGCCCTTGATATGACGACCGTTCGACATTTCCGGATATTCCCGGCGTGACGGAGATCACATCCGGGCTATGACGTCGGCATTCTGCCCCCGGTGCCTCAGGTAGTGATCCATGAGCACGAGCGCCACCATCGCCTCCGCGATCGGCGTCGCGCGCAGCCCGACGCAGGGATCGTGGCGACCGGTGGTCACGATCTCGGTCTCCCGGCCGCGCACGTCGACCGTCCTGCCGGGCGCGCGGATGGACGACGTGGGCTTCAACGCGATGCTCGCGAGGATGTCCTGGCCCGACGAGATGCCGCCCAGCGTGCCGCCGGCGTCGTTCTTCGCGAAACCGGCGGCGCCCATCTCGTCGCGGTGCTCGCTGCCGCGCTGGGCGACGGCGGCGAAGCCCGCGCCGAGCTCGACGCCTTTCACCGCGTTGATGCTCATCAGCCCCTTGGCCAGATCGGCCTCGAGCTTGTCGAACACGGGCTCGCCGAGCCCCACCGGCACGTTGCGCGCGACGATGGTGATTTTCGCGCCGATCGAATCGCCCTCCTCGCGCAGCCGATCGATGAAGGCCTCGAGCTCGGGCAGTCTCGCCGGCTCCGCGCAGAAGAAGGGATTGCCGTCGACGGCATCGAGGTCGGTCGCGGCCAGCGGCATGGGCCCGAGTTGCGACAAATAGCCGCGGATCTCGACGCCGAGCCGCTCGCGCAGGTACTTGCGCGCGATCGCGCCCGCCGCGACGCGCATCGACGTCTCGCGCGCCGACGAGCGGCCGCCGCCGCGGTGATCGCGGATGCCGTACTTCTGCTGGTAGGTGTAATCGGCGTGGCCCGGCCGGAACTTGTCCTTGATGGCGGAGTAGTCGCCGGAGCGCTGGTCGGTGTTCTCGATCATGAGGCCGATGGGCGTGCCGGTCGTCTGCCCTTCGAACACGCCCGAGAGAATGCGCACGCGGTCAGCTTCCTGGCGCTCGGTGGTGTGCCGCGAGCGCCCGGGACGCCGCCGGTCGAGGTCCGCCTGGATGTCCGCTTCGGCCAGCGCGAGCCCCGGCGGGCAGCCGTCGACGACGCAGCCCATGGCGGGCCCGTGGCTCTCGCCGAACGTCGTGACAGTGAAGAGAACTCCGAAGGTGTTACCGGACATCTGGGGCCCTTGGCTGTGGCGGTGTGAATGCGTGCTGATACTCCACCAACTCATCCCCAGTCAACAGGAACACACCGCTGCCGCCGTGCTCGAGCTCGAGCCAGGTGAACGGCACGCGCGGAAAGCGGCGCTCGAGCGCCGGGCGGCTCGCGCCGACTTCCGCCACGAGGATCCCGTGCGGGGACAGGAACGATCCCGCCTCGCGCAGGATCGGCACGACGGCATCCAGCCCGTCGCGCCCGGCGGCGAGGCCGAGCACCGGCTCGTGCCGGTATTCCGGCGGCAGCGCCGCGAGCTCGTCGGCATCGACATAGGGCGGATTGGCGACGATCAGGTCGTAGCGCGGCGGCGGCTTCTCCCGGCGGAGCGCCTCGAACAGATCGGAGCGCACCAGCCGCACGCGCTCGCCGAGGCCGTGGCGGGCGACGTTCATCGCGGCGACCGCGAGCGCGCCCTCGTCGATCTCGACGGCGTCGACGGCGGCCTCCGCAAAGGCATGCGCGATCGCGATCGCGATGCAGCCGCTGCCGGTGCCGAGATCGAGCGCGCGGCGCACCTTGCCGGGATCGAGCCACGGCGCGAAGCGGCGCGAGATCGGCTCGGCGAGCGGCGAGCGCGGCACCAGCACGCGCGGATCGACGCAGAATTCGTGCCCGGCGAACCAGGCGCGGCCGACGAGGTAGGCGACCGGAATCCGCTCGTCGATGCGCCGGGCGACGAGCGCATCGAGCGCCGTCCGCTCCTCCGGCGCGAGCGGGCGGGCGTACACCGCGGGCGCGTCCTCGTGCGCCAGGCCGAGCGCCGCAAATACGAGGTACGCCGCCTCGTCCACGGCGTTGTCCGTCCCGTGGCCGAACGCGAGGCCCGCCGCGTCGAAGCGCGCGGCCGCATCGCGGACGTAATCTCCCACGGTGGGCGGGGCGGCGGACTGGCGGTGCTCGGGCATGGCGGCGGGACGGCTCGCGGGCCGGGCAATCTACCACGAACGGCGAAACGCGTAGAATGGCGGCGCCATGCACAAAGCCAGACCTTTCGTCGTGCTGCTGCTGGTCGCCCTCGTGCTGGGCGGCGCCTCGTGGCTGGCAGTACGCTCGCTCGGCGGGCCCGAGCGGCCGGAATCCGCGACCGTGCTCCAGGACCCGCTGCCGCTGCCCGCATTCTCCCTGGTCGACCAGAGCGGCGCCCCGTTCACTCGCGAGCGCCTGCTCGGCACGACGAGCCTCATGTTCTTCGGCTTCACCCATTGCCCGGACATCTGCCCGGCCACGATGGCCGAGCTCGCGAGCGCCCGCCGGGAGCTCGCGTCGCAGGCGGGCGCAAAAGCGCGGCTGCCGCAGGTCGTGTTCGTGAGCGTCGACCCGGAACGCGACACCCCGGAGAAGCTCGCGGCCTGGGTCGGGCATTTCGGCCCCGGGTTCGTGGGCGTGACCGGCAGCGAGGAACAGCTGCGCGCGCTGACGAAGCCGCTCGGCATCTGGTTCGAGAAGGAGCCGCTCGGCGACAGTTACACGGTCAATCATTCCGCCGTCGTGCTGTTCATCGACGACAACGCCGAGCTCAGGGCGCTGTTCAGCGCGCCGCACCGGCGGGACTCCTTCGTGCACGACGTCCCCCTGCTCGTGGCGGCACGGTGACGCGAACCGGCTCGGTGCCCGGGGCACTGTTTGCACTCCTGCTCGCCGGTTGCGGCGGGGATACGGCGAACGGCCTCACCGCCGACGACCTGCGCATCCTCGCCCCCCTGCCCGGCCAGGACACCGTCGTCGCCTATCTCACGCTGGCGAACGAGGGCGACGCGCCCGTCGCGATCACCGGGGTGACGAGCCCCGAGTTCGGGACCGTGGAGATGCACGCGACGATATGGAGCGGCGACGTCGCCCGCATGGTCATGATCGACGAGCTGGCCGTGGAAGCGCATTCGAGCGTCGAGCTCACGACGGGCGGCCGGCACCTGATGCTCATGGACCCCCGCGTCCCGCTCGCGCCGGGCGACGAGGTGACGCTGGAATTCGAATACGGCGCGGACGAGCCGCTCCGCGTGAGCGCGCCGCTCGAGCCGCGCGGTCCCGCCGACTGAGCCGTGGCGAGGCCCCTGACGCTGCTCGACACGCTCGCGGCGCGGATCTTCGTGCTGCTCCAGCGTTTGCTGCCGAAGCACCTCTCGACGGCGCTCGTGCGCCGGCTCGCGCACGTGCGCGTGCGCCCGCTCAAGAACTGGCTGATCCGCGCGTTCGTAAAAGCCTACGCGGTGGAGCTCGAGGAGATCGAGCAGCCGGTGCCCGACGGCTTCGAGCATTTCAACGCGTTCTTCACGCGCGCGCTCGCGGAAGACGCCCGGCCCCTCGATGCCGCCCCCGACGCCGTCGTCTCGCCGGTCGACGGCATCACGAGCGCGGCCGGACAGGTCGAGCGCGGGCGCCTGCTGCAGGCGAAAGGGCTGCTCTACAGCCTCGAGGACCTGCTCGCGACGGACGTCGGCGACGCGGCGGCCTTCGAGAACGGTGCGTTCGCCACCTTCTACCTCGCGCCGTACAACTACCATCGCGTGCACAGCCCGCTCGCCGGGGAGCTGACGTCGGCAAGCTACGTGCCGGGCGCGCTGTACAGCGTCAATGACTGGACCGTGCGGCTGCTGCCGCGGCTCTTCGTCCGCAACGAGCGCGTCATCCTGCGCCTGCGCACGGCGGCCGGCCCGATGATCGCGGTGCTCGTGGGCGCGCTCAACGTGGGCAGCATCACCACGCCGTGGACCGGCACGGTGCGGCCACGGAAGCGCGGCGTGGTCGAGCGCCTCGCCATCGACGGCGCGCCGGCGGCGGTTGCCAAAGGCGGCCTGCTCGGCTGGTTCAACATGGGTTCGACCGTGATCCTGCTGCTGCCGCCGGGCGCCTGCGCCTGGCGCGACGGGCTCGTGGCCGGCGCGCGCGTGCGCATGGGCGAGCGCATCGGCCGGCTGCTGTCGCCGTGACGCCGTGACGCCGTGAGCGAGTGGCGCCCGACCTGCACCGTCGAGACCGCGCGCCGCCGCGCGGCGCTGCTCGCACGGGCGCGCGCTTTCTTCGCCGAGCGCGGCGTGCTCGAAGTGGAGACGCCGATGCTCTCCCCGGCGGCCGTCACCGACCCGCACATCGAGAGCGTCGAGGCGCGCCTGGCGCTCGACCGGGCGCACCCGCGCTGGCTGCGCACGTCCCCGGAGTTCGCGATGAAGCGGTTGCTGGCGGCGGGCTTCCCGGACGTCTTCGAGATCGGCCGCGTGTTCCGCGACGGCGAGCGCGGCGCGCGCCACCAGCCGGAGTTCACCCTCGTCGAGTGGTACCGGCACGGCTTCGGCCTCGCCGAGATCGTCGCCGACACCGTCGACTTCGTGACCGCGCTGGTCCCGCCGCGCCAGCTCGCGCGGGAAGCGGAAGCGCTCGACTATCGGGAGGCGTTCCTGCGGCACGCGGGAATCGATCCGTTCGCGGCGCCGATAAGCGGGCTGGCCGACACGGCCGGCGCCGACCGGTCACTGCGCGAGGCCCTCGGCGAACGTCGCGACAGCTGGCTCGACCTCGTGCTCGCGACGCGGGTCGCGCCGCGGTTCGGGAAGGACCGGCTGACGGTGCTCAGGCACTACCCGGCGAGCCAGGCCGCGCTCGCGCGCCTCTGCCCGGACGATCCCGCGCGCGCCGATCGCTTCGAGGTGTTCCTCGGCGAGCTCGAGCTCGCCAACGGCTTCGTCGAGCTGGCCGACGCCGCGGAGCAGGCGGCGCGTTTCGAGGAGGACCAGGCGCGGCGGCGCGCCGACAACCTGCCGCTCCGCCCGATCGATGCGCGGCTGCTGTGCGCGCTCGCCGCCGGCCTCCCGCCGTGCGCCGGCGTGGCCGTGGGCTTCGACCGGCTGGTGATGATCGGGGAAATGACCGACGATATCCGCCGCGTGCAGACGTTCGCATTCGAGGATCCCGCCTGATGAGCAAGGAAACCGCCGTCGATTTCACGACCCTGGAAAAGCAGCTCCGCTCGCTGGTTGCCGACGAGCCGGACCCGCTCGCGAACACGGCCAACTTCACCGGCCTGCTGTACGACGCCCTGCCGGACGTGAACTGGCTCGGCGTCTACGTGCTGCGCGGCG
>CAZBGV010000175.1:0-6638 GCA_964491485.1 uncultured Woeseiaceae bacterium | reverse complement strand
GAGCGGGTACCGGCACCCAGGCATTCGCGTGGAAGGGCGGCATCGGCACGAGCTCGCGCGTGCTGCCGGAATCGCTCGGCGGCTGGACCACCGGCGTGCTCGTGCAGACGAATTTCGGCGGCGTGCTGTCGATGAACGGCGCGCCGGTCGGCCGCGAGCTCGGGCATTACGCGTTCAGCGATGCGCTCGCGGCGGGCGATGCCCATGCCGCTGGTCCGGAAGGCTCGATCATGATCGTCGTCGCGACCGACGCGCCGCTCTTGTCGCGCAACCTCGAGCGGGTGGCCGGTCGCGCGATCATGGGGCTCGCGCGCACGGGCTCGTTCGCCGGCAACGGCTCCGGCGATTACGTGATCGCGTTTTCGACCGCGCGCGGGCTGCGCACACCGCGCGACGCGCCGGAGCCGGTCTCCGTGCCCCGACTGTCGAACGAGGCGATGTCGCCGCTGTTCGCCGCGACGGCCGAAGCCACCGAGGAAGCCATCTACAACGCGCTGCTCAAGGCCACCACGGTCGAAAGCAGCCGCGGCCGCCTCGAAGCCATCCCGATCGACGACGTCGTGCGCGTCCTGGAGAAATACCGCGCCCTGCACTGGGACGAAACTCTCCCCCCATAACCCGTCTCTCACAGCCTCGTGCCTTCGTTCGGTCGCCCGCATGGCGGGCTCCTACGGGTGCCTTCGTTTCGGTCGCGTGGGTGCGTTCGGCCGCGCAGCGGCGACATCGAGCGTGCGCGTATGACGGGGCGTGCCGCCATTTCGCGCGACGAGATCGTGCGCTCGGTCAGGGGTGCTTGTAGACGCGGCCGGCTTTCATCACGAAGGCGACGCGCTCCATCACGTGGATGTCCCCGAGCGGGTTGCCGGGCACCGCGACGACGTCGGCCTGCTTGCCGGCGGCGAGCGTGCCGTGGGTGTCCTCTATCCCCAAGAACCGCGCGGCGACGCTGGTCGCCGACTGGATCGCTTCCATGGGCGGCATGCCGGCCTCGACCATGAGGCCGAACTCGCGCGCGTTGTCGCCGTGCGCGGAGACGCCGGTGTCGGTGCCGAAGACGATCGGCACGCCGGCTTCGTACGCGCGGCGGAAGGTGTCCTTGATCAGCGGGCCGATGGCGGCCGCCTTGGGGCGTACGAGCTCGGGGAAGAAGCCGTCGATCTCCGCCTTCTCCGCGACCCATTGACCGGCGAGGATGGTCGGCACGTAGCAGGTGCCGCGCTCCTTCATGAGGCGCATGATCTCGTCGGTCATGTAAGTGCCGTGCTCGATGGAGGCGACGCCTGCGAGCACGGCGCGCTTCATGCCTTCCGCGCCGTGCGCGTGCGCGGCGACCCGCAGGCCGTAATCCGCCGCCGTGCTGACGATCGCGTCCAGCTCTTCCTGCGTGAACTGCGGGTTGCTGCCGTTCTTCGCGACGCTCAGCACACCGCCCGTCGCCGTGACCTTGATCCAGTCCGCGCCGTCCTTGTAGCGCTGCCGCACCGCCTTGCGGGCGTCCGCGACGCCGTTGACGACGCCTTCCCGCGGGCCCGGATCGCCCATGATCGCCTGCGCCCAGCCGTTCGTGGGATCCGCATGGCCGCCGGTCGAGCCAATCGCCTTGGCGGCAGTGAGGATCATCGGGCCGGGCACGTCGCCGTCCTCGATTGCCTCGCGGAGCGCCACGGTGACGTTGAACGAGTCGCCGAGATTGCGTACCACGGTAAAGCCGGCTTCGAGCGTGCGCTTTGCGTTGCGGGCCGCATCGAACGCGTAATCGGCCTCGTTCATGACGAATTCCTTGAGCCGGCTGTCCGCGGAGTATTCGCCGTCGAGATGGACGTGCGTGTCCATGAGCCCCGGCAGCACGGTGTAGCCGGAAAGGTCGATGACGGTGTCGTTCGGGCCCGGAGCGGCAAAACCCTTCTCGACATCGACGATCGTGCCACCGTCGATGCGCAGCGTCATCTCCGTGAAAACCCGATCCGATGCGCCGTCGATCAGCCGTCCGGCATGGATCAGCGTGTCGGCGCGCACGCCGGTGGCGGCGAGCATGGCGAGCAAGAGGGTGGTCGTCGTTCTCATGTTTCGCCCCTGTGGTGGGTCTGCCGGCCGCTCCCGCCGGCCGCGCGCCATCTTACCCCGGCGGCCCGGGAAAGGAGAAAACCCATGCCTGTCCAGCCGTTTATATAGCGGACTGCATCACAGCACCTGGCGCCGCTGCCTGCCTAGAATGCCGCAGTTTCTCGCCGCCCCGGGGGCTCGGAAGCGTATGGCGGGCAGGATCGCGCGAGCTTCGCTGCAACGGAAAGTGTCGCTGACGCTGCTCGCCGTCATGGCGGCGATGGTGCTCCTCAGCTGGCTGATCCTGCACGGCACCGTGACTCCCGCGTTCAACCGGCTCGAGCGTTCCGCGGCCGAGACGGACATGCTGCGCGTGCGGCGCGCGATCCGGAACGACCTCGACAAGCTGGCCACCACCGCCGGCGACTGGGCACCCTGGGACGATGCCTGGCGCTATGTGCGCGGCGAAAACCCCGGTTTCGTGCATTCGAACCTCGATCTCGCGACGCTCGCGAATCTCGATCTCGACCTGCTCGCCATCTACGACACGAGCGGCCGCAGGATCTGGGGCGCGCTGATCGAAAACGGCGGGCTCGCCGCCCCCGATGGCCTCGGCATTCTCGATCCGTCGGGACCGACCCTCGGCAGGCTCCTGTCGCACGCATCGCTCGACAGCCGCATGGACGGCTTCCTCCAGACCTCGGAGGGCCCGATGCTGGTGAGCTCGAGGCCGATCATCACCAGTGCCAAAGAGGGCCCGATCGCCGGCACGCTGATCCTGGGCCAGTTCTTCGATGCGGCGCGGGTGCAGAGCCTGGAGCAGCGCACCGCGGTCGATCTCCGCTGGTTCCCGGCGGACGCGGCGCCGCCGCCGGCGGCGCTCGCCGCGGCCGCTCCCGGGGCCATCGCGCAGGTTGCCGACGAGAAGTTCGTGCGGGCATACAGCGTGCTCCGCGATCTGCCGGGCGATCCGCTCATCGTGCTCGAGGCGAGCTCGCCGCGCGAGGTATCCGCGATCGGCGGCCGCGCCGTGAACGGCGCCGTGCTGTCGCTTGCCATCGCCGGAATCATCGTTGCGGCGGTCATGTGGCAGCTCCTGCGCCGTATCATCCTGCGGCCGCTGGAGCGGCTCGCGACGCACATCGGCGGCATACGCGAAAGCGGCGACCTCTCGATCATGCTGAACGACGACCGCGGCGACGAGATCGGCGCGCTGGCACGCGAGTTCGATCGCATGACGAGCGAGCTGCACCAGGCCCGGCGTCTCCTGCTCGAGCAATCGTTCAAGGCCGGCAAAGCGGACACGGCGGCCGAAGTGCTGCACAACATCCGCAACGCGCTGACGCCGATGATCAACGGCATCGACCGCGTCACGCGCATGTTCCAGTCCGAAACGGCGCGGCGCATTCCGCAGGCGGCCGCCGAGCTCGGCGATCCAGAATGCCCGCCCGAGCGGCGGGAGAAGCTGCTGGCCTATATCCGCTCGGCCTTCGAGCACGTCGATGCGACTCGCGAAAGCGCGCTCGAGGACCTGAACATCGCGTCCCGGCAGGCGCACCAGGTGGAAGCCATCCTCACGGACCAGGAGCGTTTCGCGAAGGTGCCGCCGGTCATGGAAAAGCTGCCGCTCGCCGAGGTCGTGGAAGAAGCCGTCCTGGTGCTCCCCGACAAGGAGGAGCACGGCGTCACCCTCGACGTGCAGCGGGACCTCGAGCGATTCCGCGTTCGCGCGCACCGGGTGGGGCTCGCGCAGGTGCTCGGGAACGTCATCCTGAACGCGTTCGAGGCGATCCGCCGCGGCGGCACCGGCGGCGGCCGCATCGAGGTGAGCGCGGCCCTCGACCCGATCGGGGAACGGTCGATGGTGCGCGTGACCGTGCGCGACTCCGGCTGCGGGTTCACCGTGGCCGAGAGCCAGCGCATTTTCCAGAGGGGCTTCACCTCCAAGCAGCCGAGCGAGTTTGCCGGGCTCGGGCTGCATTGGTGCGCCAATTCGGTCGCGGCAATGGGCGGGCGCATCCTGGCCGAAAGCGACGGCCCCGGGCGCGGTGCCGCATTTCACGTGCTGCTGCCGGCCGCCTGAGCGAGCGAGGACAGGACGATGCACGCGACACAGGAGCGAAGGGACATCCGGGTCCTGATCGCCGATGACGACGAGTTGATCCTCGACTGTTATCGCAAGGCTTTCGGCCGCAACGAGCGCCCCGGGCACCGGACGGCGCTCGATACGCTCGAGGCGGAGCTGTTCGAGCCGGTGCCGGATGCCGTCGTGCCGCCGCATTTCGAGATCGTCGCCTGCAGCCAGGGCCGCGATGCCATCGATCTCGCGGCGACGGCGGCGCAGCAAGGCCGGCCTTTCGACGTCGTCATACTCGACGTCCGCATGCCGCCCGGCATCGACGGCGTCGAAGCCGGGCAGCAGATCCGCAGGCTCGATCCCGAAGTCGAGATCATCTTCGTCACCGGCTACTCCGACATCGCTCGGGACGAGCTCGAGCGGCGCGTGCCGCCGCCGCTCAAGCTGCACTATTTCAACAAGCCGCTGTCCTTCATCAGGCTCGCGGAGGACGTCGCCGGAATGGTGCAGCCGGAAACATGAAGCCGAACACGCCTTCGCTGAACCGCGTGCTCGCGGTCGACGACGACGCGCTCATCCTGCGTGAATACCTGCATTGCCTCGGGCGTGACTTCGAGCCCGATGCGGCCACCAGCACGCTCGGCGACCTGGAGAAGGTGCTGTTCGGAGAGGACACCGACGAGACGGGCGCCGCCCGCTTCGAAGTGCACACCAGGAGCAACGGCACCGCGGCGGTCAAGGCGGTGGCCGCCGCGGTCAGGGAAAAGAACCCGTTTGCGATCGTCTTCCTGGACATCCGCATGCCGCCCGGCATCGACGGCGTCGAAGCCGCGAAGCAGATCCGGCGCATCGATCCGAACGTCAACATCGTGCTCGTGACCGGCTCGCTGAGCCCCGAGCCCGACAACCTCGGCGAGCAGGTGCCGCCGGCAGACCGCATCTTCTTCTTCAAAAAGCCCTTTCATGCGGTGGAGTGCCGGCAGCTCGCCGCGGCATTGTGCGGCAAGTGGCATGCAGACCTCGCGCTGCGCCGCGCGAACGAGGTGCTCGAGCAGCGCGTGAGCGATCGCACGGCCGAGCTGCACCGGCTGGCGTACTTCGATCCCGTCACCAAGCTGCCGAACCGGCTGAAGCTGATCGACGAGCTGCGGCAGCTGATCGAATCCCGCGCCGCCGGGCCGGAGACCGCCGTCATCCTGCTCGACGTCGAACGCTTCAGTTTCCTGAACGAGACGCTCGGCTACGAGTCGGGAACGCGCCTCCTGCGCGCGCTGGGCAAGCGCCTGGTCGACCTGTTCGAGCCACATGCCGAGTGGCGCGGCATCGTGGGCCGGTTCGGTTCCGACGAGTTCGCCTGCGTGGCTCCCGCGTGCAGCGGCCCGGCTCTGGAGCAGCTGGTGGAGCGTGTCAAGGCCACGGTGCAGGAGCCGTTCGTCATCGACGGCCGCGACCTGTTCCTCAAAGCGAGCATCGGCGTGGCGCGCTATCCCGCCCACGGCAAGGATTCCGCCGCCGTCTTCCGCTGCGCCGAGGGCGCGTTGCATCGCTCGATGCGGCGGCTCGACGGCAGCATCACGTTCTACCAGAGCGACATGCAGAACCGGGCTCAGCACAGGCTCGACATGGAAGCCGAGCTGCGCCGCGCCATCGACGCGGGCGAGATCAGCGCCTTCTTCCAGCCGCAGATCCGCCTCTCGGACGGCTCCATCGCCGGCGCGGAGGCACTCGCGCGCTGGATCCGCCGCGGCGGCGAGATCGTCGGTCCCGCCGACTTCGTGCCGCTCTCCGAGGAGATGGGCATCTCCGACATCCTCTTCGAGTGCATCATGCGGCGGGTCGCCGATGCGATCGGCCGCTGGCGCGCGGCGACCGGGTGGGACGTGCCCGTGAGCGTCAACCTGTCCGCGCACCAGCTGCGCAACGGCAAGCTCGTGAGCCTCGTCCAGTCCATATTGCGGGACTATCGGCTGGGCGAGAGGCTCATCAACCTCGAGCTCACCGAAACCGCGCTGCTCGAGGACCTCACCGTGGCGAGGCCCGTCCTCAACGACCTTTCGGGCCTCGGCGTCGGCATCCACATCGACGACTTCGGCACCGGCTATTCCTCGCTCGCGTATCTCGCGGAGCTTCCCGCCCAGACGCTGAAAATCGATCAGTCCTTCGTCGAGCGCCTTGCGGAATCGCCGAGCAACGAGCGCGTCGTGCAGGCCATCATCGCGCTCGGCAAGGCCATGAACCTCGAAGTGGTCGCCGAAGGCATCGAAACCCGGGAGCAGCTGGAGGCCGTGCGGCGTTTCGGCTGCGACCTGGGCCAGGGCTTCTACATCCAGCGGCCGCTGCCCGAGGCCGAGTTCCTCGCCTGGTGCGAGTCGCAGCGCAGGCGCCGCCGCGCCGCCATCGCCTCCTGACGCCCCCGCGCACCGCGCGCCTCACCGCCACCGCCGAACAAGGCCGCGTGCCCGCAGGAGCCCGCCATGCGGGCGACCGAACGAAGGCACCCGTAGGAGCCCGCCATGCG
>CAZBGV010000174.1:0-6671 GCA_964491485.1 uncultured Woeseiaceae bacterium | reverse complement strand
TCGTCGAGCACGTGCTCGAGATGCTCGAGGGCGCCGGCGACATCCGGGCCAGGCGCATGTTCGGCGGCTACGGCGTGTACCGTGACGACCTCATGTTCGGGCTGGTCGCCGACGACGTGCTCTATCTCAAGACGGACGAGCAGTCGGTCGGCCTGTTCCGCGAGCGCGGGCAGAGCCCGTTCGTCTACGTCAAAAAAGGCGAGCCGACGAAAACCTCGTACTGGTCCGCACCCGAGGAGATGTTCGACGATCCGGAGGAAGCGGAGCGCTGGCTCCGCATCGCCTGCGACGCCGCCGTCCGCTTCCGCAACCGCCCCTCCCGCCGGCGCAAGAAACGCGCATGAGGGGTAGGGAGACGCCGGTCAGCCGAGCTGCCGGACGGCGAACAGCCCGAGGGACAGCGCAAGCAGCGAGACGCCCACGGACGCTGCGACGTAAAGCACCGCCATGCCGATGCCGCTGCGTTCGTAGAGCAATGCCGTATCCAGCGAGAACGTCGAAAACGTCGTGAAGCCGCCGAGTATCCCGGTCACCATAAACAGCCGCCAGGATTGCCCGGGATCGAACCTGTGCGCGAACCAGCCGGCGAGCAAACCCAGGGCCAGCGAGCCCGTGACATTCACGATCAGCGTTCCGTACGGGAATCCGTACCCCAGCACCCGGGCAGCCGCCACGTTGAGGCCGTGGCGCAGCGTCCCGCCCAGCCCGGCGCCCAGAAACACCACGAGGTAGCCCTGCAAGGCATGCATTCTTTTCTCCCCTGATGCGCGGGCGGAGTGTGGCTGGCTGCGCCCATGACAATCAACCCTCCGGGGCAAGCTGCGCCGTGCGGCCGGAGTTCGACGACGGACGTCCCGGCCTGCGTTTTTGCGCGCCATTGGACGAGGCGAGCGGTTGACAAGGGCAAGGCCGGCTTCTAGGTTTGTGATGCTCGACGCCGATTTCTTCGCCGGCGGTGCGGGGCGGATCCGGCCCCGGACTCCCCGCCTGCGTCGAGCAGGTCCGCACCCGGCGACCGTTCCATTCTCCGCACCCTCACTGCAAAGGCATCGTGCCATGGCTGACGATTCGACCCGCGGGATTCCGAGCACCGCCGCGATCGGCGGACATCCCATCCATCCCATGCTCGTACCCTTTCCGATCGCGTTCCTGGTCGCCGCGCTGGTGACCGATATCGCGTTCGCCGTCACCAACGATCTTTTCTGGGCGCGCGTCTCGATGTGGCTGCTCGGCGGCGGTCTCGTCATGGGAGCCCTGGCTGCACTCGCGGGGCTCACCGATTTCCTGACGATTCGCCGGGCCCGCCAGGCTGTGGGCTGGTTTCATTTCCTGGGCAATGCCGCGGCATTGCTCATCGCCCTCGCGAATCTCTGGATGCGCATCGACCAGCCGGGCGCCGCGGTGCTGCCGACCGGACTCGTGCTTTCCGCGATCGTCGTCGGCATCCTGCTGGTCACCGGCTGGCTGGGCGGCGAGCTCGCCTATCGCCACAAGATCGGCGTCATCGAGCAGGCCGACGTGCCCACGGCCGAGGGCCGGGCGACCCGCTCGACCACGCGCCCCGTTTGACGCTTCCGCCGTAAAGGCCCGCCATGCGGGCGACCGCTAATGCCGGAGTCGCCCGCATGGCGGGCTCCTGCGGGACGCGCAGGTCGCAGCTTCGCCCTTTGTGACCCGGTCACCGCGGCTCGACCCGGCTGCCGTCACGGATCTCCTCACCCGGATACAGGATCACCGGCACGCCGGCGGCAATGCCGGAGAGAATTTCGGCGCTCTCGCCGTTGTTGTGCCCGATGTCGACCGGCGTCAGCACCGCGCGCCCGGACTCGATGCGAAACACCGCCCAGTGCCCGCCGTCGCGAAACAGCGCGGCCACCGGCACCTGTAACACGTCGTCCGCCCGCCAGATCACGACGGCGGCCTCCACGCGGTAGCCGTGCCCGAGCACCGTCCATTCCTCCGGCGGGCCGGTGAAGTCGACGATCACGTTGACCCGCTGCTCCTCGACACCGAGGGCCGAGATCTTGCGAAAGCCGTACGGCTCGACCAGCCGCACTTTTCCCGCAAGCGGCTCGCGCAGGCGGCTCCAGTCCTCGATGATCGCGTCGTCGCCCGGTTCGACGAGCACCGCGTCGGTGGTCAGCATCTCGACCACGACTTCGAGCTCGCTCGGATCACCGACCGAAAGAATCTCCTGTCCGGCCGCGATGACACCCGCACTTTCGCGCGCGACCGTGAGCACGCGTCCCGACGCGGGGCTCAGCACGTCGATCGGCTCGCCGCCCGCGTCCGCCGGCGGCGTGAGCCGGGTGCGCGCGGCATCGAGCTGTGCTTCCCGCATCCGCAGGTCGTCCGCCGCCGTGGAACGCGCCGCCTCCGCGACGCGCAAGGCGAGCTGCGCCTGGTCCAGTGCGTCGGCCGAGGCCAGGCCGCGCTCGCGCAGGCTCTCGATGCGCGCGAGGTCCGTGCGCGCGAAGCGGGCCTGCGCTTCGGCGCGCTCGAGCTCCGCGCGTGCGGCCGATGCGGCCGCCTCCGCGGCGCGCACCGCCGCCTGCGCTTCGGCACGCTCGCGTGCATCGAGAAACGCAGGGTCGCCCGGCTGGATTCGCGCCACGACCTGGCCCGCCTCGACTTCCGCCCCGGGCTTGAATTGCACGCGCTGGAGCTGCCCGCTGACCGGCGCGTACACGACGTATTCCTGGCGTACCCGCGTCCGGCCCTCGTCGCGCACGGTGACCTGCATCGGGCCGCGCCGGGTCGCGCCGGCATCGACCGGGACCGCGCGGGGACGGAACGCGAGCACGAGCAGCAGCACGAGCAGGATCGCCGCGCCCGACCAGAACGCGGTGCGGAAACTGGGCTTCACGCGCGCGGCACGCCGAGCGACGCGTGCGGAGCCCCGGCGAGCCCGGCGCGGCTGCGGACGTCAGTCACGGCTCTTCAGCACTCCCACGAGATCCATCCTGTCGAGCTGCCGCCTGACCAGCAGCGCGGACACGGCGGTTACGACCACGACGACGACGGCCGCATAGCCGAATGTCCCGGCGTCGATCACGAACGGCAGCCGGAACAGCTCCGAGCTGACCGCTTGCGCGAGCGCCCACGCCAGCACGGCACCCAGTGCCGCGCCGAGCGGCAGGGCCGCCAACGTCAGGAAAGCGATTTCGCCGAGCAGGATATACGAGACCTCGCCACGCGTGAATCCGAGCACCCTGAGCGACGCGAGCTCGCGCTGCCGCTCGGCGAACGAGATGCGCACGGTGTTGTAGACCACGCCGATGGCGATGAGCGCGGCGAAGGCCGTATACACCCAGACCGAGAGGCCGATGCTCTGGTTCATGAGCTCGGTGAAATTGCGCTCCGCTTCCCGCTGCAAGGCAATGCCGGCGACAGCCGGACGTCCTTCGAGCTCCGCATACAGCGTTTTCTCCAGGCTCGCGTCGACGAGAAGGTTCGCGCCGGAGATCACCTCGCCTTCCTGCAGCGCCGCGTTCAGCTCGTGAATCAGCATGCGTGCGTCGGAGCCGATAAACGTCGTCGTGACGGCGGCGACGGGAATCGTGAGCACCGGCCGTCGCCCTTCCGTGACCGCCACCTCGAGGAGGTCGCCCGCCGTCACGTGCAGCTTCTCGGCCAAATCGCGCGACAGCACGAGCCCGCCGGGTGCGGGTACGACGGGTTTCCGCTCGGCGTTCACGAGGCGTGACAGCGTCGCGTCGAGCGGCTGGCCGATGACCGACGCGCGTTCCTCGAAATGCCCGGCGCGCAGGCGCGCGGCCACCCGGCGATACGGCTCGGCGTGCAGGACGCCCGGGGCGCGCGCGAGCTCGAACAGGGCCGGGGTGGAACGGGCCTCTGTAAAGACCACCTGAACGTCGTAGCGGTTGGCGACGTTGAAATAGACGCGAATCATCACATGCATGGCGTCGAGGAAAAAGAGCGTCGCGACCAGCAACGCCCCCGAAACCGCGACCCCCGCCACCGTGAACGCCGCGCGCCCCGGAAATCGCACGATCTGGCGCAGCACCATGCGCGTCTGCTGGTCGAGGAAGGCGAGGCGGGTCACCGCGCTGCCCGCGGCCCGCGAATAGTCGGGCGGCGCCGGCGGCGTCATGGCAGCCGCCGGCTCCAGGCGGGCTGCGCGCCGCACCGCCGCGGCCGCGCCGCCGGCCGTAGCGGCCACGGTGACGAAAACGACGAGCACGTACACCCGCGGGTCCGCACGGAACACGAACAAGGGGAAGCTGAAGAACTCGGTGTATACGCCGGCGAGCGCGTGTCCCATCCAGAGACCGAGCGCGGCCCCGAGGGTGAGCCCGAGCACCGCGATCGCTGCCACCAGCTTCAGGTAATGCACGACGACGTCGAGATCGGCGTAGCCGAAGGCCTTCAGCAACCCGATCTCGTTGCGTTCCGTCGCGACGAGCCTCGATATGACGACGTTGACGAGGAATGCCGCGACCACGAGGAAGATGGGCGGCAGCACGTTCGACATGGTGCGGAGCTGGTCGATCTCGCTCGAGACGAAGGCGTTCGAGACCTGGTCTTCACGCCCGTATGCGCCGGCGGCGCCGTACGGATCGAGCAGCCGATCCAGCGCGGCGATCACGGCCGCTTCGTTCGCCCCGTGGGACAGGCGCACGACCGCCTCGTTGAACGCACCTTCCTGGTTCACCGCCTCGGACAGTGCATCGCGTCCCATCCACAGCACGCCGAACAGGCGCGGGTCGGGCACGATCTGGCCGGGCGCGATCGCATAGACGTGCTCGGGCGACAGGGCGATGCCCACGACGCGCACCTCGAGGCGCCCGCCGTAAATAGTGGCCGGAATCGTATCGCCGACGGTCAGCCGGTGCGCCGTCGCGAAGCCCTCCAGCACGAGCGCTTCGCCGCGGGAACCCGGGCGGGGCAGGCGCCCGCGCACGAGGTGCACCTGGTTGACCGCGGGCAGCCCGTAGTCGGGCAGCGAGAGCACCTCGCCGCTCGCCGGCTCCGCCATGCCCGGCAGCTCGAACAGCGCGGGCACGCGCACACGGGCCTCCGCTGCCTGCACGCCGTCGATGTGCCGGATCTCGTCGAGGAGCGCGTAGGGTGCGCGCACGACCGGCGCCCAGACGTCCGCGAACCGGTAGCGGTCGTAATACGCACGGCGCGTCTCCTCGAGCGAGGACAAAAGCCCCGCCATGACGAGGTAAACGGAGACGCCGCCGGCGATGACGAAGGCGATGGCCGCGGCCTGGCCTTTCAGGGTCCACAGGTCGCGCAGCAGCTTCCGGTCGAGGGCGCTGAGCCGCAGGGGCATGCGAAGCGGCATCACCACGACAACTCGTGCGGCGCCTTGCGGGTCTCGTTCACGCGATCCTCCCGCACCCGGCCGTCGGAGAACGTGATCACCCGATCCGCCATTTCCGCTACCGCCGCGTTGTGCGTGATGAGCAGGGTCGTCGCGCCGAGCCGGTCATTGACGTCACGCAGCGCTTCCAGCACGCGCACCCCCGTGGCGGAATCGAGGGCGCCGGTCGGCTCGTCGCACAAAAGGACCGAAGGCTGCTTCGCGATCGCGCGTGCGATGGCGACGCGCTGCTGCTCGCCGCCGGAGAGCTGTGCCGGAAAGTGATCGAGCCGCTGCTCGAGGCCGACGAGCCGCAGCGCTTCCTCGGGCGCGAGCGGGTTCTCGGCGATTTCCGTCACCAGCGCGACGTTCTCGCGCGCCGTGAGACTCGCCATCAGGTTATAGAACTGGAAGACGAAGCCGACGTGCCGCCGGCGGTATTGCGTGAGCGCGCGCTGGCTCGCGTTCGTCAGCTCGGTGCCGCGAAAGAACAGGCGGCCGCCGGTCGGGCGGTCCAGGCCGCCGAGAATGTTGAGCAGCGTGGATTTGCCGCTGCCGGAGGCGCCGAGCAGCACGACGAGCTCCCGCTCCGGCAGCACCAGGTCCACGCCGCGCAGCGCGTGCACGGCGCTGTGCCCGCTGCCGTAGACCTTCGTCAGCCCCTCGGTGCGGAAACAGGGCTCTGCGCTCGCTTCGGGCTCCGTCGCGGCCACGTTCCTCTCGCCTCCGGTCACTCCGGCCAGAATAACCCGCGCGGCCGGCGTGCTGCATGACGGCTCGACTTGTCGAGCAGGGTGGGCTCCGTGACAATGCCGGGTCCGGAACGCACGTGCGTGCCGCAGGCGTGCACGGCGTGCCGTGGGTCGTCACTGAACAGGGAGCAGAACGGTGCGCGTGTTGCTCGTGCCCGTGGCCGATCGGCCTGAAAGCGGGCTCGCACTGGAAACGGCTTTTGGCCTCGCGGAGGGGCTCGGCGCCAACGTCGTCGGCTGTCACGTCCGGCCGCACCGGGAAGAGCATCCCGCCAGGGATCCTTTCCTGATGCCGGAACGCATCCGGCTGCGCGCCTCGAAGCGCCGCAATCCGGAGCTCGACGCGGCGGCGGCGGCCGCGCTGTTCGGGAAGATCGCGAAGGCCCGCGACTTCGCGCTCGTGAAGCGCCCGGGGCTCGGCCGCAGCGGAATCGCGCTATGGAAGGAGATGGTCGGCACGCCGGCGCGCATTTTCGGCATCATCGGGCCGATGTCGGACCTGTCGATCCTGTCGCGGCCGAAGGCGCACGGGTCGGGGCCGGCCGAGGAGTTCCTGCTGTCCGCCCTGCTGCATTCCGGCAAGCCGG
>CAZBGV010000173.1:0-6735 GCA_964491485.1 uncultured Woeseiaceae bacterium | reverse complement strand
GCCATCGCGCTGCACGAGGTCGCCGCCGTGTTCGACGACATCGCCGCGCCGCGCGCGGTGTGCGTCGCCGACGTCGACGAGGCGCGCGGCGAAAAGGCGGCGCGCGAGCTGCGCTTCGAGCGCGGCACGGGCGACTGGCGCGCGCTCGTCGCGGATCCCGCCGTCGACGTGGTCGACATCTGCACGCCGAATCACCTGCACTTCGAGATGGCGCTGGCCGCGCTCGAGGCCGGCAAGCACGTCTACTGCGAAAAGCCGCTGGCGCTCACCGTCGCGGAAGCCGAGGAGCTGGCCGCCGCGGCGCACCGGGCCGGCGTCGTGCACGCCGTGGGCCTGAACTACACCGCCAATCCCATGATCCGGGTTGCGCGCGACATGATCGCGGCAGGCGAGATCGGCGACGTGCTGCACTTCACGGGCCGCTATTTCGAGGACTACATGGCCTCGCCCGACGTGCCGCACAGCTGGCGCTGCGAGCGCCGCCTCGCGGGGTCGGGCGCGCTCGCCGACCTCGGCTCGCACCTGATCAACATGCTGCACTTCCTGATCGGGCCGCCGCGCTCGCTCACCGCCGAAACGCTGGCGGTCATTCGTACGCGCCGGGACGCGGCAGGCGCGGAGCGGCCGGTCGAGAACGAGGACATCGCGCGCGTATTCGCGGAGCTCGAGTCCGGCGTGCCGGCGACGCTCGAGATCAGCCGCATCGGAATGGGCCGCAAGTGCGGGCTCGAATTCGAGATCTTCGGCACCCGCGGCGCGCTGTCCTTCGACCAGGAGCGCATGAACGAGCTCCGCTGGTACGACGCGGGCGATGCACCGGGCCGCGCCGGCTACCGGACGCTGCTCGCCGGCCCGGCGCACGACGTGTATGCGCGCTTCTGCCCGGCTCCCGGCCACGGCCTCGGCATCAACGACCTCAAGGTGATCGAGCTGCACGGCTTCATCCGCGCCGTGGAAGGCAGTGGCCGGTTCTATCCGGATTTCGACGAGGGGCTTCGCGTGCAACGGGTCATGCAGGCGATCGAGGACGCGGCTGCCGGACGGTGCCGGGTCACGCTGAACGAAACGGGATGACGACGATGGATACGGAACGACAGGTGGTGCGCGCCGGAGGCACGGAACCCGCACCGGGGCTTCACGCGCTGGCGGAGTTCGCCGGCCTCACGCTCGAATCGCTGGTCCTCGCCCCGGGCGAAGCGCTCGATCTCACGTGCGGGACGGAGACCGCGTGGCTCCTGATGCAGGGCGAGATCGGGGGACGGCTGGGCGAGCACGCATTCCGCCTCGCGCGCGCCTCGCTGTTCGACGAATCGGCGAGCGCGCTGCACGCAGCGGCCGGCACCGCGGTCCGCATTGAAGCGATAAGCCCGAGCGAGCTCACCGTGTATCGCTGTGGCAACCGGAAAGCGTTCCCTCCCCGCGTGTTCACGCCCGACGACGTGCCCGACGAGCACCGCGGCGCCGGGCAGGTGGCCGGCCGCTGCCTGCGCTTCGTGCGCACGATCTTCGACGGGCGCAATTCGCCCCCGGAAGCCGAGCTCGTGCTGGGCGAAGTGGTGACGCTGCCGGGCGGCTGGTCCAGTTATCCGCCGCACCATCACCGGCAGCCCGAGATCTACCACTACCGCTTCACCGAGCCGCAGGGCTACGGACACGCCGAGCTGGGCGACGACGTCTACAAGGTGCGCGAGCGCGACACGGTGCTGATTCCGCCCGGGTTCGACCACGCGCAATGCGCGGCGCCGGGCTACGGCATGTACTACTCCTGGGTCATCCGGCACCTCCCGAACGACCCGTACACGGTGCCCGATTTCACCGAGTCGCACGCATGGACGATGGCGTCCGACGCGGCGTACTGGTGGCCGGCGGGAGTGCCGCGTGGCTAGCCACGAACCGGACCGCTCGCTCGACGTCATCTGCCTGGGGCGCGCCGCGGTCGATTTCTACGGTCAGCAGGTCGGCGGGCGCCTCGAGGACATGCAGACGTTCGCCAAGTACCTCGGCGGCTCATCGGCGAATCTCGCCGCGGGCCTCGCACGCCTCGGCGTGAAAAGCGCCATGCTCACGCGCGTCGGCGACGAGCACATGGGGCGTTTCGTGCGCGAGGAGCTCGCGCGCCAGGGCGTGGACGTGAGCCGCGTGCGCACCGACCCGGACCGCATGACGGGTTTCGTCGTCCTCGGTGTCGGCGCAGGCGGCGAGATCCCTCACATCTTCTTCCGCGAGCGCTGCGCCGACATGGGCGTGACGGAGGACGACGTCGAGGAGCCTTTCATCGCGAGCGCACGCCTGCTCGCGATCACCGGCACTCACCTGTCGACGCCGGGCACGCGCGCGGCCGTGCACAAGGCAATCCGCTGCGCGCGCGCAAACGGCACGCGCGTGCTGCTCGACATCGACTATCGGCCGGTGCTGTGGGGGCTTGCGCGCAAGGGCGAAGGTGCGAGCCGCTACGTGCCGTCCGCGGAGATTACCGACACGCTCGGCGACGTGCTGCCGTACTGCGATCTCGTCGTCGGCACCGAGGAGGAAATCGCGATAGCGGGCGGCTCGACCGATACCCTGGCCGCGCTCGAAGCGATACGCGGCGCCAGCGACGCGGTCATCGTGCTGAAGCAGGGTGCGCGCGGCTGCATCGTGTTCGATACGGGTCCGATCCGCTCGCTCGAGTCCGGCACCGCCGTACCCGGCCTCGAAGTGGAAGTCTTCAACACGGTCGGCGCCGGCGACGCTTTTCTTTCCGGCTTTCTTCTCGGGTGGCTGGCGGGTGAGACCTGGGAGCGCTGCGGCGCGCTCGGCAATGCCTGCGGCGCCCTGGTCGTCGCGCGGCACGGCTGCACCCCGGCCATGCCGAGCCGCGCCGAGCTCGCCGCCTGCCTCGCGCGGCGGCGCCCGCCCCGACGTCCGGCGGAGGACGCGGAGCTCGCGCACCTGCACCGGGCGACGACCTGGACCGACGATCCGCGGCCGCTCTGCATCCTCGCGTTCGATCACCGCACGCAGCTCGAGAGCCTCGCGGCACAGCATGGGCGGCCCTTCGCCGACATCGTGGCCTTCAAGGACCTGATCGCGACGGCGTTGCTCGACGTCGTGGCGGAAGGTGACGGCGCCATCCGCCACGGTGCGATCGTCGACGAGCGCTACGGGCGCGCGGCGCTCGCGCGGCTCGCGGCGGCGCGCCTGTGGCGGGCGAGCCCGGTCGAAGTCCCGGGCTCGCGCCCGCTCGCGTTCGAGGCGCATTACGCCACCGGCGCGCACATCGCGACCTGGCCAGCCGAGCGGGTGATCAAGTGCCTGCTCTTCTATCATCCGGACGACGGGCCGGCGCTGCGGGCGCAGCAGGAAGAACGCATCCGCGCGCTGTACGCCGAGCTCGTCGCCCTGGACCGCCGCCTCGTGCTCGAGATCATCTGCCCGAAGCGCGGTGCAAACGAGGACGGGAACAGGCGCGCGCTGCCGCGCGCGATGCGCCGTCTCTACAACCTCGGCGTCCGGCCGGACTGGTGGAAGCTCGAGCCGCAGACCGAGGACGGCTGGCGGGCCGTGCAGGAGGTGATCGCCGATTGCGATCCGCACTGCAAGGGCGTGGTGCTGCTCGGCCTCGGCGCCGATCCGGCGACGCTCAGCGAAGGCCTCGCGGTCGCGGCGCAATTCGACGTATGCCGCGGCTTCGCGGTCGGCCGCAGCATCTTCGCCGAGGCGGCGAAGCAATGGTTCTCGGGTACGCTGGACGACGCCGGCACGCGCCGCGCGATAGCGGACGTGTACCGCGCGATGATCGAGGTCTGGCGCGGCTCGAAAGAAGGGGCAACACGGGACAACGGGCCATGAGCGGGAAAACGATCCGGTTGACGGCGGCGCAGGCACTCGTGCGCTGGCTCGCGGCGCAGCACACGGAAATCGACGGTGCCAGGGTGCCGCTTTTCGGCGGCGTGTTCGCGATCTTCGGTCACGGCAACGTCGCGGGCATGGGCGAGGCGCTCGAGTCGCAGCGCGAGCGGCTGCCGGTCTACCGCGCGCACAACGAGCAGGCGATGGCGCACGCCGCAATCGCGTTCGCGAAGGCGCACCGGCGCCGGCGCATGATGGCGTGCACCACCTCGATCGGCCCCGGTGCGACCAACATGGTGACCGCCGCCGCGCTGGCGCACGTGAACCGGCTGCCCGTCCTGCTGCTGCCCGGCGACGCGTTCGCGAGCCGGCGCCCGGATCCCGTGCTGCAGCAGGTCGAGAGCTTCACCGAGCCTGCGGTCACGGCCAACGACTGCTTCCGGCCGGTGGCGCGCTTCTTCGATCGCATCCAGCGGCCGGAGCAGCTGCTCGCTTCGCTGCCGCAGGCGTTGTCAGTGCTCACGGATCCGGCCGACTGCGGGCCGGTCGTGCTCGCGCTGCCGCAGGACGTGCAGACGGAAGCGTGCGAGTGGCCGGCGAAATTCTTCGAGCCCGCGCTGCGCACGATTCCGCGGCCGCGCCCGGACCGCCATGCGCTGCAGCGCGCGGCCGAGGCGCTGCGCGCGGCCGCGCGCCCGTTCGCCATCGTCGGCGGCGGCGTGCACTACTCGGGCGCCTTCGCGGAGCTCGGGGCGTTCGTCGAGCGGCAGGCCCTGCCGTTCGCGGAGACGCAGGCCGGCAAGGGCGCGCTGCCCTGGAACCATCCGCTGAACGCGGGCGCGATCGGCGTGACCGGCAGCAGCGCGGCAAACCGGCTCGCGGCCGAGGCCGATGTCGTGCTCGCCATCGGCACGCGCCTGCAGGATTTCACGAGCGCCTCTAACACCCTCTTCGCTCCCGATGCGCGCTTCATCGCGATCAACCCGGCGCGCCACGACGCCATCAAGCGCGGCGCGCTTGCGCTGGCCGGCGATGCGGCCGCCACGCTCACGGAGCTCGATGAGGCGCTGCCCGCGCACTCTCCCGACACCGACTGGCGCGCGCTCGCGCAAGCCGCGATCGCCGGGTGGCACGGGGCGGTCGACGCCGCCGTGCGCTGGCCGGATTCCGGCCTGCCCGGCGACGCGCACGTGCTCGGCACCGTGAACCGCCTGGCGGGTCCCGACGCGACGGTCGTGTGCGCGGCGGGCGGACTGCCCGGCGAGCTGCACAAGCTGTGGCGCGCCGCGGGCCCCGGCAGCTACCACCTCGAGTACGGCTACTCGTGCATGGGCTACGAGATCGCCGGCGGTCTCGGCGTGAAGCTCGCCGATCCTGCACGCGAGGTGATCGTGCTGGTCGGCGACGGCAGTTACCTCATGCTGAACTCGGAGATCGCGAGCTCGGTCGCGCTCGGGCTCAAGCTCGTCATCGTGCTGCTCGACAACCGCGGCTTCGGCTGCATCAACCGCCTGCAGCGGTCCTGCGGCGGCGAACCCTACAACAACCTGCTCGGCGACGCGCCGCCGGTCGACTTCGTGGCGCACGCGCGTGCGCTCGGCGCACGGGCACGGGCGGCGGCGAGCGCAGGGGAGCTCGAAGAAGCTCTGCGGGAGGCCATCGAGGCGGACCGCACGAGCGTCATCGTCATCGAGACGGATCCGGTGCAAGCCACCGCCGCCGGCGGCGCGTGGTGGGACGTGCCGGTGGCGGAAGTGTCCGAGAGCGAGACGGTGCGCCGCGCGTTCGCCGAGTACCAGAAGAGGCTTTTGTCTTGAACGTCAGGATCGGCATCAACCCGCTCACCTGGAGCAACGACGACCTGCCGGCGCTCGGCGCCGACATTCCGCTGCAAACCTGCCTCGCCGAAGCAGCGGCGGCGGGTTACGCGGGTGTGGAGCTCGGGCACAAGTTCCCGCGCGACGCGGCCACGCTGCGGCCGCTGCTCGAGCGCCACGGCCTGGCGCTCGTGTCGGGCTGGTACAGCCTGCGCCTGCTGGAGCGCTCCGCGGAGGAGGAATTCGCGGCGATGCAGCCGCATCGCGAGCTGCTCGCGGCGCTCGGCTGCGACGTCATGGTGTGCGCGGAAGTCACGGGCTGCATCCACGGGGACGTGAGCGCGCGCCTGTCGGCGCGGCCGCGTCTCACGCCGCCCGAGCTCGCGCGCTACGCGGACAAACTCTCCGGGCTCGCGCAACGCATGCGGGACGGCGGGATGCGCATGGCCTACCACCATCACATGGGCACCGTGATCCAGTCGACGGAGGACGTCGACACGCTGCTCGAAGCCGCTGCACCGGAAGTCGAGCTGCTGCTCGACACGGGGCACCTGATGTTCGCGGGCGGCGACCCGGTCCAGGCAGCGGAACGCTATGCATCGCGCATTGCGCACGTCCACTGCAAGGACATCCGCAAGGACGTGCTCGCGCGCTGCCTGAACCGCGACACGAGCTTCCTCGAGGCCGTGCTGCAAGGCGTGTTCACGGTGCCGGGCGACGGCTGCATCCACTACGCGGCCGTGCTGGCGCCGCTCGCCGCGAGCGGTTACGAGGGCTGGGTCGTGGTCGAGGCGGAGCAGGACCCCGCGATCGCGGATCCCGTCACTTACGCGACGCTGGGCTACTCCACCCTCGCCCGCCTGACCGCCTGACGCACGCAGCGCGGGCCCGCAGGAGCCCGCCATGCGGAGGCCGCAATCGATCGGCCTGCACCGTCATGCCGTCGCATCGGATTTGCATAGGCGCGTGCCGCGTTCCCGACCATCGTCGGTCGCGCGCATGGCGCGCTCGTACGGGGCGCTGCCGCGCGCGGCCGCCTGCCGCACCCTGCGCGGGACATCTTCGGTCGCGCGCATGGCGCGCTCCT
>CAZBGV010000172.1:0-6770 GCA_964491485.1 uncultured Woeseiaceae bacterium | reverse complement strand
TCCAGCGCAGCGAGTTCCTGCTCGATCACGGCGCCATCGACATGATCGTCGACCGCCGCCGCATGCGCCGCGAGATCGCCGATCTGCTGGCGAAGCTCGCGCACCGGCCGCCGCCGGCCGCCGAAGCCGCCTGAAGCCGTAACGATGCGTAGGAGCCCGCCATGCGGGCGACGGAAAACATCGGTCGCCCGCATGGCGGGCTCCTACGGTGCGGGAAATGAAGGTCCACAAGCGCTCCCTCGGTGAATGGCTGGCGTGGCTCGAGACGCTCTCGCCGCGCGAGATCGAGCTCGGGCTCGCTCGCGTGCTCGAGGTGCAGGCGCGGCTCGGATTGCCGCGCCCCGCGCGGGTCGTGCACGTCGGCGGAACGAACGGCAAGGGCTCCTCGGCGGCGATGCTCGAGGCGCTGTTCCGCGCGCGCGGGGACGCGGTGGGGTGCTACACGTCGCCGCACGTGCTCGCCTACAACGAGCGCATCCGCGTGAACGGCGCGCCGGCCGGCGACGCGGATATCGTGGCCGCTTTCGAGGCGGTGGAAGCCGTGCGCGAGGGCGTGCCGCTCACGTATTTCGAATACGGCACGCTCGCGGCGCTCGTCGTGTTCGCGCGGGCCGGCATGAGCGCTGCGGTGCTCGAGATCGGCATGGGCGGCCGGCTGGACGCGGTGAACGCGGTCGAGCCCGACGCGGGCATCATCACGAACGTGACGCTCGATCATTGCGAGTGGCTGGGCACCGACGTCGAGACGATCGCGCGCGAGAAGGCCGGCATCATGCGGGCAGGCAAGCCGCTGGTCTTCGGCTCGGAAATGGTTCCGGCAACGATACGCGCCGAGGCCCAACGCATCGGCGCCGATCTGCGGGTCGCCGGGAGCGATTTCAGCTACGCGCGCGAGGCCGGCGATCCGCCGGCCTGGTGCTGGCGCGGGCGCGACACGGTGCTTCGCGGGCTCGCACTGCCGTCGCTCTTTGGCCGCATGCAGCTCGCGAATGCAGCCGCCGCGCTGGCCGTGCTCGAGGCGATGGGCGTCGAAGACGTGCTCGATACCGCCACGGTGGACGGCGCCTTCCGCCGCCTCGCGCTGC
The DNA here is from genome assembly GCA_964491485.1 of uncultured Woeseiaceae bacterium. Classification (GTDB taxonomy): domain Bacteria; phylum Pseudomonadota; class Gammaproteobacteria; order Steroidobacterales; family Woeseiaceae; genus IDS-8. Next base: position 5,685 of record CAZBGV010000172.1, on the reverse strand, counting down.
CCGGCCGCTTCCAGCGGCTGGAGCGCGACGGGCGCAGTTACCTGCTCGACGTCGCGCACAATCCCGATGCCGCGCGCGTGCTCTCCGACCTCCTGTCGGAGCTCGCGCATCCCGGCCCGATTACCGCCATCATCGGCGTCCTCGCGGACAAGGACGCGAGCGCGATAGTGCGGTCGCTGGCTCCGCACGTCGATCGCTGGATCGCGGTGCGGCCGGCGAACGCGCGCGCCGCCGATCCGGCCGCGCTCGCGGCGCTCGTTTCGGAAGAAACCGGCCGTCCGTGCCTCGTGCTGCCGACGCCGGCCGCTGCGCTCGAGCACGTCGCCGCGCACGCGGATCCGGACGCACTGGTGCTGATCACCGGCTCTTTCTACACCGTCGGCCCGGCCCTCGAGTGGCTGCAGTAGGAGCGCGCCATGCGCGTCGCGACCGGAATGCCCGGTGCGGCGGGCATCGCCTCTCATGGTGAATATCGGTCGCCCGCATGGCGGGCTCCTACGGGGCGGATGGCGGCGCCCGCATGGCGGGCTCCTACGATATACTCGCGCGCACACTTTTAAAGTGTCGCTGCACAACGAATGGATCGCGCTCTCAAAGAACGGATCGTCGGCGCCGTGGTGCTGGTGGCGATCGTCGTGCTGGTGGTGCCGGTATTCCTCGACGGGCCCGCCCCGGAGGGGCGCGAGATGATCAGCGAGCCCGTGCTCCTGCCCGGGCAGAGCCGCGAGCCGGGCGAGCGCCGCAAGGTGGTGCTGGAGCGCGATCGCGAGCAGCCCCTGCCCGACACGCCCGAAGCCGCGATACACCCCGTTGCCGCCGCCGCGGACCGCAAGGCCGGAGCCGATACCGCGCGCACCGGCAAGCCGGCGGCCGAAGCGCCCGCGACGGAAACCGCCGCGGCGCCCGCGCAGCCGGCGCCGGAGCCGGCGGCAGCCGACGCGGGCGCGGCCGGCCAGTCGCCGTCGCAGGGCACACCCGAGCCGAAACGCGAGAGCGCTCCGCCGCCGGCGAAGGTGCAGGCCGCGGCGGCTGCGAAGCCGCCGGCACAGGAACCGGAGCGGGCGCCGGCGGAAACCGCTGCGAGTGCCTCCGCGACCGGCATGTGGGCCGTGCAGATCGGCAGCTTCTCCAACAAGGCGAACGCCGACCGGCTCGCGGCGAAGCTGCGTGCGGAAGGCTACGCGGCCTTCTTGAGCCAGCTCGATACCCCCTCGGGCGAGTTGCACCGCGTGCGCATCGGGCCGCAGAAGGACCGCGCCAGCGCCGAGGCCGTCGCCAGGAAACTGAGCGCCGAGGGGCTGAAAAGCCAGGTCGTGCCGCATCCGTGATGGCGCGCGCGGCAATTTGGTAAAATCGATGCATTCGCCGCGTCCGCGGAACCGGCTCGTTGGGGCGAGCTCCGAACCTTGGCCGATGCCGATCGCCGACATCCTCATTGCCGTCGCCATCACGATCTCGATCGCCGTCGGCATCTTTCGCGGTTTCGTGAAGGAGGCCATCTCCATCGCCGCACTGCTCGTCGCCGTCTGGGCGGCCATGAATTTCGGCCAGGACCTGGGCTCTTTGAGCGAGGACTGGCTGGGCTCCGAGGGCTTGCAGCTCTGGTTCGGGCGATTGCTCATCTTCGTCGTCGTGCTCGCGCTCGGCGGGATCCTCGGCTGGGGCTTCTCGAAGCTGATGCGCCTGTCGGCGCTCAACGGAACCGACCGCGCGCTCGGGGGTCTGTTCGGCTTCTGCCGTGGCGCCCTGCTGGTCGGCGTGTTCGTCATCGGCGGGCAGCTCGCCCGCTTCGACAGCGACGGATGGTGGCAGGAGTCGCGGCTGATTCCCTATGCCGCGGTCGTTGCCGACTGGATTCGGGTCATGGCGCCGAAAGGCGTCGACCTGCTGATGCCGCAGGCCGGCAAGCCGGCGGGGCAAGAGAAATCATGATGGAGATCGGAACATGTGCGGCGTAGTCGGCATCGTCGGCAAGGGGCCGGTGAACCAGGCGATCTACGACGCGCTCACGGTGCTGCAGCATCGCGGGCAGGATGCGGCGGGCATCGTCACCTGGGGCGAGGACGGCCTGCAGACGCGCAAGAGCAACGGCCTCGTGCGCGACGTCTTTCACCAGCGTCACATGCTGCGCCTGACCGGCAACGTCGGCCTCGGCCACGTGCGCTATCCCACGGCCGGCGGCGCGCAGGCGTCCGAGGCGCAGCCCTTCTACGTGAACTCGCCGTTCGGGATCTGCCTCGCGCACAACGGCAATCTCACGAACTCCGAGCAGCTGAAGGAGCTTTTGATCCGCGACGACCGGCGGCATCTCAACACGGGCTCCGATTCCGAGGTGCTGCTCAACGTGTTCGCGCACGAGCTGCAAAAGCGCACCGACGGGCGCGCGGAGCCCGGGCAGATCTTCGACGCGGTGGAGGCGGTGCACCGGCGCTGCTCCGGCGGCTATGCCGTCGCCGCGCTGGTGGTCGGTCACGGCGTCGTGGCCTTCCGCGATCCGCACGGCATCCGGCCGTTGATCCTCGGCCGCCGCGACACGCCGGCCGGTCCGGAATACATGGTCGCATCCGAGAGCGTCGCCCTCGACATCCTGCGTTTCCGGCGCATGCGGGACGTGCGCCCGGGCGAGGCGATCTACATCGAGAACGACGGCACGCTGCACAGCCGCGAGCACGCGGGCCCGGTACGGCACACGCCGTGCATCTTCGAGTTCGTCTATCTCGCGCGGCCCGACTCCATCATCGACGATCTTTCCGTCTACAAGGCGCGCCTGCGCATGGGCGAGCAGCTCGCCGGCCAGATCGTGCGCGAATGGCCGGATCACGACATCGACGTCGTGATTCCCATTCCCGATACGAGCCGGACGTCCGCGGCGCAGGCCGCGTACCACCTCGGCGTCAAGTACCGCGAGGGCTTCATTAAGAACCGCTACATCGCGCGCACTTTCATCATGCCGGGGCAGGCGGAGCGCACGCAGTCGGTGCGCCGCAAGCTCAACGCCATCGATCTCGAGTTCCGCGGCAAAAACGTGCTGCTGGTGGACGATTCCATCGTCCGCGGGACGACGTCGAAGCAGATCATCCGTATGGCGCGCGACGCCGGGGCGCGCAAGGTGTATTTTGCGTCGGCCGCACCCCCGGTGCGCTATCCCAACGTCTACGGCATCGACATGCCGGCGGCGTCGGAGCTGATCGCGAACGGCCGCACGGTCGAGGAGGTGAGGAAGCTCATCGGCGCCGATCGGCTGATTTATCTCGACCTGCACGGGCTGATCCGCTCGGTGCGCCACGACAACTCCGAGATCGTGGAATTCGACACGTCCTGCTTCTCCGGCGAGTACGTCACGGGCGACGTCACGCCCGAGTACCTGCGCCGGCTGGCCGAGGAGCGCAGCGACGCGGCGAAGCAGCGGGCCCGCAGGGACCAGTTGCTGGACGCCGGCACCCTGGCGGAGGACGAAGCCGAGCGGACGGACACGGCCGTAGGGATGTGAAGCCGCGGACGCGCCGGCAGAACGCTCGCCGGGGCGGCGGCGACCGCCACGGCGTGCGCTGATCGTTGCACGTTGCGTCCCGCACTCGTGCAGAGCTCCCCTGAGCGCGATGGACAAGCCCAAGATCATGATCATCGATGCGCAGGCCGAATTCCGCGCGTTGCTGATGCACCACGTCACGACCCACTGGCCCGACGCGGCCATCACCTATTACGACCCGACGGCGACCGGGCACCTGCCGGACGAGTTCAGCGGCGCGGGCAACGATCTCGTGCTGCTCGGCGACAACCAGGGCAACCGGCGCGGGATCGAGACGCTGCGCCGGTTTCTGCAGAATCCCGCATTTCCCCCGGTGGTCTATTTCTGCAGCAGCGACGAGATGCAGCGGGCGGCCAGGAACGCGGGAGCGGCCGGCGTGTTCAGCCGCCGCCGCATCCGCCACGACGCGCTGATCGTGCGCATCGGCCACATTCTCAGGACGCGGCGGCGCGCGTCTTCGACCGCCTCGCTGTTCATCGGAGACCTCCGGACCGGCATTCACCCGCTGGTCAAGGGTTACCGGTTCATCGAGAAGCTCTCGGCGACCGAGCACTCCGCCGTGTACCTCGCCGAGCGCGAGTCCGACCGGGAACGCGTGATCCTCAAGGTGCTGCGCCAGGTGCCCGACCTGTCGGAGGGCATCGGCGCTTTCGATCGCTTCCTCCAGGAATACGAGCTCATCGCCGATCTCGACCACCCCAACATCGTGCGCATCTACGATCTCGGGGTGAGCGACGAGCACGCGCACATCGCGATGGAGTATCTCCCGGGCGGCGATCTTCGGCAGCGCATCGTGGCGGGCGTCACTGAAGCCGACGCGATTGCCTGGGCGCGGCAGATCGCGAGCGCGCTCGCCAAGGTCCACTCGGTCGGGATCCTGCACCGCGACCTGAAACCGGGCAACATCATGCTGCGCGCGGACGGCAGCATCGCGCTCATCGACTTCGGCCTCGCCAAACGCATGCGCCTCGAACAGGAAATCACCGGGAGCGGCGAGATCTTCGGCACGCCTTATTACATGAGCCCGGAGCAGGGTCACGCGGCGGAAGTCGATCCGCGCAGCGACATCTACAGCCTCGGCGTGATCCTGTACGAGATGCTCACGGGCGAGAAGCCGTACCGCGCGGCGAACGCGATGGGGATCATCTGGCAGCACGGCCACGCGCCGATCCCGCGCCTGCCCGCCGCGCTGTCCAGGCACCAGCCGCTGCTCGACCGCTTGCTGGCGAAGCGGCCGGAGGAGCGGATCCAGACCGCGGACGAGGTGGCGGCGTGGCTGTGATCGTCGCAGCGCGGCTGCAGATCGGGCCGCGCGAAAGACACCTGCGTGCCATGGCGGGGATTTCAGCGTGGCGGTGAGCGTCGCCGCGCCGGACGCGGTGCTCGCCTGCCTCGACGAGCCCACGCCGCGGCGCTGGGTGCAGGCGGCGTGCGAACGCCTGCCGGAGCTGCTTCTGGATCACGCGAACTGCGAGCTCAAGGCCGCCGCCAGCGCGCTCGATTTGATCCGCCGGTATCCCGCGCGGCGCACGCTCGCGGACCGTATGTCGCGGCTCGCGCGCGAAGAGCTCAGGCATTTCGAGCAGGTGCTGAAGCACCTCGATCGCCTCGCGATCCCGTTTCGGCGCGTCTCGGCTTCGCGTTATGCCGCGGCGCTGAACGAGGTTGTGCGCCGGCACGAGCCGCAGCGCCTGCTCGACAGGCTGCTGGTCGGCGCGCTGATCGAGGCCCGCTCCTGCGAGCGCTTCGCGGCCGTGGCAGGGCACCTGCCGCCCGACATCGGCGATTTCTATCGCGGCCTGCTGGCTTCCGAAGCACGCCATTTCGAGCACTATCTCGCCTTTGCGCGCAACGAGGCGGGCGCGAGCGACGCCGCCTTCGAGCAGCGCTTCGCCGAGCTCCGCGCCCTCGAGGCCCGGCTCATTACCACGCCCGATCCCGACTTCCGTTTCCACAGCGGCGTGCCTGCCCCGCCGGCGGATTCCGCCCCGCCCCCGTAGGAGCCCGCCATGCGGGCGACCCTGAGCGCCGGGAGTCGCCCGCATGGCGGGCTCCTACGGATCAAAGCGCGCCGCGGGGGAATCGGCGTGCAGGATCAAGCGCGGGGGAGCGTATCCAGCGACGGGCCGTTCTCGTTCCAGCGGACGACGCCCCGC
>CAZBGV010000171.1:0-6826 GCA_964491485.1 uncultured Woeseiaceae bacterium | reverse complement strand
CGCAGCGCCAGGCGGTCGACCAGCCCGGGCCAGCCGCCGGCGGCCTCGTGCAGCTCGAGGCAGACGTCCTCGGGAAAGACTTTCGCGGGCTCGCGGCAGCCGCTCGCCCTGAGCTTCGCATAGAGAAAGGTGCGGGTCTCGAAGCCCGTGAGCGGCTCGAGCTGGAAGGTGTTGATTTCGCGCCGGGCCAGCGCCGGCGCCACCGCGGGGGCGCGCATCATGGGTTCGAGGGAGCGGTCGCTCGCGAACACCAGCCGCAAAGCGCAGCGGTCGCGCACGCACAGCGCGGCGAGCTCGCAGACGGCGCCGAGCGTCCCGGGCAGCATGGCGTGCACGTTCTCGATGACCAGGAGCGGCGGCCGGCCGCGGGCCGTCTGCTGCAGCACGAACACCCGCAGCATGCTGACGAGCTCGTTCACCGTCGTGTACTCGAACTCGTAGCCGAACTGCCCGAGGACCTCGTCGAACAGCTCGCGGGTGTCGGCGCCCGTGCCGTCCACGAGAGCAAATGCAGTATGCTCGTCGAGCGAACGGGTGAAGGTGCGCAGGATCGTGGTCTTGCCGGAGAGCGGGGGTCCCTGGAAGAGCGCGAGGGCCCGCTCGTGCGCGGCGGCCTGGGCGAGGAACTCGAGCGCCGCCTGCTCCGCTTCGTAGGAGATATGCGTGACGGGGTCGCCGTGCGCCGGAAAAGGCGCTCGTCCGAGCCCGATCTCGCTCAGCTCCATCGCTGCTCCCCGGAGAAAAGAATTATTCCGGAACAGGTACTTTCCGGTGGTTTTTAAAGTGCCAAGCTATTAAGGGACGTAGTCTACGGGCCGGCTTGTGCCGATGTAAATACTTTATGTTTAATGTTCAGCCCGGAGCGGACTTGTCAACATATTCTAAGAAAAACCATCGAAAGAGCTCGCAAGCATCGGATATACTTGAACAAGTGAACAACGACACGAATGGCGCCCGTGCTCGCGGCGCGTGACCTCACGCTGATCCGCGGCGAGCGCTGCCTGTTCAGCGGTCTCAGCTTCGCGCTCGGCGCGGGCGAGCTGCTCCTCGTCGAGGGACCGAACGGCAGCGGCAAGACCAGCCTGCTGCGGACGGTCGCGGGCCTGCTGCCCGCCGAGGAGGGCGAGGTCTGGTGGCGCGGCGTGGCGACCGGCCGCAATCGCCAGCTGTTTCACGCCGAGCTCGCCTGGCTGGGGCATCGGCCGGGCTTCAAGGGCGACCTCACGCTGGCGGAAAACCTGCGTTGCGAAGCGGGCCTCGGCCCGTCCGCCGCCGCGGATGCCGCCGCGCTGGAACGGGTCGGGCTCGCGGGCCTCGAGCGGCTGCCGTTTCGCCTCCTGTCCGCGGGCCAGCAGCGGCGGGCGGCCCTCGCGCGTCTCGTGCTCGGCTCCGCCACCCTGTGGCTGATGGACGAGCCCTACACCAACCTCGATGCCGCCGGCCGGGTGCTGGTGGGAGAGCTGGTCGGCGCTCACCTCGCGGGCGGCGGGCTCGCGGTCATGGCCTCCCACCAGGGCGCCGGCATCGACGGCCCGGTCCAGCGCGTCCGGCTCACGTGAGCGCCGCCGCCGGGAACTCCGTGCCGTCGCTCACGCACGGCTTCCTCGCGGTAGCGCGGCGCGACCTGCTGCTCGGCTGGCGGCGTCCCGGGGACGTGCTGAATCCGCTCTTTTTCTATCTCATCGTCGCCACGCTGTTTCCGCTCGCGCTCGGCGCCGACGCGGCGGGGCTGGCGCTGATCGGGCCGGGCGTGCTGTGGGTCGCCGCGCTGCTCGCCACGCTGTTGTCGTTGAACAGCCTGTTCCTTGCCGATCACGAGGACGGAAGCCTGGAGCAGCTCCTCGTCAGCGCGCAGCCGCTGCCGTTGCTCGCCCTCGCCAAGGCGAGCGCGCACTGGCTGCTGGGCGGGGTGCCGCTGGTGCTCGTCGCGCCGGTCGCGGCGTATTCCTACGGGCTGTCCGCCGGCGCCATTCGCGTGCTGATGCTGACGCTCGCGCTCGGCACGGCGAGCCTGAGCCTGCTCGGCTCCGTCGGCGCCGCGCTGACGGTCGGTTTGAACCGCGCGACGGCGCTCCTCGGCCTCCTGGTCCTGCCGCTCGCGATACCGGTCCTGATCTTCGGGGCGCGCACGGTGTCGCTCGCCGCCGCGGGGGACACCGCCGCCGGCGGCATTTATTTCCTGGCCGCCTATTGCGTGCTGGCACTGGTCCTAGCACCATTTGCGGCGGCCGCGGCGCTGCGTATCGCGGCCGAGTGATCATGTGGACCTTCCTGCACAAGCTGGCGTCGCCGCCGCACTTCTACGCGCTTGCGGCGCGCCTGACCCCGTGGCTCGGCGGGGTCGGCCTGGCCATCATTCTTTACGGGACCTTTGCCGGCCTGTTTCTCGCGCCGGCGGATTACCAGCAGGGCGATGCTTTTCGCATCATCTACGTGCACGTGCCGGCGGCCTACCTGTCCCTGCTCGGGTACGTGGTGATGGCCGTGGCCGCGGGCATCGGGCTGGTGTGGCGGATGAAGCTCGCACATGCCGTGGCGGCGAGCGCGGCGCCGCTCGGCGCGTGGTTCACGTTCCTCGCGCTCCTGACCGGCTCGATCTGGGGCCGTCCCATGTGGGGCACCTGGTGGGAATGGGGCGATCCGCGCCTCACCTCGGAGCTGATCCTGCTGTTCCTTTATTTCGGCTACCTCGCCCTGCGCGCGGCGATCGACGATACGGCGCGCGCGGACCGCGCGAGCGCCGTGCTCGCCCTGGTGGGCCTCGTGAACGTGCCGATCATCCATTTCTCGGTGGAATGGTGGAGCTCCCTGCACCAGGGCCCGACGCTGATCCGCGAAGGCGGGCCTGCGATCGCGGGCGGCATGCTGTGGCCGCTGCTCGCGAACATCGCCGGGTTCACGCTCGTGTTCGCCGCGCTTCTCATCGGGCGCGTGCGCGGCGAGGTGCTGCTGCGCGAGCGGCGGGCCCGCTGGGTGCGCCGCCTGATGTATCCTGAGGCTTCCGAAACCCCATGATCGAAACGCTGTCCATGGGCGGGTACGGCGCGTACGTGTGGGCCTCCTATGCGGCCACGTTCGTCGTTCTCGCCGTGTGTGTGATCCAGGCACGCCGCCGTCACCGGCGTATCGTGCGCGAGATCAGGATCCGGCTGAAAGCCGCGGAGACCGCAAAGTGAAGCCCCGACACCAACGCCTGCTCGCGATCGGCCTCGCCGCCGCGGGTCTCGCCGTTGCCAGCGCGCTGACGCTGCGCGCGTTCCGGGACAACATGATGTTCTACGTCGAGATCTCGGACGTGGTGGCCGGCAATGTGCCGGAAAACCGCAATTTCCGGGTCGGCGGCATGGTGGTGGAGGGCAGCGTCCGGCACGCGCCCGAAGGCATCGACGTGTCGTTCACGCTCACCGACTACGCCCACCAGCTGCCGGTCGTGTACAGCGGCATCCTGCCGGACCTGTTCCGCGAAGGGCAGGGCATCGTCGCCCACGGCCACCTGGACGAAAGCGGCACGTTCGTCGCCGACACCGTGCTGGCGAAGCACGACGAGAAATACATGCCGCCCGAGGTCGCCGATTCGCTCAAGCGCCACGCGCCGGAGAAAACCGGCGCGGCCGGGCAGGCGGGGGACGGCACGCAGTGATTCCCGAGCTCGGCCACTTCGCGCTCGCGCTCGCACTCGGGCTCGCCGTCTGCCAGGGCGTGCTGCCGCTCGTCGGCGCGCACCGGAACGACGCCGCGCTGATGAGCGTCGCGCGGCCGGCCGCGGTCGGGCAGTTCGCGTTCGTCGCCTTCGCGTTCCTGTGCCTCGCGACGGCCTTCCTCACCGACGATTTCTCGGTGCTCTACGTCGCGAGCAACTCGCAGCTCGCGCTGCCGGTCATCTACAAGTTTTCCGCGGTGTGGGGCGCGCACGAGGGCTCGCTGCTGCTCTGGGCGTTCATCCTGGGCGCCTGGACCGTCGCCGTCGGGCGTTACAGCCGTGAGCTTCCGGAGCCGTTCGCGGCCCGCGTAATCGGCGTGCTCGGGCTTTTGAGCTGCGGCTTTCTCCTTTTCATGCTGCTCACCTCCAACCCGTTCGAGCGCGTCTTCCCGGCGCACCCGGACGGCGCCGACCTGAACCCGCTGCTGCAGGACCCGGGGCTCGCGTATCACCCGCCGGTCCTCTACACGGGTTACGTCGGTTTCGCGGTCGCGTTCGCGTTCGCGATCGCGGCGATGCTTTCCGGCCATCTCGACCGCGCGTGGGCGCGCTGGACGCGGCCGTGGACCACCTGGGCCTGGGCTTTCCTGTCGGTCGGCATCGCGCTCGGCAGCTGGTGGTCGTACTACGAGCTCGGCTGGGGCGGCTGGTGGTTCTGGGATCCGGTGGAAAACGCCTCGTTCATGCCGTGGCTCGTCGGCACCGCGCTCATTCATTCGCTGGCGGTGACGGAGCGGCGCGGCCTGTTCAAGAGCTGGACGCTGCTGCTCGCCATCGCGGCGTTTTCCCTCAGCCTGCTCGGAACCTTCCTCGTGCGCTCGGGCATCCTCGTGTCCGTGCACGCGTTCGCGACGGATCCGGCCCGCGGGCTGTTCATCCTGGTGTTCCTGGGCGTGGTGATCGGCAGCGCGCTGGCGCTGTACGCCTGGCGCGCGCACACGCTGGATTCGGATGCCGGATTCCGGCTGCTCTCGCGCGAGACGTTCCTGCTCCTGAACAACGTGCTGCTGGTCATCGCGGCCGCGCTGGTGCTGTTCGGCACGCTGTCGCCGCTGGCCGTGCAGTGGCTCACCGGCGAGAAGATCTCCGTCGGCCCGCCGTGGTTCGACGTGGCGTTCGCGCTGCCGATGCTCCCGCTGGTGTTCCTGCTCGGCGCCGGCATGCACGCCGCCTGGCGCTACCAGCCCGCGGCGGGACTCGGCCGGCTGCTGAAGTGGCCGGCGCTGGTCGCGCTGGCGGCGGGGATCGCCGTGCCGCTCCTCGTGTACGGGCGCGCCACGCTGCTGGTCGTCGTCGGCTGCGTCGCCGGCTTCTTTATCCTCGCCGCCAGCCTCGTGCAGCCGCTGCGCTCGTGGCGCCGCGCACCGGGCACTCCCGGCATCAGCCGCTCGGTCGCCGGCATGTCGATCGCCCATTTCGGCGTCGGGATGTTCGTGCTCGGCGTGACGGTCGTGTCCGCGTTCGGCATCGAGGAGGACCTGAGGGTCGCGCCGGGCGATACGGTCGAGGTCGGCGGTTACACGTTCGAGCTGCGCGGGCTGAAGAACGTCGATGGCCCGAATTACCGGGCGCTGGAAGCCGAAGTGGAGATCCGCAAGGACGGTGCGCTCGTCGGCACCGTGCACCCGCAGGAGCGCACTTACCTCGTCCAGCAGAACCCGATGACGGAGGCCGGCATCGAGCCCGGCTGGAACCGCGACCTGTTCGTCGCGCTCGGCCAGCCGCTCGGGGACGGCGCCTGGAGCGTGCGCGTGCAGTACAAGCCGCTCATCCGCTTCATCTGGTTCGGCGCCGTGATCATGGCGTTCGGCGGTATCGTGGCGGCGAGCGACCGGCGCTATCGCGTGAATGCAGCGGCGCGTGAGCGGCAACCCGCGGCCGCGGAGGAGCCGGCATGAAGCTGCGCTTCATCGTCATCGTGCCCATTTTCCTGTTCGCGGGGCTGGTGCTGCTGTTCACCTACGGCTTGAGCCGCAATCCGGCCGCATTGCCTTCGCCTTACGTCGGCAAGCCCGCGCCCGGATTCACGCTGCCCGATCTCCTGGATCCGGCGCGCCGGGTCACCAGCGCCGACTACGCGGGCCGCTACGCGCTGGTCAACGTCTGGGCGACCTGGTGCGTCGGCTGCCGCGAGGAGCACGGTTTCCTGCTCGCGCTCGCCGAGCGCGAGGACGTCCCGATCTACGGCCTCAACTGGCGCGACGACGGCGACGCCGCGCGGCTCTGGCTCGACGAGCTCGGCAATCCCTACACCGCGGTCGGCTATGACGCGGACGGGCGCGTCGGCATCGACTGGGGCGTGTACGGCGCGCCGGAGACGTTCCTCATCGGGCCGGACGGCACCGTGCTGCACAAGCACATCGCGCCGCTGACGCAGGCCGTGTGGGACAGCGAATTCGTGCCCCTGATCGAAGAGGGCGGGGGGAAGTGACGTGAGCCGCCTGCTGCCGCTGCTCGCATTGCTGCTCGCGGGCGTTGCTTTCGCGATCGACGCCGAGCGCCTCGACGATCCGGCGCTGCAGGCGCGCTACGAGCGCATCATCTCCGAGGTGCGCTGCCTGCAGTGCATGAACCAGAGCATCAAGGACTCGAACGCCTTCCTCGCGGCCGACCTGCGGCGCGAAATCCGCAGGCTGCTGCTCGAAGGGAAGACGGACGCGCAAATCTACGATTTTCTCGCGACCCGCTACGGCGAGTTCGCGCTGTATCGCCCGCGCTTCTCCGGTAAAACGCTGGTCCTCTGGATCGGTCCTTTCGTGCTGCTCGGCGCAGGCGGCTTCGTCGCCTTCCGCATCGTGCGCCGGCGCATGTCACTGCCCATCGAAGACTCATGATCTGGGTCGCGTTCGGGGCGATGCTGGTCGTCGCCATCCTGTGCGTCGCCTGGCCCATGTACCGGCGCGACCGGCGGATCTCGCCGGGGCTGGTGGCGGGAGTCGCCGCCGTCGTGCTGCTGTCGGGCGGGCTCTATTCCCTGCTCGGCGTACCGGTGCCGCCGGACCCGCCGGCGAGCCTCGCCGAAATGCTGGCCTCGCTCGAGGCGCGCCTCGCGCGCGAGCCGGAGAATCTCGACGGGTGGAAGATGCTCGGCCGCTCGCAGATGCAGCTCGGCAATTACGCGGAGGC
>CAZBGV010000170.1:0-6966 GCA_964491485.1 uncultured Woeseiaceae bacterium | reverse complement strand
GCGTCCATGATCGTGTCCTGGAACGCGTGCCCCATGTGCAGCGTGCCGGTCACGTTGGGCGGCGGGATCATGATGCAATAGGGCCGGCCTTTGCCGCTCGGAGCGAAATAGCCGGCTTTTTCCCAGCGCTCGTAATGGCGCTGCTCGATGTCTTTCGGGTCGTAGGTCCTCTTCATCTCGCCGGCTTTCGTGCGGCCACGCCGCAGGATCGTAGGAGCCCGCCATGCGGGCGACCCGTTGATGGCGGTCGCCCGCATGGCGGGCTCCTACGAGGGATCACAGGCCCGCAGAATACGCCCCTACGCCAGCTCGTGAATTTCCAGCGTGTGGCCCTGCGAGCGGTATGCGGAAAACAGCGCGCGCGAGCGCTGCTTGCGTTCCTCGTCGGAGGTTACAATTTCGGCGACGCGCGGGAAAGGGTCGAGCTCCGGCGGCAGGGCTTCGCTCAGGTTGATGAGCAGGTCGGCCGGACGCAGGGCGGGCGCGCCCCATCCGATCGTGATCGGCGCCGCCACCGGCGCGTCACCGGCCTCCGTGAGCTCGTGCGGGACGAAGCTGCCGTCGCGGAACGTCCAGAGAAGCTCGTCCAGGTGCGCGGCACCCGCCCGGTCCGCCAGGTGGATGTGCACCGAGTGCCGCAGCCGGTAGGCCTTCTCGGCCAGCCGGCAGGCGAAGCGCTCGCGGGCGCGCTCGTCGGGTTCCGCGAGCAGGTAGAAGTCGATCCGTGCCACGGCGTCAGGGCACGGCGCGCGCGCGCCGCAGCAGGAATTCGGTCAGCATCGGCACCGGCCGGCCGGTCGCGCCCTTCTTGTTGCCGGTGCGCCAGGCGGTGCCGGCGATGTCGAGGTGTGCCCAGTCGAGGCCTTTCGTGAACTTGCCGAGGAAGCAGGCCGCCGTGATGGCGCCGCCTTCGCGGCCGCCGACGTTGGCGAAGTCCGCGAAATTGCTCTGCAGCTGCTTCTCGAATTCCTCGTCGAGCGGCATGTGCCAGCCGCGGTCGCCGGCGGCGATGCCGGCTTCCGCGAGGCTCGTCGCCAGCTCGTCGCGGTTGCTCATGATCGCCGTCAGGTGGTGCCCGAGCGCAATCACGCAGGCACCGGTCAGGGTGGCGACGTCGATGATCGCGGCGGGCTTGAAGCGACGCGCGTAGGTGAGCGCATCGCACAGGATCAGCCGGCCTTCCGCGTCCGTGTTCAGGATTTCGATCGTCTGCCCGGACAGGCTGCGCACGATGTCGCCGGGGCGCGTCGCGCCGCCGCTCGGCATGTTCTCGCAGGCCGGCACCACGCCGGTGACGTTGATCGGCAACTCGAGGCGCGCGATCGCGGAGATCGTCGCGATGACGGAGGCGCCGCCGCACATGTCGTACTTCATCTCGTCCATGCCGGGTCCGGGCTTCAGCGACAGCCCTCCGCTGTCGAACGTGATGCCCTTGCCGACCAGCACGACGGGATTGCCGCTTTTGGCACCCTTGTACTGCATCACGATCAGTCGCGCCGGTTCCTCGGCGCCGCGCGTCACGGAAAGCAGCGAGTGCATGCCGAGGCGCTTCATCTCGGGCTCGCCGAGCACGCGCGTGGTCACCTGCGGCAGCTCGCGGGCCAGCCGCTGCGCGGTGCGCGCGAGGTAAGCCGGCGTGCACACGTTCGCGGGCAAATTCCCGAGGTCCCTGGCGAGCGACATGGCCTCCACGATCGCCTCCGCGTGACGCACCCCGGCCTCGCTCGCGCTGCGGCCCTCCGTCCGGACCGCAACCCCGGCACGCTTCAGTGCGAACCCGGGCTTCTTGCGCTCGCTCTTCATCTCGTCGAAGGTGTAGACCGCGTTGCCGATCGTCTCGATCGAGGCCCGCGCAACGTAGTACGCGCTTGCCCCGTTCACGGGCTCGAGCCCGAGATAGCTCACGACGTCGTCGGCCTTGGTGCCTTTCAGGAGATTCACGGCGGCGCCCAGCGCCTGCCGGAGCTCCGCGGCGCCGAAGCGGTCCTGCTTGCCGAGCCCGGCCAGCACGATGCGTTGCGCCCGCGCCCCGGGGAGCCCCGGCAGCAGCCGGGCTTCTCCCAGCCGGCCGGAGACGTCACCCGAGCGGATGAGTTTTTTCACGGCGCCGTCGCTGGCCGCGTCGAGCTCGGCGGCCGCGGCTCCCGGGGCGCCGTCCTCGTAAATGCCGGCCACGAGGCAGCCGGCGGCGCGGCGCGCGGCCCCGCTTGTCGTTACGTAATAGTCCATCGATGAGTGCCTTGTCCGGCGCCTGTGGCCGTCGCGGGGTCCCGTTTGCGCGTCTAAAGCGCGGGAGCGGATGTGCGGGCGGCGATCAGGCGGTCTGTTATTGTTGGCCGGCCGCCGTTCGGATGAGCTCGGAGTGAGGCATGGGCGCAGGAGCGCGCCCGAGCCGTCCGAAAGGCTGTCCCGGACAAATCAAAACGGCTAGTCTAACCGATCCGCGCGCATTTGGTACGTGATCCCCACGCAACCCTGGACGATGTTCCGCATCCTCGACCGCTACATCTTCCGCGAGACCGCCCAGACCTGGCTCGCCGTCACCGGGGTCCTGCTGTTCATCCTGCTCACCAACCAGTTCGCGCGCGTGCTGGGCGACGTGGCCAAGGGGGAGCTGCCCAGGGATGCGGTCTTCCAGGTGATCGGGCTCACCGCCCTGCAGTACCTCACCATCCTGGTGCCGATCGGCGTGTTCCTTTCGATCATGCTCGCGATGGGCCGGTTCTATCGCGACAGCGAGATGCCTGCGATGATGGCATGCCGGGTCGGTCCTGCCAGCATCTATCGGCCGCTCGTCTGGCTCGTCCTGCCGCTTGCCGCCGGCGTCGCCTGGATCGCGATGGACATCGGCCCCAGGGCGCTGGTGACCGTCGACCGCATCGGCATGGAGGCGCGGCGCCAGGCGGATCTCACGAGCATCGAGCCCGGCCAGTTCACGACGGCGGGAGACGACGACGGCGTCGTGTACGCGGAGCACGTCCGGCCGGACGGCGAGGTCGAGAACGTCTTCATGCAACGGAGCTTCGAGAGCGGGCGTATCGAGGTCGTCGTCGCCGCGCGGGGCGAGCAGCGGGAAACCGACGATCCGAACACGCGCTACCTCGTGCTCTACGACGGGCGCCGTTACGAAGGCGTGCCCGGCTCGACCGATTTCCGGATCATGAGCTTCGGCGAGCACGGGATTCCGTACCGGCTGCCGTCGGTGCGCGAGCCGGACCTCGATCCGGACGAGATGCCGACCGCCGATCTCCTGAGGTCACAGTCGCCGCTCGAGGTCGCGGAGCTGCACTGGCGCGTCGGCATACCGCTCGCCACCGTGGTGCTCGCCGTGCTCGCCGTCCCCTTGAGCCGCACCCGGCCGCGGCAGGGCCGCTACGGCAAGATTGCGATCGGGCTTCTGGTCTTCATCATCTATTTCAACCTGCTCTCGGCCGGCAAGGCCTGGCTCGAGCAGGGGCTGGTGCCGCCGCAGGCCGGGCTCTGGTGGGTGCATGCCGTGATGCTGCTGGTCGCGCTCGCCCTGCTCGCGCGCAACAACGGCGTGTTCCGCCGCCTCGCGAGGCGCTAGGGGGGCTCGCTTGCGCATCCTGACCGGTTACCTGCTGCGCACGATCGTGAAGAGCACGCTGCTCGTGCTGCTGGTGCTGCTCGCGCTCGGCGGACTGTTCGAGTTCATCGGGCAGCTCGACAACGTGCAGGGCGATTTCGGGATTCCTGAAGCGCTCCTGTTCGCCGCCTTGCGGCTGCCGCAACTCTCGTTCGAGATGCTGCCGATCGCCACGCTGATCGGCTCGCTGCTCGGCCTCGGCGGGCTTGCGTCTTCCAGCGAGCTGGTGGTCATGCGGACCGCGGGCATCTCGGTGCTGCGCCTGATGGGCATGGTCGCGGTGGCCGGCGCGGTGCTCACGGTGCTGACGGCGCTGATCGGCGAGTTCATCGGGCCGCCGCTCGATTATTTCGCGCGCAACATGCGCAACCAGGCGATCTTCGAGCAGGAGGACACGCCGGGCAACGCGGCCTGGGTCAAGGACGGCCCGATCATCCTGCATCTCGAGCGCATCAACCCGGAATTCGAGCTCGGTGGCATCTACGTCTACCGGTTCAACGACGACAATTCGCTCGCCGCGATCGCGCGCGCGGAGAATGCCGGCATCGACGAGCGCGACCGCTGGATCCTCGAGAACTACCGGGCGACGCGCTTCGTCACAGGCGGCGTCGAGGTGGAACGCAGGCCGGTCGAGATCGAGGCTTTCGACATTTCGCCGGAGGTGCTGGAGATCGCGCTGGTGAAGCCGATCAGCCTGTCCGCCCGCGGGCTGGTGAGCTACATCGCCTACCTGCGGCAGAACGGGCTGTCCGCGGAGCGCTACGCGATGGAGCTGTGGTCGCGCATCTCCCGCACCGCGACCGTCGTCGTCATGCCGGTGCTTGCGCTCGCGTTCGTGTTCGGCTCGCTGCGCTCCGCGGGCGCCGGCACGCGGCTCATGATCGGCGTGCTAGTCGGGCTGCTCTATTTTCTCGCGAGCGAGATGCTCGCGAGCTCGGGCCAGGTGTTCAATCTCAATCCCGCGATCGTGAGCTGGTTCCCGTCGCTGGCGCTGGTCCTGATCACCGCGTTCGCGCTCAGCCGCGTCCGCTGACCCGCAGGAGCGCGCATTGCGCGCGACCGTTTCCGCCGGTCGTGCCTGCGTTCGTTGCGCGCCGTGCGCGTCGCTCCTACGGGACGCGGCGGAGGCGCGTGCCGGAGAGCCGGTCGTGCCACGCCAGGCGCTCGGGATCCCAGAGCTGCCACCAGAAGCCGAGCCCGGCCGGCAGCCACGAGAGGATCGCGGCGAAGAAGCGCAGGGTCGAGCGCCACAGGGGCGGTCGCGCGCCGTCGAAGGTTTCGATCCGCAGGCGCCAGCTCTGCAGGCCCAGGGTACGGCCGAAGTGCGACCAGAAGCCGGCGTAGAACGTCCAGGCGATCGCGAGCAGCGCGAGCTGGTGCGCCAGCGTGCCGGGCGCGACCTCGCCGCCCGCGCGCCAGACGAACGGCACGGTGCCGAGGCACAACAGGGCGAACACCAGCAGCGCGTCGTACACCACCGCGCCCAGCCGCCGTCCAAGGCCCGCGTTCTCCATTCAGAGATCGCCGACGAAGCGGAGCATGCGCTCGCGGGTCGCGGCATCGGGCAGCGGGCCGAAGCCGGCGGCAAGATTGTCCGCCATGTGCTCGGGGTCGCTGGTGGCCGGGATCACACAGGTCACGGCCGGGTGGCTCACGATGAACTTGAGGAAGAACTGGCCCCAGCTCCCGGCGAACGGCGTTGCCCAGTCCGGCAGTGCCTGCCCGCGCACGGCCCGGAACAGCGCGCCGCTCATGAACGGCCGGTTCACCAGCACGGCCGTGCCTGAATCCTGCGCGTACGGCAGCACGCGATCGTCCGCGCCGTGCTCGCCGAGCGAGTAATTGATCTGGATGAAGTTCGGGCGGTACTCCCGCATCACCGCTTCCATGTCGTCCAGGGCGCTCTCGCGGTAGTCGGTTACGCCGCTGTAACGGATGCGCTTCTGCGCCTGCCACTCGCGGATCGTTTCCATGTGCGTGTCGAGATCGCGGCGGTTGTGAACCTGCATGAGGTCCATGACTTTGGTCCGCATGAGCTCGAACGAGCGCTCCATCTGCCGGTAGCCGGCCATCTTGCCGTCCGTCCACACCTTGGTCGCAAGGAACAGCGCCTCGCGATCCGCCCCCGCGGCGATCACGTCGCCGACGACGCGCTCCGCGCGCCCGTACATGGGCGAGCTGTCGATCAGCCTGCCGCCTTTCTGCACGAGCATGTCGACGATGCGGCGCGGCGCCGCGAGCGCTTCGGGTGTCGAAGGCAGGTCGAACACCTGCCAGGTGCCGAGGCCGATGACGGGCAGTGCCTCGCCGGAAACGGGAATGGGTCGCGTGATCATCGTTTCGCTTCCTCCGCAGAAGGCCGGCGCGAGCGCGGCCGCCATGCCGCCGGCCAGCACCTCGCGGCGCGTCCAGCCGTCAGGCCGGTCCATAGGCGACTTCCTCCGGGCCGCGATCCCGGCGGCGGTATTCGCGCCCGATCCACAGCGCGAGCAGGCCCCAGGCCGCGGCCAGCGGCAGGCACGCGAGCGACATGCCGGCGAGGCCGAGACCGGTCAGGAGTCGCACCGTCCAGACGCCCGCGAGGTCGCTGGCGCGCCAGACGGCGGTCTCGATGAAGTTCTTCGCCTTGTACTTGGCCTCGCGCGAGACCACCGCATACAGCATGTCCGTCGCCGGCTTCGTGAGCCCGTAACCTACGCCGCGGCGTACCACCTGGAACACCGCGATCACGACAAAGACCGGATTGGCAGCCAGAAGTGCGAAGCCGAGCAGGGAAACGATCGGGTAGATGGCGAGCGTCCCGGCCATGCCGAGCCGCTGCACGGCCTGCTTCACGAGCAGCAGCTGGCCGATGAAGGAAAGCGCATTGGAGGAGGCGTCCACGAGCGCGAACACGCGGGTCTGCTCGTCGACGACCGGGAAATTCTGGCTGACGAGCTGCGCCATGTAGACGTAGATCACCACGCCCAGGACGTTCACCGCCATCTGTCCGGCGGCGATCGCCCCGAGGTAGGGCGTGGTGAAGACGAGCTTCATGCCGGCGAGCGCGCTGCCGCCGAGCGGGCGCGATTCGCCTTTCGGTGCCGATCCGTCGGCGGCCGGCTGCGCGAGCGACCAGCGGCGCAGGCGGTGCACGCACCAGACGGCGATGCCGAGCAGCAGCGCGGAAATCGGCAGCAGGTTCTCGAAGCCGATCGGCACGACCACTGCGCTCGTAAAGAGCGGGCCGAGAAAGGCGCCGGTGCTGCCGCCGGCGGAGATGATGCCGAACAGCCGCCGGCTCTGCTCCGTGCTGTAGATGTCGACCATGAAGCTCCAGAACACGGAGACGACGAACAGGTTGAACACGCTCAGCCAGA
>CAZBGV010000169.1:0-6999 GCA_964491485.1 uncultured Woeseiaceae bacterium | reverse complement strand
GAAAAGTTGTAGACGAGCAGGAACCGCTCGTCGTCGGTGAGCGTGCTGAAGCCGACGTTCGGCAGCCCGGAATGCCGACGCCCGGGAACGACCGTCTCGCCGAGCACGGCCAGCGTGTTCCCGTCGTAGTACGTGACGACGTCGGTGCGCTGGCCGCGCGTATGCCGCGAGTAATAGGTTTCCGGCGAGTAGATCACGCTCCCGTCCGCCGGGATCTCGAGCTTCGCGAAGAAGATGCCGGTGCTCAGCATGCCGAGCATGCGGCCGCTGTCCGCGTCGAACAGGTACGCCCGACCGTCGGCCATGTTGAAGAACGAGACGTCGTTCGCCCAGAACCAGTGCGGGCCCGGCTCCCCGAGCTTCTCGACGTGCGGCCGGTCCAGCGGCAGCGGATCCGGCTGCGCTGCGGCGAGCGCGGGCAGCGTGAGCAGCAGCGCAAGGAAAGCGCCGCCGGCGGTCGTGTCGAACACTCTCGATGTCATGCCTCGTCCCCCGGTTTGCACGTTGCGTTTTCGCCGGCCTGCAACGACCCTCATTTACCGCGCGCGTCGATCACGCGCTGCGCCTTGCCCTGCGAGCGCGGCACGCTGCCCGGCTGGCCGACGCGCACGTCGCACGAGATGCCGATCATCGACTTGATCAGCGCGTGCGTCCTCGCCGCAATCGCCGCGCATTCCGCGTCCGTGCGCTCGCAGCGCAGCTCCACCAGCACGGCGAGCGCGTCGAGGTGGCCGTGGCGGCTCACCTCGAGCTGGTAATGCGGCGCGAGCTCGGACACCTCGAGGATCAGCGACTCGAACTGGGTCGGGAACACGTTGACCCCGCGGATGATCAGCATGTCGTCGCTGCGCCCGGTGATGCGTGCCATGCGCCGCATCGGCCGCGACGTGCCGGGCAGGAGCCGGGTCAGGTCGCGCGTGCGATAACGGATGAGCGGCAGCGCCTCTTTCGTGAGGCTGGTGAACACGAGCTCGCCCTCCTCGCCGTCGGGCAGCACGTCGCCGGTCTCGGGATCGATCACCTCGGGGTAGAACCAGTCTTCCCACACGATCGGGCCGTCCTTCGTCTCGACGGCTTCCTGCGCCACGCCGGGGCCGATCACCTCGGACAGCCCGTAGATGTCGACGGCATCGATGGCGAGCCGCTGCTCGATCTCGGCGCGCAGGGATTCCGACCACGGTTCCGCGCCGAAGATGCCGCACCGCAGGGCGAGCTGCGCGGGATCGGCGCCCTGGCGCTCCAGCTCGTCGGCGATGTTGAGCGCGTAGGACGGCGTGACCATGACGATGTCGGGGTCGAGATCGCGAATGAGCAGGGCCTGCTTCGCGGTCTGGCCGCCGGACATCGGGATCACCGTGCAGCCCAGGCGTTCCGCGCCGTAGTGCGCGCCGAGGCCGCCGGTGAACAGCCCGTAGCCGTAGGCGACGTGCACCCGGTCGCCGGGACGGCCGCCGGCCGCGTAAATCGAGCGCGCGACGGCCTCCGACCAGGTGTCGATGTCCTTGAGCGTGTAACCGACCACCGTCGGCTTGCCCGTCGTGCCGCTCGAGGCATGCACGCGCGCGATGCGCTCGCGCGGCACGGCGAACATGCCGAAGGGATAGGTGTCGCGCAGGTGCGCCTTTTCGGTGAACGGAAAGCGGACGAGGTCGTCGAGCGTCTTCAGGTCGTCGGGATGGACGTCGTGTGCTTCGAAATGCCGGCGGTAGAACGGCGAATTCAGATAAGCGTGGCGCAGCGACCAGCGCAGCCGCTCGAGCTGCAGCGCGCGCAGCTCGTCGACGCTCGCGCGCTCGATCGCGTGCAGCACGCCACCGCCCTCAGCCCTGTGCGTCGAAGGGTCCATGCCACCACCCGGCCGCTTCCGCGGTCGTCCGTACCGGATCATAGCAGGCGCATCGCCCTGCCCCGCCGGGGAACACGGCAGAACCGCGCCTCATGCCGTGCGCCCCGCCGCCACGGTGCGTTCGAGATCGCCGAGCAGCACGTAGAGCGTCTCGAGCCGCTCCTCGCCGAAAGCCCGCTCGAGGTCGCGGTAGATCGCCTCGGAGCACGGTGCGACCTGCGCGAACACGCGCCGGCCCTGCGCTGTCAGGCTCACCTCCTGTCGCCGTTGATCCGCATTCACGACGCGGCGGCGCACGAGGCGCTTGCGCTCGAGGAATTTCAGGATGCGCGAAAGGCTCGGCGGCAAAAGGAAGCTGTGCGCCGCGAGCTGCGAGACCTCGAGCGCCTCGCGCTCCGCGAGCACGCGGATGACCCGCCACTGCTGCTCGGTCAGCCCGTGCTCGCGCAGCATGGCGCGGAACCGCTCCATCACCGCCTCGCGTGCACGCAGGAGGGCCATCGGCAGGGAGCGGCGGATCGGCCGGAGCACGGCGCCCGCGGCGGCATCGTTGCGCCTCGCGATGCTTGCCGGCCGCGTGCTCACGACGCCTCCTCGGCCACGACCGTGTTCTCGAGCGCGCCGATGGCTGCGCACTCGACCACGACGCGGTCGCCCGGAGCGAGCCAGCGCGGCGGATCGAGCCGCGCGCCGGCGCCGGCAGGCGTCCCGGTGGCGATGACGTCGCCCGGCCGCAGGCGGAAAAACGTCGAGAGATAACGAATGAGGTAGCGGAACGGAAACACGAGGTTCGCCGTGCTGTCGGCCTGGCGCAGCTCGCCGTTGACCGTCGTCCTGAGGGGCAGGTCGCCCATCGGATCGAGCTCGTCCGGCGTCACCAGCCACGGGCCGAGCGCACCGCTGCGCTCGAAGTTCTTGCCCTGGGTGACGTTGAACTTCGCGTGCCGCAGCCAGTCGCGCACCGAGCCCTCGTTCATCAAGGTGACGCCGGCGACGTGCTCGTGCGCGCGGGCTTCCGGAATGCGCCGCCCCTCGCGGCCGATGACGAGCGCGATCTCCCCTTCGTAATCGAGCTGTGCGGACTCGAGCGGCTTCAGCAGCGGCTCGCGATGCCCGGTCAGCGACTCGCGGGCCCGCATGAAAACGCTCGGATAGCGCGGCGCCTCGCTCTTGTCCTTGTATTCCGCGTTGCGGTCCGGGTAATTGACGCCGATGCAGACGATCTTCTCCGGGTTCGGCACGGTCGGCAGGAAGCGCACGTCGGCGAGCGCCACGTCGGCGTCGGTCGCCTCGACGAGCTCGCGAACGGCGCCCGTGCGGCCGCCCTGCAGCAGCGCGCGCAGGTCCGCGAACTCGGGCAGGCGTTGCCCGAGGTCGACGAGACCGCCGTCCTTCAGCGCCCCGAACGTGTGCCGCCCGTCGATGGCAAAGCTCGCGAGCTTCATCCCGCCGCCAGCTCTTCGAGAAGCCCGGCGCGCCGCAGCACGCCGTCGAGCCGCTCCGCGACCTCGGGCGTCGCCGGCACGTTCGGCAGCCGGTGGCTGTTCTCGGCGAGCAGTCCCATGCGCTTCATCATGTACTTCACCGGGATCGGGTTCGTGTCGTAGAACACGGCCTGGTTCAGCTCGAGCAGGCGCTCGTGCAGCGCCCGCGCGCGGTGCAGGTCGCCCTGCTCTACCGCTGCGCAAAGCTCGGCGAGCAACCCCGGGCGCAGGTTGCCGACCGCATTCATGAGCCCGCAGGCGCCGACGGCGAGCATCGGGAACGACAACTCCTCCAGCCCGACGAAGATGCGGAAATCCGCGCCGAGCCGCGCCAGCGCGGCGGAAGCGAAGCCGAGGTCGTTCACCGCGTGCTTCATGCCGACGAAAGTCGGCGAGCGCTCGCGCAGCTCGGCCAGGGTGTCGAGCGTGACGCTGACCGCGGCGCGCCCGGGGATGTGGTAGACCATCCACGGCGTATCGTGCAGCGACGCCAGCCGCAGGTAGTACTCGACGAGCCCGCGCTGCGGCGGGCGGATGTAATAGGGCGTGACGATGAGCAGCGCATCCGCGCCGGCGGCCACCGCGTGGCGCGTGAGGGCCTCGGTCTCGGCGAACGATTGCGAGCCGGTCGCCGCCACGACCGGCAGCCTGCCCCCGACCGCCTCGACCGCGACGTCGACGAGCCGGTTGCGCTCCTCCACGCTCAGGGTCGAGGGCTCGGCCGTGGTGCCGTTGACGAGCACGCCGTGCGAGCCTTCCGTGAGCTGGAATTCGCACAGGCGGGCGTAGGCGTCGTAATCGACCGCCTCGGCGCGAAACGGTGTCACCAGTGGCGGAAACGAGCCGCGCAGGCGGCCGGGATCGGGCATTTGGAACGCGCTCCGGCGGTGTTGACCCGCCCTTCGCCAGTCACTACCATCGATAATTAACATGTTAATCGTTTGCGGTCAAACCCCCTCGGAGGCCCCTCCGTGCCGCACCAGATCATCGAGTATTCCGCCAACCTCGAAGGCGCGGTCGACGTCGACGCGCTGATCGAGCGGCTGCACGCGGCCGCCCTCGCCACCGGCATCTTCCCGCTCGCCGGCCTGCGCACCCGCGCCGCGCGCCGCGACCATTACCGCATCGCCGACGGCCATCCGGACAATGCGTTCGTGCACGTGCTTTTGCGCATCGGTCACGGGCGCCCGCCCGCCGAGCGCGAGCGCGCCGCCGACGAGATCTCGCGGGCGTTGTTCGGGTTTTTCGGGGACGTGAGCGCGGCGCGGCCGCTCGCGCTCTCCCTGGAGATCCAGGACATCGACCCGCACACCAACCGCAAGCAGAACAACCTGCGCGCCCATCTCGCCGCGCGCGAGGCGGCCGGGGTCCGGGGAGGCCGCGCGTGAGCACGGACTTTGCAGGGAACCGGCGCGACGCCGAGGCCGTGCTCGCGCGCTTCCGCCGCGAGCCGCTCGGCCATTTCATCGGCGGCGCGGCCGCGGCCGGCGACGACGGCGAGACGTTCGAGAACGTGTCGCCGGTGGACGGCGAGCCGCTCGGCCGCGTCGCCGCCGGCGATACGCGGGACGTTGCCGCGGCCTGCGCCGCCGCCGAAGCCGCGTTCGCCGACTGGCGGCGCGCGTCCGGGAAAGCACGCCGCAAGATCCTGCACGCCATCGCCGAGGCGATCACGGCGCGCGAGCGCGAGATCGCGCTCATCGAGAGCGCCGACACCGGGCAGCCGATCCGCTTCATGAGCAAAGCCGCCGCCCGCGGCGCGGAGAACTTCCGCTTCTTCGCAGACCGCGCGCCGGGTGCGGCGGACGGCCTGTCCCTGCCGGCCGACGAGCACTTGAACTACACGCTGCGCCAGCCGCTCGGGCCGGTGGCGGTGATCACGCCCTGGAACACGCCGTTCATGCTGGCGACGTGGAAGATCGCGCCGGCGCTCGCCGCGGGCTGCACGGTGGTGCACAAACCGGCCGAGTGGACGCCGCTCACGGCCACCCTGCTTGCCGAGATCTGCAACGAAGCCGGCTTGCCGCCGGGCGTGCTGAACCTCGTCAACGGCACCGGCGAGCGGGCCGGGAGGCTGCTGACCGAGCACCCCGCGATGCGTGCGGTCGCGTTCGTGGGCGAATCGGCGACCGGCAGCCGGATCATGCGCCAGGGCTCGGACACGCTGAAGCGGGTGCATTTCGAGCTCGGCGGCAAGAACCCGGTGATCGTGTTCGACGACGCCGACCTCCAGCGCGCGCTCGACGCGGTCGTGTTCATGATCTACAGCCTGAACGGCGAACGCTGCACGTCCTCCAGCCGGCTCCTCGTGCAGCGCTCGATCCAGGATGAGTTCATCGCGCGCATCGCCGAGCGCGTCGCCAGGCTGAAAGTCGGCCACCCGCTCGACCCTGCGACCGAGATCGGCCCGCTCGTGCACCCGCGGCACGTCGAGAAAGTGACGAGCTATTTCCGGCTCGCCGAGCAAGCGGGTGCGCGGATCGCGGCCGGCGGCGGCGCCGAGGGCAATTTCGTGCGGCCGACGCTCTTCACCGGCGCCACGAACGCGATGCGCATCGCGCGCGAGGAGATCTTCGGGCCGGTGCTGACGGCGATCCCGTTCGACGACGAAGCGGAAGCCGTGCGGCTCGCCAACGACGTGCCGTACGGGCTCGCCGCGTACGTGTGGACCGCGGACATCGGGCGCGGGCACCGGCTTGCGCGCGACCTCGACGCCGGCATGGTCTGGATCAACTCCGAGAACAACCGGCATCTTCCCTCGCCTTTCGGCGGCATGAAGGCCAGCGGCATCGGCCGCGACGGCGGCGATTACAGCTTCGACTTCTACATGGAGACGAAGAACGTTTGCGTGGCGCTCGGCACGCACCGGGTGCCGGTGCTGGGGGCAACATGAGCCTGTACCAGGTGCAGAAATGCCTGTACACGCTGAACCGCGACCCGGCGGCACAGGCGCGCTGGCGCGAGCACCGCGAGCGCTTCCTCGACGACTACGCGTTGACGGCCGAGGAGCGCGGCGCGCTCGCCGGCGGCGACATCGGCCTTCTGTACGTGCTCGGCGTGAACGGACAGATCCTCATGCACTTCGCGGCTCTCCTCGGCATCGAGTGGTTCGATTACCTGGAGCGCATGCGCGAAGGCGTCAGGCGCCACGGGCCGGTGCGCGCCGGCGTGTACGCGATGACCGGCGGCGGCGCGAGCTTCACGGAGGAGGAACGCAGCCGATGAGTCTCGTGTACGCGGGCGTTTGCAGCCATGCTCCGGGCATCGTGGGCCGCGCGCACCTCGTGAAGGACACGGCGCTGCGCGATGCCTTCTACGCCGCGCTGGACGCGGAGCGGCGCGCGCTGGAGGCGGCGCGGCCGGACGCGCTCGTCGTCATCGCGGCGGAGCATTTCGCCAATTTCTTCATGAACAACATGCCGGCGTACTGCATCGGCATCGGGGAGGAGCATCACGGGCCGATCGAGGACCCGCAGTGGCTCGGCATCGAGCCGCGCGTCGTGCGCGGGGCGCCCGGGCTGGCCTCGCGGCTCGCGCAGGAGATCATGCAGACGGTCGACGTCGCCTATTCCGAGGAATGGAAATTCGACCACGGCATCATGGTGCCGCTGCATTTCCTCACGCCGCGCTACGACCTGCCGGTGATCCCCGTGAACATCAACTGCCAGG
>CAZBGV010000168.1:0-7005 GCA_964491485.1 uncultured Woeseiaceae bacterium | reverse complement strand
GAGATGAAGGAAGGGCAGAAGCGGCGCAGCGAGCGCAAGTTCTTCCCCGGCTACGTCCTCGTGCAGATGGAAATGGACGACGAGACCTGGCATCTCGTGAAGGAAGTCCCGAAGGTGCTGGGCTTCATCGGCGGCTCGAGCGACCGGCCCGCGCCGATCTCGGAGAAGGAGGCGAACGCGATCCTCCAGCGCGTGAAGGAAGGCGTGGACAAGCCGCGCCCGAAGGTCCTGTTCGAGCCCGGCGAGGTCGTGCGCGTGATCGACGGCCCGTTCAACGATTTCTCGGGCGTGGTCGAGAACGTGAACTACGAGAAGAGCCGGTTGCAGGTGGCGGTGCAGATCCTCGGGCGCTCCACCCCGGTCGAGCTCGATTTCGGGCAGGTGGAAAAAGGCTGAACCAAACGGCGGCGCCGCTGTCCTAGAACCCCTTCCCCCGGGATTCCAAGGCAGCGAGCCGCGCGACTGGCTTCGCAGGCGCCCGCCGTGCGGGCGACGCGACGCCGGCAAACGGCATTCAGGGGTCGATGCGATTTTTTCGCGAGCCGCGAAAAAATCGCTTCGACCCCCTCACGGGGAGCCCTAACCAGGCGTTCGCACCCGAAAGGTAAGGAGACATGGCAAGAAAGGTCACCGGCTACATCAAGCTGCAGGTCCCCGCGGGACAGGCGAACCCGAGCCCGCCCGTCGGCCCGGCGCTCGGCCAGCACGGCGTGAACATCATGGAGTTCTGCAAGGCGTTCAACGCCCAGACGCAGGGCACCGAGCCGGGGCTGCCGATCCCGGTGGTGATTACGGTCTACAGCGACCGCAGCTTCACCTTCATCACCAAGACGCCGCCCGCCGCGGTCCTGCTGCAGAAGGCCGCGGGTATTC
The DNA here is from genome assembly GCA_964491485.1 of uncultured Woeseiaceae bacterium. Lineage (GTDB taxonomy): Bacteria > Pseudomonadota > Gammaproteobacteria > Steroidobacterales > Woeseiaceae > IDS-8. The sequence goes on along the minus strand of CAZBGV010000168.1, from coordinate 6,132 downwards.
CGAAGGGATCGGGCGCGCCGAACACCGCCAAGGTGGGCAGCGTCACGAGAAAGCAGGTCGAGGAGATCGCCCAGGCGAAAATGCCCGACCTGACCGCGGCCGATCTCGAGGCGGCGGTGCGCACGGTCGCGGGCACCGCCCGCAGCATGGGCATCGACGTCGAGGGGGTGAGCTGATGGCTACGCTGACGAAGCGGCGCAAGCTCGCCCGCGAGAAGGTGAACCCGGCCGGCGCCTACCCCGTGGACGAGGCGCTCGCGCTGGTCAAGGAGCTGGCCACGGCGAAGTTCCCGGAGAGCGTCGACGTCGCCGTGAACCTGGGCGTCGATCCCCGCAAGTCGGACCAGGTCGTGCGCGGCTCGACCGTGCTGCCGCACGGCACCGGCAAGAGCCTGCGGGTGGCGGTTTTCGCGCAGGGCGACAACGCCGAGAAGGCGAAGGCCGCGGGTGCCGACGTGGTCGGCTTCGAGGATCTCGCGGAGCGGATCAAGGGCGGCGAGCTCGACTTCGACGTCGTGATCGCGACGCCGGATGCGATGCGCGTCGTCGGCCAGCTCGGCCAGATCCTGGGCCCGCGCGGCCTCATGCCGAACCCCAAGGTGGGTACGGTCACGGCGGACGTGGCCACCGCGGTGAAGAACGCGAAGGCGGGCCAGGTGCGCTATCGCACCGACAAGGCCGGCATCGTGCACGTCCCGATCGGCCGCGCGGATTTCGAGGTGCCGGCGCTCAAGGAAAACCTGCTGGCGTTGCTCGCGGACCTGAAGAAGGCGAAACCCGCGGCCTCGAAGGGAACGTATTTGAAGAAGCTGTCCGTGTCCTCGACCATGGGACCGGGCATCACGGTGGACCAGGCGTCGCTGGACGTCTGACCGCCATCCTACCGGCGCGCGAGGCGAACGCCCCGCACGCCGGCGTCGAAGACCGCAGGCGACCCGGTTTCCCGGGTCTTAATCGCGCAAGCAGCCTGCGCAGACGGTGTTACCTGAGTCGGAGCGATCTGGCGCAGTCACCGTCGGGCAACGGTCGCGGTGAGAGCCTGCCGTTGCCGCACGAGCTGCGGGCAGGGAAGGCGCCTGCCCGCGGGAGATCCGCGCGGTTGCGATCGCGCGGACTCCGAGTGGCCGCCAGGAGAGATCGATGGCACTGAGACTCGAAGACAAGAAGGCGTTGGTCGAGGAAGTCGCGCGCGTCGCGGGCTCGGCACTCACCGCCGTGGCGGCCGAATACCGCGGCCTCACGGTGGGGGAGATGACGGCCCTGCGCCGCGAGGCGCGCAACGCCGGCGTATACCTGCGTGTGATCAAGAACACGCTGGCGCGCCGGGCCGTCACCGGCACCGGGTTCGAGTGCATGAAGGAGACGCTCAAGGGGCCGATCCTTCTGGCATTCGCCGAGGAGGATCCGGGCGCTGCCGCCAGGATCATCCGCGACTTCGCCAAAGACCACGAAGCACTCAAGGCCGTATCGCTCGCCGCGGGCGGCAAGCTGCTCGACGCGGCTGATCTCGATCAGCTCGCCGAGCTGCCGACGCTCGACCAGGCCCGGGCCATGCTGCTCGGCCTGCTCACGGCGCCGATGGGCCGGCTGGTGCGCACGCTCGCCGAGCCGCACGCCGGGCTCGTCCGGCTCCTGTCCGCGAGGGCGGAGAGCCAGGGCGAGAGCCGGCAGGCGGCATAGAACCGATTCAGGAAAATTCAGGAGGAAACCCGAATGGCAATGTCCAATGCAGACCTGCTCAAGGAGCTGAGCGCGAAGCCCATCATGGAGATCGTCGAGCTCGTGAAGATGCTCGAAGAGGAATGGGGCGTGTCCGCCGCCGCGCCGGTGGCGGTAGCCGCGGCGGGCCCGGCGGCCGAGGCCGCGGCGCCGGCCGAGGAGAAGACCGAGTTCGACGTCGTGCTGACCAGCTTCGGCGCCAACAAGGTGGCGGTGATCAAGGCCGTGCGCGCGATCACGGGCCTCGGCCTCAAGGAGGCCAAGGACGCGGTCGAGGGCGCACCGTCCACGATCAAGGAAGGCGTCAGCAAGGCGGATGCCGAGAACTTCAAGAAGCAGCTCGAGGAAGCAGGAGCATCCGTCGAGCTCAAGTAGTACAATTTGGAGCATCCCTTCACGATGCGGGTCCGGATCCCGGATTCGCCTGCGCCGGACGGCCGGCGGGCAGGAGCCCGTCCGGCCTCTCGGCTGCGCTCGTTTTCCGGCGCCGCGCGGGCGCCGGCACGACGCGACGACGCGGGGCATCGTTTCCCGCACGCCCGAGCGGCGGCACAGTTTTTCGATATCCCGGGGGTGGCAGGTAGTGCCGGATTGCGGTCCGGCCGCCACTTTCTGAAGCGAGGGTAAACCCGAATGGCTTATACGTTCACCGAGAAGAAGCGCATCCGCAAGAATTTCGGCAAGCGGCCGACGATTCTGGACGTGCCGTATCTCCTGTCGATCCAGCTCGATTCCTACCGCAAGTTCCTGCAGCTCGATCGGCCGGAGGAGCAGCGTGAGGACATCGGCCTGCACGCGGCGTTCCAGACGGTATTTCCGATCGTCAGCTATTCCGGCAACGCGGCGCTCGAGTACGTGAGCTACCGGCTGGGCGAGCCGGTGTTCGACGTCAAGGAGTGCCAGATGCGCGGGCTCACCTACGCGGCGCCGATCCGCGTCAAGGTGCGCCTGGTGATCTACGACAAGGAGGCCAGCGGTACGCCCAAGCCGGTCAAGGACATCCGCGAGCAGGAAGTCTATCTCGGTGAGATGCCCCTCATGACCGAGCACGGCACCTTCGTGATCAACGGCACGGAGCGCGTCATCGTGTCGCAGCTGCACCGCTCGCCGGGCGTGTTCTTCGATCACGACAAGGGCAAGACGCATTCGTCCGGCAAGCTGCTCTTCTCGGCCCGCATCATCCCCTATCGCGGCTCGTGGCTCGACTTCGAGTTCGACCCGAAGGACTGCCTGTTCGCGCGCATCGACCGCCGGCGCAAGCTGCCGGTCACGATCATCCTGCGCGCCATCGGGCTGGACGACGAGCAGATGCTCGACATCTTCTACGAGAAGAACGACTTCTACCTCTCCGAGAAGGAGATCCGCATGGGTCTCGTGCCGCAGCGCCTGCGCGGCGAGACCGCCATCTTCGACATCAAGGTCGGCCGCAAGCTGATCGTCGAGGAAGGCCGCCGCATCACTGCGAAGCACGTGCGCGAGCTCGAGAAGGCCGGCGCCGACACGCTGGTCGTGCCGCCCGAGTACCTCGAGGGCAAGATCCTCGCCCACAACATCGTCGACAAGGAGACCGGCGAGCTGCTCGCCGCCGCCAACGACGAGCTGACGGCGGGCACCATCGAGCAGTTGATCGAGAAGGGTGTCGATCACATCCGCACCCTGTACGTGAACGATCTCGATCGCGGCCCGTACATCTCGAACACGCTGCGCATCGATCCGTCGACCAACCGCCTCGAGGCGCTGGTCGAGATCTACCGCATGATGCGCCCGGGCGAGCCGCCGACGAAGGAAGCCGCGGAGAACCTGTTCCAGAACCTGTTCTTCAACCCGGAGCGTTACGATCTCTCGGCCGTCGGCCGCATGAAGTTCAATCGCCGCGTCGGGCGCGACACGTCCGAAGGCTCCGGCGTGCTGGACAACGACGACATCCTCGACGTCCTGAAGACGCTGATCGACATCAGGAACGGCTACGGCACGGTGGACGACATCGACCACCTCGGCAACCGGCGCGTGCGGAGCGTCGGCGAGATGGCGGAGAACGCCTTCCGCGTCGGCCTCGTGCGGGTCGAGCGCGCGGTCAAGGAGCGCCTGACCCAGGCGGAGACCGAAGGCCTGATGCCGCAGGAGATGATCAACGCGAAGCCGGTCGCGGCCGCGGTGAAGGAGTTCTTCGGCTCGAGCCAGCTGTCGCAGTTCATGGACCAGAACAACCCGCTGTCCGAGGTCACGCACAAGCGGCGCGTCTCGGCGCTCGGCCCGGGCGGCCTGACGCGCGAGCGGGCCGGGTTCGAGGTGCGCGACGTGCACCCGACCCATTACGGCCGGGTGTGCCCGATCGAGACCCCGGAAGGCCCGAACATCGGCCTCATCAACTCGCTCGCGGTGTACGCCCGCACCAACGAGTACGGCTTCCTCGAGACGCCGTACCGCCTGGTGAAGGACGGCAAGGCGACCAGCGAGATCCAGTACCTCTCCGCCATCGAGGAGAGCCAGTACGTGATCGCGCAGGCCAACGCCGAGCTCGACAAGAACGGCCGCTTCGTCGAGGACCTCGTGTCCGTGCGCCACAAGAACGAGTTCTCGCTCGCCGATCCGTCCACGATCCAGTTCATGGACGTGTCCCCGCGGCAGATCGTGTCGGTGGCGGCGTCGCTGATCCCGTTCCTCGAGCACGACGACGCGAACCGCGCGTTGATGGGCTCCAACATGCAGCGCCAGGCCGTGCCGACGCTGCGCTCCGAGGCGCCGCTGGTCGGCACCGGCATGGAGCGCGCGGTGGCGGTCGATTCGGGCGTCACGGTGGTGGCCCGGCGCGGCGGCACGGTGGATTCCGTCGACGCATCGCGCATCGTGGTGCGCGTCAACGACGAGGAGACGGAGCCGAACGAGCCCGGCGTCGACATCTACAACCTGACGAAGTACACGCGTTCCAACCAGAACACGTGCATCAACCAGCGCCCGCTGGTGAAGGAAGGCGACGTCATCGCCAGGGGCGACGTGCTCGCCGACGGCCCGTCCACCAACATGGGCGAGCTGGCGCTGGGCCAGAACCTGCTGGTCGCGTTCATGCCCTGGAACGGCTACAACTTCGAGGACTCGATCCTGATCTCGGAGCGCGTCGTCGAGGAGGATCGGTTCACGACGATTCACATCGAAGAGCTGACTTGCGTCGCCCGCGACACGAAGCTCGGGCCCGAGGAAGTCACGGCCGATATCCCGAACGTCGGCGATGCGGCTTTGACGAAGCTCGACGAGTCGGGCATCGCGTTCATCGGCGCCGAGGTCAGCGCGGGCGACATCCTCGTCGGCAAGGTCACGCCGAAGGGCGAGACGCAGCTGACGCCGGAAGAGAAGCTCTTGCGCGCGATCTTCGGCGAGAAGGCGTCGGACGTTAAAGACACGTCGCTGCGCGTGCCGCCCGGCATGGACGGCACCGTCATCGACGTGCGCGTCTTCACGCGTGACGGCGTCGAGAAGGACGGCCGCGCGCTCTCGATCGAGCGCCAGGAGCTCGAGTCCGTGCGCAAGGACCTGGACGACCAGCAGCGCATCCTCGAGAACGACATCTACAACCGCATCGAGCGCTTGCTCGTCGGCAAGGTCGCCTCGGGCGGCCCGGGCCTCGAGGCCGGCGGGAAGATCACGAAGAACTATCTCGACGAGCTGCCGCGCGAGCAGTGGTTCCAGGTGCGCGTCAAGAACGACGAGGTCAATGCGCAGCTCGAGCAAGCCGCCGAGCGGCTGCGCTCGCAGAAGGAGCTGTTCGACAAGCGCTTCGAGGAGAAGAAGCAGAAGATCACGGCCGGCGACGACCTTGCCCCGGGCGTGCTCAAGATGGTCAAGGTGTATCTCGCCGTGAAGCGCCGCGTGCAGCCCGGCGACAAGATGGCCGGCCGCCACGGCAACAAGGGCGTGATCTCGACGATCGTGCCCGTCGAGGACATGCCGTACATGGCCGACGGCACGCCCGTCGACGTCGTGCTGAACCCGCTCGGCGTGCCCTCGCGCATGAACGTGGGCCAGGTGCTCGAGACGCACTTGGGCTGGGCCGCGAAGGGCCTGGGGCTCAAGATCGGCGAGATGATCGACACGGGCTCGGGCGCCAAGGATCTGCGCACGTTCCTCGACACGATCTACAACAAGTCCGGTGGGCAGAAGGCCGACGTCGCGAGCCTGAGCGACGACGAGGTCGTCGAGCTCTCGCAGAATCTGCGGCACGGCGTGCCGACGGCGACGCCGGTGTTCGACGGCGCGAACGAGGACGAGATCAAGCACATGCTCCAGCTCGCGGGCCTGCCCGAGTCGGGGCAGACGACGCTCTACGACGGCCGCACGGGCGAGCGGTTCGACCGGCCCGTGACCGTCGGCTACATGTACATGCTGAAGCTGAACCACCTGGTCGACGACAAGATGCACG
>CAZBGV010000167.1:0-7027 GCA_964491485.1 uncultured Woeseiaceae bacterium | reverse complement strand
GCTAGCACTGAAGACGACCGAAACGGGTCTCGGTAGACAACGCCATGGCCGATGCATCGCACACCGCTTGCATTGGCGCTACAGGAGGACAGCATGGTGGCACTCACGAGGAGCCGAACGGGTTAGGACTTCGTAGGCGAATGCGATTCATACCGGGTTGGAACAGTCAGTTCGCTCGCGAGCGGGGCAGACTTTTCCCTATCTGGCGCATGTCCATTTTGAGTCACGGCGAATTTGAGATATCACCGAGCTCGCTCGAACCAAAGCACAGATAATAGAGTCGCTCGATGTCTTCAACCTCTTCATCCGTCAGTGCGGCGAACTCCTTGCTTCGCGCCCTTGCAGACAAGCGGCCGCCGTTCTGTCGCAGGAATCTGAACAGCAGGTCGATGGTTCTGTCGGGCATGTTGACGATACCGTCGACGCCGGCCCTGAACCTGTCGTAACGACGCAGGAACTCGACCTCAGCGGGCAGATCGTGCTCGATCGTCCGCTGCACGCAGCGATAGAGAAATTCAGCGTGTGGTGTCGCGTCGAAGAACCGGTAGAAGTCGGCGGTATCGTTGAGGACGCGGACATTGTTGTCCTCGGTCGGTTGCCACTCGATCAACGGAAGCAGGCGCTCCGAGTACTGGCGCAAGACGGAAGCGTATTCGTCGATATTTTCGAGGATGGCTGCCGAGACGGGGAATATGACGCCCGGGGGGTTGAAGCCGCGCTCGGCCAGAACGTGGTGGATGAGGTAGCGATGAATGCGCCCGTTCCCGTCCTGGAACGGGTGTACGTAAACGAAGCCGAATGCCAGGGCCGCCGCCGCGATCACCGGGTCGAGGTCTCTTGCCGCGCCCCGATCGAACGCAATCATTCCTTCGAGCAGGGATAGCAAATCTTCCGGCCGTGCGCTGATGTGTTCCGGGAGCGGAGCATGGGTCACCCGGTCATGTTCACCCACGAAGCCGCCTTCGGAACGCAGCCCGATGAACACGAAGCGTGTGTCGCCGATCACGATTTGCTGGAGCCGGATCAGCTCGTCCAGGTCCAGCGGGTGTTTGCCAGCCTCTCCGATTGCACGGCCCCAGCGCTCGACGCGGTTCTGCGGTGCGCGTTCGCCTTCGATTGCGTAGCTCGACCGAGAATCCTTGAGCAGCAGGAAACTGGCTGTTCGGGCCAGGAGATCGCGGGGAACTGCCGCGACGACTGCGCGTGCCCGGGCCGGCAGGTCGAGGGCGATAAGCTCCTCGAGTGCCCCGGTACGGAATACAAGCGGGCAAAAAGCCCTGGTTCCGGGCAGGTTGTTGAGCACGCGCTGCCGATGGACGGGCTCACCCCTGGCTGAAAACTGCATCGAGCTGTCGAGCACGTCGACGAACCGAACCTTGCCGGCGGGCGGCAGGACGAGCTCGCGCTGCATCAGCCACTCGTACAGGAACCAGATACGCCGCGCATAGCTGCCTGTGGGCGTTGCCCGAACGATCTGCTCAATTTCCCCGGGCGGCACGGCCTCGAAGAGACGGGCGAGCACCGCGAGATCGACGCCCTCGTGCTTCAGGGCGAAGATGAGATGGCCTGCGAGGGTTGCATCCGGACCGTGACGCGGGGTGAACAGCTTCCAGCCGTCCCGCGCATAGACCTTGTGCTTGCGACCGATCGCGGTCAGGGTGAGCGGTACAGGTACCCGCAGTTTAAAGGCGTCGATCAGCGCCGCGTAGCCCGCGGGAGTCGCTTCTTCCGGCAGTCTCCGGCCGTGAAAAACACTCACGGGCCCTGAAAAGTCGTATTGCAGGGCGGAACCCATGAAAAACGATCTCCAAGCTCGGCCGAGATTTGAGCGTCGGCTGAAATGGCTCCAGTAGCTCATTCTACGTGAAAAACGCTCTTAACGAGCTATTTTTGTGAAAAACGCCTCGCGAGCTCCTGGCCGGCACGCGGCTGCGGCCTTCACCCAGCGAGTGGCTTCCGGTAGACGACCTTGTCGTCGCCTGGCGAATAGAAGTCGGGGACGATCTCGAGCACGGCATAGCCCATGCGCTCGTAGAAGGCGCGGGTCGGGGCGTACTGCGGCCGGCCGGCGGTGTCGATGGTCATCTCGGTGGCGCCCTCGGCGACCGCGCGGCGCTCCGCTTCGGCGAGCAGCGCGCGCCCGAGCCCGCCGCGCTGCCGGCCGGGCGCCACGGCGATCCAGTAAAGGTCGAAGCGCGTGGCGCCCGGCGCCACCGGGCCGTAGCACGCGTAGCCTTCGGGCTCGCCGTCCGCGCCGTCCGCGAACAGGAAGCGGTACTCGGAGCGCGTGCCGTTCGCCAGCGCGTCCTCCACGAGCTCGATGGCGACGCCTTCTTCCTGGGGCGAGAAAAAACCGGTCGCGGCGACCAGCCGGCGCACCGCGTCGCGGTCGGCGTCACGCACGGCGTCGCGCCAGGCCATCAGTGCGAACCCGCGGACAGGCGCGTGCCGGACAGGCCCTCCCACACGCCCGTGAAGAAATGCCGCGCGTTGGCCCCCAGCGTCTGCGTGCGGTAGCCGCCTTCCTGCACCACGAGCGTCGGCAGGCCCAGCCCGGCGATGCGCCGGCCGTTGGCGTGGAAATCGCGCGTGAGCAGGCTGAACGAGCCGGTCGGATCGCCCTTGGCCGTATCGAGGCCGAGCGCCACCACCAGGAACTCCGGCCGGAAGCGGGCGACCGCCGCGAGCGCCCTGTCGAGCTCGGCGCCGTACCGGGCCCCGTCGATGCCCTCCGGCAGCGGCCGGTTCACGTTGTACCCACGGCCTTCGCCTTCCCCCTTCTCGTCGTCGTACCCGGTGAAGTACGGATAGGTGAACCGCGGGTGACCGTGCAGGGAGATCGTGAGCACGTCGGCGCGCCGCCAGAAGATGTCCTGCGAGCCGTTGCCGTGGTGGTAGTCGATGTCGAGCAGCGCTACGCGTCCCTGGCGGCTGAGGTAATGCGCCGCCACCGCGGACGAGTTGAAGTAGCAGAAGCCGCCGAAAGCCGCGCGCTCCGCGTGATGACCCGGCGGGCGCACCAGCGCGTACGCCGCCCGCGAGCCGTCCAGCAGGCAATCGGCGCCCGTCAGCGCGCAATCCACCGCGCCCAGCGCCGCCCGCCACGCGTTTTCGTTCAGCGGCGTGAACGTGTCGATGCAGTAGTAGCCGGCGCGGAGCGGCAGCTCCCTGGGACGCCGGGCGCGGTTCCTGATCGGGAACACGTAGGGATAGATCGATTTGCCCGCCGGCACGTTCGCGCACGCGTTCTTCAGGTAGCGCACGAATTCGCTCGCGTGCACCGCCTCGATGTGCGCCAGGCCGTAATGCGCCGCGCTCCGCCGCTCGAAAAAATTCGTGCGCTCGAGCTCCTTCGTGATCGAGGCGATCCGCACCGGGGCCTCGACGTATCCGCGATCCTTGACGTGGTGAATCGAATGGCCTTCGTTCACGATCAGCGCGATGCGCGGCATCCCGGGCTTCGGCGCCTGCGCGATCGCCTCTTCCGAAACATAGCGCGGCGGGCGCAGCTCGACCGGATCGTCCCGGAACGAAGCCACCACGCTGTCGATGTACTCCGGTGACACGACGCCCGCGTACTTGCGCTCCAGGATCGCGCGCACGATGCGCCTGGCGTGGGCGCGCCGCAGCGGGCGCTGCTTCTGGCCGAGATCGTCGAACAGGAGGTACGGAGGGTCCGTCTGGCCCGGCTTCACCGGGGTCGCGTACGCCGTGTTCGCGATCGGCCGCGCGCCGAACCGCTCGTAGAACTTCAGGCGCGCGGCATTCTGCCGCCGCACGACGGGGTCCGGCGAAAGCTCCGGGTCGTCCGGCAGGCTTTCCAGGAACAGCCCGACGACGTCGAGCTGCCAGGCGGCTTCGCGTGTGCGCTGATACAGCGCGCCGCCGATGCCACCGCCCGTCTGCGCGCGGCCCGCCGAGAGGTAATCGAGATAGCAGAATTCGAGATCCGGTGCGTGCAGGAGCAACGCGAAGCCGCGCACCGTGCCCGCGCCGTCCTCCGCGACCAGCAGCATCGAGCGGAAGCGGTACTTCAGCGGGTCGCTGAGGCGCGCCGGCAGGCTCGTGATGTCCTTCTCGGGCGCGCCCGGGAACTGCACCCGGAGGATCGCCTGCACCTGGGCGACGAGCTGCCGGTTCGATGGCGTCGCGGCGTCGAAGACCCGGTGAATACGGAACACAACGATCTCCTACCTGCAAACCATGACAGGCTACGGTGCGCATCGTGGCCCGCATCCTTTGCGACCGCATCGCTCACGCACGTTGACGGGCGGTGGCATGGGCGGAGCCGCGACCGGGGGAGCTCCCTCTCGGCGCCGGCCACGAGCACGTCCCTGTGGGCCTGCGGGCTTAGGCTTCTGCCTCGCACGCCGCCGAGAGGGACTCCCCCGGCCACGGCTCCGCCCTGTCGTCAATCGTGCCGTGCGTGAACGATGCTGACGTGCCAGCGTGCCTTCGTTTGGTGTACGTGCCTTCGTTCGGGTCGCGGCGGTTTTATGATCGCATGCGGCGGGCGGAGGCGGATTCCTCCGGCAGGGCGGCCTCCAGGACGAGCTCGACCAGCCGATCGTAGCCGATGCCCGCCTGGGCGGCGGCGGCCGCGAAGCCCGCGTCGCGGGCCAGGCAGGGGTTCGCGTTCACCTCCAGCACGTACGGCACCTGGCGCTCGTCGAGGCGGATGTCGACGCGCGCGTAGCCCCCGAGATCGAACAGCCGCCAGCAGCGCAGCGCCACGTCCTGCAGCGCCTCGCGCAGGCGTGGGCTCAGCCGCGGAAACACGCGCCGCGTGCCGCGATACTCCGGCGCCTGCTCGTCCCACTTGGCCGCGTAGCCGACGATCCGCGGCCGGCCCGGCGCAAAGCCTGAGAACGTCATCTCCGCGATCGGGAGCACCTCGGGCTCGCCGTGGCGCTCCAGCAGCGACAGGTTGAACTCGCGGCCCTCGATGTAACGCTCGGCGAACCAGGCGCCGGGAAGCTCGCGCGCGCGCCGCGCCGCGAGCTCGCGCGCCGCGCCGCGGCCGGTCACCACGGACGAGTCGTCGAGCCCGAACGAAGCATGCTCCCACACCGATTTCACGATCCAGCGCTGCTCGTCGCGCCCGGCATGGCCCGGCTGCGGCGCGCGACCCTCGAGCCATTCCGGCGTCGGAATCCCCGCCGCCGCCATCAGCCGCTTCGCCACGGTCTTGTGCGACGTGAAGAGCAGCGCGTCCGCGCCGCTGCCGGTGAACGGGATACCTGCGGCCGCGAGCAGCCGCGGCACCACGCCGATCAGCTCGCCGCGGCCGTCCAGGCTCTCGACCAGGTTGAAGACGCAATCGGGCTCTGCGGCGCGCAACGCCGCGAGGCCCCCGGCGAGATCGAGCCCGATCGCCTGCGTCGCGACCGGCAGCTCCGCCCGCTCGAGCGTGCCCGCGATCTCGCACGCCTGCACGAGCGCGTCGAGCTCGTCGGCGCGCGCATCGGCGCCCAGCGCCTCGTGCAGGATGACGATCACGCCGCGAGCGGCTGCGCCTGTACGCCGCGGGTGCGGATCCGGCTTTTCGCCGACGCCATGATGCCGCTGATCAGCGCCACGTAATCCATGCCGGCCTTCGCCGCCATGATCGGCAGGTCGGAGTGCTCGGGGTGCAGCCCGGCGAGCGGATTCACCTCGATGAAGCCCGGCCGCCCGTGCTCGTCCAGGCGCAAATCGATCCTGCCGGCGTCGCGGCAGCCGAGCGCGCGCCACGCGCGCAGCGCGACCAGCTCCACCCGGCGCTTCAGCCGGTCTTCCGTGAGCAGGTTGTAAGCGACCAGCTCCTCGCAGTTCTCCTTGTTGCGGTACGAGTAAACCTGCGCGTCCGCCCCCGGCAAAAGCTCGATCTCCATGGTCGCGAGCGCCTGGGCCCTGCGGCCGGTCCCGAGAATGCCGACCGTGAACTCGCGCCCGGGTAGGAACCGCTCGACCAGCACCGGCTGCCGGTAGCGCAGCAGCAGGTCGCGGCACACCGCATGCAGCTCCGCGGCGCTGTCGATGCGCGAGGCCGCCGTCACGCCCTTGCCGGTGCCTTCGGCGACCGGCTTGGCGAACAGCGGGAACGGCAGCTTGATGTGGCGCACCGCCGCGAGCTCGTGCACGACCGCGAAGTCCGGAGTCGGCACGCCCGCCGCGCGCACGACGTCCTTCGTCATGCCCTTGTGCAGCGTGAGCGCGCACACCAGCGGATCGGAGAAGACGTACGGGACCTGGTACGCGTCGAGCAGCGCCGGCACCTGGGCCTCGCGGCCCCAGCCGTGCATGCCTTCGCAGATGTTGAACACGATGTCCCAGCGGTCGCCCGCGACCAGCTGTGCGGCGAGCTGCTGCACGTGCCCGATGCGATCGACGGCGTAGCCGAGCGTCTCCAGCGCGTGCGCGATCGCGTCGATCGTGTCCGCGCGGTCGAATTCCGCGGTGTCGAGCTCGCTGTAACCGGCGGCGAGCCAGGCGTCGCGGAGGTCGTAGGTGATACCGACGCGGAGCGGCGCGCGCTTCGGGAGCGGGCGCTTCATGACCGTGCTCTTCATCGCGGTGCGTTTCATGGCGGTGCGCTTCACGGTGCCTTGTTTCAGGACGGGCCGCTTCATGACCGCTCCTCCACGGCCGCCGGCCGCGCCAGCGACTGCTCCGGATCGGGGTAGCGGTAGGTGTTGCCGTCGTAGCTCGAGAGCAGGAGGTCGCCGCCGTCGTAGCCGGCGACGTAGTCCGGCGAAACCGGGATCTTGCCGCCGCCCTTCGGGGCGTCCACGACGAACGTCGGGACGGCGTAGCCCGTCGTGTGGCCGCGCAGGCCGCGGATCAGCTCGACGCCTTTCGAGACCGGCGTGCGGAAGTGCGCCGAGCCCGAGATCGGGTCGCACTGGTACAGGTAGTACGGCTTCACGCGGATACGCAGCAGGCCGTGCACCAGGCGCTTCATCGTCTCGAGGTCGTCGTTGACGCCCTTGAGCAGCACCGTCTGGCTGCCGAGCGGGATGCCGGCGTCCGCCAGCCGCCCGCAGGC
>CAZBGV010000166.1:0-7089 GCA_964491485.1 uncultured Woeseiaceae bacterium | reverse complement strand
GGCACCGGCATGAACAGGCTCTTCGGCAGGTGGATGCGGATCTCCTTCTTCATGTCGTCCGCTTCGTTCTCGAGCTGCTCGATCGTCTTGCGGACGTTCGCCGCCTCTTCCCAGTTGCCGTCCACGACGGCCTCGAAGAACGGGATCAGTTGCTTCGTGCAGCGGTAGGCGATCTCGACGTGCTTCTCCAGCGGCACCACCGGAGAGGAGCCGAAGATGTTTGCGAGCAGGTTTGCCAAGGCCTGATCCCTCCGCCCGGGCCAGTCGGAATCGCCGAATGTTAGCACAGGGCGACGGCCGCAAGGTCGTGATAGACTCGCCCACCGCCGTTCCGACAGGGGGTTACGCATGGCCTGGTGGCTCATGAAATCGGAGCCCGACGCTTACAGCATCGACGACCTCGAGCGCGACGGGCGCACGGGTTGGGACGGCGTGCGCAATTACCAGGTCCGTAACATGCTGCGCGACCAGATGCGCCCGGGCGACCAGGCCTTCTTCTATCACTCGAGCTGCGCGGTGCCGGCCGTGGTCGGCATCATGGAGATCGCCGGTCCCGCGCGGCCGGATCCGAGCCAGTTCGACTCCCGATCGAAATACTACGATCGGGAGAGCAGCCCCGACGATCCCCGGTGGTGGCTGGTCGACGTCGTATTCAAAAAGAAGCTGCCGCGCCCGGTGACGCTCGCCGAGATCCGCGAGGATCCGGCCTTCGCGGATTTCACCCTCACGCGCCGCGGCAACCGACTCTCGGTGTTCCCGGTAAGCGATACCCACCGGCGCCGCATTCTCGAGCTCGCGAAGCGCAAGCCGCGCGCCTGACCGCACGCTTGCGCGCGCCAGGCGCGTGGGCGCGCGCGCAAACGCGCCCCCCGGTGCCTCTCCGCGTCGCTGATCGCCTGCGTCGCCATGCGGCGACGCCCGCCCTGCCGTCGACCGTGCATGCCGCTGCGTCCGCTGTTCGTACCGTTATGTAAAATCTTTCGACAGCGCGACGCGGCGGCAAAACGCAAATTGCAACCGTCGCGCGCCTCGGTAAAATGAGCGCGGGGCTGGGGCTTTCACAAAGTCGAAGCAAAAGGAAAGCTCATGAGCCCGTGCAGTTCGTATTGCTTTGCGCCCGTTCGCCGGGTGCTTCGCTCCCGTCCGGTTTCCCTGTTCGTAACGGCCCTGCTGCTTTCTGCAGCGGCTGTGCAAGTCTTCGCGGGACCCGCGGACGTCTCCACCGACGCGTTCTATTCCGACGACGTGACGGTCACGACGTTCGACGGCTCGCCGCTCGACATCAACGGCGACGGTCATGTCGATCTCATCGTCGGCACGAACAGCGGCGCGGCGGACGCGGCGAGCCGCTATTACGTCGGCAACGGTGACGGCACGTTCGATCCGACGCCGGTGCTGCTCGACAACCGCCCTACTTCCGAAGTGCTCGCCGCGGACCTCGATGGCGACACCTTCATCGACATCGTGCAGGGCGTCCGCGACCTGCCCAGCCGCATTTTCCTCGGCAACGGCGTCGGGGGCGTCGGCAAGGCGATCAACATCCTGGAACGCGACGACCTGCCGGGCGAAGGCTACCGCGTGCTCGCGGTGGCTGCGGGCGATCTCGATCTCGACGGCGACCTCGACCTCGTCACCGGCACCGGGCAGAAAGGCGGCGAGCCGGGCGTCGAGCCGCTGCAGCCGAATCGCTTCTATCTCAACAACAGCACTCCCGGCGCGCCTTCGTTCGAGGGCTTCGACATCTCGGCCGACGCGGACGACACGCGCTCGATCGCCCTCGCCGATCTCGACGGCGACGGCGACCTCGACGTGATCGCGGGCAACGACGAGACGACAGCCGGCAGCAATCGCATCTATCTCAACCAGGCGGCCGACGGCGGCGGCATGACGTTCGCGCCCGGGATCGACTTCGGTCCGCCTGACGACCAGACCAGCAAGCTGCTGATCGGCGATCTCAACGGTGACGGCCTGCCCGACATCGTGGTGCTGAACTTCATCGAGCCGGGTTTCAGCCCCGGCATCAACCGCTTCTTCCTCAACGAAACGGTCGCCGGCACGTTCGCCCTGGGCGATGCCATCGACATCAGCGCGGACGCCGACAGCTCGGCGGGCGGCACGCTGGCCGACTTCGACGGCGACGGCGACCTCGACATCGCCGTCGCGAACCTGACCAGCGGGGCCAGCGCGCGCAATCGCCTGTACCTGAACCAGCTCGTCGAGACCGGCTCGGTCAGCTTCATCGGCAGCGACATTTCCGCGGACGAGCTGCACACGCGCGAGCTCGCGGCCGGCGACCTCGACGGCGACGGCGATATCGACCTGGTTGCCGGCAACGAGCCCCTGTCCGGGGTGTCCGGCATCGACCGCCGTTACCTGAACAACGGCACGGCGAACCCGTTCACCAACGTCGTGCCGGTGATCGACGCCCAGGCCGGCCCGCTCGAGACCGGCGAGGGCGTCGCGCTCACGCTGCAGCTCGACGACCTGACCGTGACCGACCCGGACAACGCGTTCCCCGCCGACTTCACGCTGGCCGTGCAGTCCGGCGCGAGCTACACGGTGGTCGGCGCCACGGTGACCCCGGCCGCCGGCTTCACGGGCGACCTGGCCGTGCCGGTGGTCGTGAGCGACGGCACGGATGAAAGCGAGCCCTTCGACGTCACCGTGACCGTGCTGGCGTCCGGGGCGCCCAACCAGCCGCCCGCTTTCACCAGCACACCCGGGACGCAGGCGACCGAAGGCCGGAGCTATACCTATGCCATCGCGGCGGAGGATGCGAATCCCGGCGATACGCTCGCCATCACCGCCCCCACCCTGCCGGGCTGGCTCGCCTTCACCGACAACGGGGACGGCACGGCGACGCTCACCGGAACGCCCGCGGCGGCCGACGTCGGGGAGCATGCCGTGTCCCTGAACGTGTCCGACGGCACCGACTCGGCCACCCAGGAGTTCACGATCACGGTCGGGACGGCGACGGTCGAGAACGAGCCGCCTGCGTTCACCAGCGACCCCGTGGAGGCGGCCGCGGAGGGCGAAAGCTACACTTACGAAGTGACGGCCTCCGATCCCGACGGCGACGCCCTGACGATCACGGCGACGGACCTCCCCGGCTGGCTCGCGCTCGAGGACCGGGGTGACGGCACCGCGGCGTTGTCCGGCACGCCGGGTGCAGGTGACGTCGGGGAGCACGCCATCACGCTCGAGGTGTCGGACGGCACGGATCGGACCGTGCAGGAGTTCACGCTGACGGTCGAAGCGGCGGAGGAGCCGACTCCTCCGCCCGGCGGTGGCGGCGGTAACGGCAGCGACGGCGGCGGCGGAGGTGCGCTCGACTGGGCCTTCGTCCTTGCGCTCGCGGGCTGCGCGCTTCGCAGAGGAGCAAGAGCCCGCGCGCCGGATGCGCACTGAGGCGGCGCAGACGCGGAGTCCGAAACGGACGTCCGGCGGCGGCGCCGGACGTTCCCTTTGTCCTGGCATGCGTATGAACCCTGCGAACCGGAGCACCGGCGCCCACGTGCAGCGACGACATGGCAGAGCGGAGCTCGATCAGGATCTCTTCATCCGCGCCCGCCTGTTCAGCAACGAGCGGTCCGCGTTCGCGCGCTACGCGGACCTTGCATTCCATTCCTTCACGTGGCCGAAGCTGGTCCGCTACGAGCTCCTGACCGTGTTCATCGCGCCGCTGCCCGGCGGGCTCGGGTACCTGCTGCGCAAATGGCTGTTCCCCGGCTTGTTCCGCGCGACCGGCAGGAACGTCATCTTCGGCCCGAACCTCACGCTGCGCCACGCCGACCGGATCTCGCTCGGCGACGAAGTGGTGCTGGACCGGCAATGCCTGCTCGATGCCCGCGGCGCGGGTGACAGCGGCATCGCGATCGGCGATCGGGTCATCGTCGGCGCGGGCGCGACCATCCAGTCGAAAGTCGGCCCGATCAAAATCGGCGCGGACTGCAACATCGGGTCCGGCGTGCACATCGTGGCGCAGGGACCGGTGATCATCGGCGACGGCGTCGCCATTGCCGGGAATGCGATGATCGCGGGCGGCCGGCAGGCGGTGGAGATGGACGGCGAGGCCGCCGCCGCGCGCTTCACGAGCGGACCGATCCGCATCGACAGCCGGGCGAAGATCGGCATGGGCGCAATCGTGCAGGACGGCGTGCACGTCGGCGAGCACGCCATCGTCGCGCCCGGCGCCGTGGTCTTCGAAGACGTGCCGCCGCGCACGGTCGTGTGGGGCAATCCGGCGCGGCCGGTGCGCAGCCGCCGGAGCGCGGCGCCCCGTGGCTTCGAGCCGCTCGGCGACGGCGCGCCCGGCGCGCAGGCAACGGAAAGCGACGCAGGCCTGCGCAGCCGGGTACGCGATTACCTGCGTGAAGACCTGTTCATCGAGTTCGGCGCGGGCGAAGTCGATGACGCGGACTCGCTGGTCGCGGCCGGTATCCTGGATTCGCTGGCGCTCGTGCGCCTCGCGGTCTGGATCGAGCAGACGTTCCGGGTCGAGGTGGACCTGGGCGCGCTCAGCCCGTCCGAGATCGACTCCGTGGAGAAGATCGCCGCCTGGATCGGCCGCCGGTTGGAGACGTGAGCCGCGAACCGGTTTTTCGCCAGGTGCTCGCGAATGCAGCGCAGGCCGGCGAACGAGCGGCGATCGTCCACGAAGCGGGCACGCTGACCTACGCGGCGCTGGCCGGCGCGCTGCGCAACCGCGCCGCGGTCCTCGAGCGGCGTTTCGGCGTGAGCCGGGGCGACCGGGTCGCGGTGCTCGCGGAGCCGACTCCCGAATTCCTCGCGACCTGGCTCGCGGTGCACAGCCTCGGGGCGGCGTGCGCGCCGCTCGATGCACACGCGCCGCCGGAGCGGCTCGCCCGCATCGCCGCGCGGCTCGCACCGAAGGTCGTGATTTCCGGCGAGCCGCTGCCGCCGGACATTCCCGAGCAGGCCCGCTTCGCGGACCTGTCGGTACCTGCACCCGATGCGCCGCCTGCGAGCGCGGCGGTCGCGCCGGAGGACGTCGCGGAGATCCTGCTCACGACGGGCACGACGGCGGACGCGAAGGCCGTGATGCTCAGCCATCGCGCGACGGCGGCGGCCGTGCGCCACATCAACGCGGTGGTCGGGACCGCACGCGATGACGTCGAAGTGCTGGCACTGCCGTTGCACCATTCGTTCGGCCTCGGCCGGGCGCGCTGCGTTCTCGCGAGCGGCGCGACGCTCGTGCTCGTCCGCGGCTTCATGGACGGTGCGCAGCTGATCGAAACGCTGCTCGCACGGCGCGCCACGGGGTTCGCGAGCGTACCGGCGGGCATCGCGATACTCCTCGCCTGCGACGGCGGACGGCTGGCACCGCTCGGCAGGCACCTGCGCTACCTCGAGCTCGGCAGCGCGGCAATGCCCGAAGAGCAGAAGCGCGCGCTCATGCGCCTGTTGCCGGAAACGCGCATCTGCATGCATTACGGGCTCACCGAGGCGAGCCGTTCCGCGTTCCTCTGCCTGCACGAGGATCGCGGCCGGCTGGAGTCGATCGGGCGCCCGAGCCCCGGGGTCGAAATGCGCGTCGCCGCTCCGCCCGGAGAAGTCGGCGAAATCGAGATCCGCGGCGAGCACCTGATGAGCGGGTACTGGCAGGCCCCCGGACTCACGGCGGAACGGCTGCGGGACGGCTGGCTGCGCAGCGGCGACCTCGGCCGCATGGACGCGAACGGTTACTTCTTCCTCGAGGCGCGCGTCGACGAGGTGATCAACGTCGGCGGCCGCAAGGTGCTGCCCCGCGAGATCGAGGAAGTGCTGCTCGGGCACCCGGCCATCGCCGAATGTGCCTGCCTCGGCGTGCCGGATCCGCAGGGCCCGGCCGGCGAAATGGTCTGCGTCTGGCTAGTGGCGCGCGAACGGCAGGCCCCTCTCCCCGCATTCGGCGAGCTCGCGAAGCTGCTCAGGCAGACGCTCGAGCCGTACAAGATCCCGCGACAGTTCCGCTGGATCGACGCGCTGCCGACATCCGCCTCGGGGAAGGTGCAGAAACATCACCTGCGCGAGTTGCCGTAGCGCCCGCCCGCGGGGTCCGGGGCCGTCCACGGGAAGGACCCCGCACGGAATGCCGTGCACGGGCCCCGGCCGCGCAACGCGCCCCGATCCGCGCGGCGGGCGGCACCGCCCCCGCGGTTCCGCGTATCATCGCCGCATGCCCGCCGACATCCCGCTGGGAAAGGCCTCGCCTTCTCCCGACGTTTACGCCCCCGAGGTCCTCTGCGACGTGCCGCGCGCGCCGGCACGCACGGCGCTCGGCCTTGCCGATCCGCTGCCGTTCGCCGGCGAGGACGTCTGGAACGCGTGGGAGCTCACGTGGCTCGAGGACGGCGGCCGCCCGCGGGCGGCGGTCGCCGTGCTCCGGGTGCCCGCGGATTCCCCGAACCTCATCGAATCGAAGTCGCTCAAGCTGTACCTCGGCTCGTTTGCGATGACGCGCTTCGGCTCCGCGGACGCCGTGGCGTCGCGCGTCGCCGCCGATCTCACGCGCACCGCCGGAAAGCCCGTGGCCGTGGAGCTCGCGCCGGCGCCGTCCGGGCCGGCGCGGAGCGACCGGCGGCCGTTGCAGCCGGCGCGGATCGACGAGCTGCCGGGCGACAACATCGACGGCGAGGAGGTCGCTTGCGAGACGTGGGAAGTCGATCCGTCGCTCCTCGCCGGTGCGGGCGACGGAGTCGTGGAAGAAACCCTGCATTCGCACCTGCTGCGCAGCAACTGCCCGGTCACCGGGCAGCCGGACATGGGCAGCGTGCTGGTGAGCTACCGCGGCCCGCGCATCGACCGGGCGGCGCTCCTGCGCTATATCGTCTCCTACCGTCGCCACTGCGCTTTCCACGAGAGCTGCATCGAGCGCATGTGGGTCGACATCAAGGCGCGCTGCGCGCCGGAGCGCCTCACCGTCTACGGCCGCTACACGCGCCGCGGCGGCATCGACATCAACCCCTTCCGCTCCGATTTCGAAACCCGCGCCCCGAACCTCCGCCTCTGGCGCCAGTAGGAGCCCGCCATGCGGGCGAGGGCCCGTCGACTCGCCCCCGCCCGCAGGAGCCCGCCACGCGGGCGAGC
>CAZBGV010000165.1:0-7098 GCA_964491485.1 uncultured Woeseiaceae bacterium | reverse complement strand
CTCGGTGCCGGGCGCGAGCTGGTTGCGCAGGCGGATGTTGGCGAACGTGCCGCGCATCATGACTTCGTGGTTGCCGCGCCGCGAGCCGTAGGAGTTGAAGTCGTGCGGCTCGACCCCGCGTTCGATCAGGTATTTCGCGGCGGGGCTGTCCGGCGCGATGCTGCCGGCGGGGGAGATGTGGTCGGTGGTCACCGAATCGCCGAGCAGTGCGAGCACGCGCGCGCCGCGGATGTCGGAGAGCGGCTCGGGCTCCGCCGTCATGCCTTCGAAGTACGGCGGGTTCTTGACGTAGGTCGACTCCTCGTCCCACGCGTAGATCTTGCCTTCGGGCACCTCGAGGCCGTTCCAGTTCTCATCGCCCTCGAACACGCTCGCGTAGCTGGAGCGGAACATCTCGGAGTTGATGTGCTGCCGCACCACTTCCTGGATCTCCGCCTGCCGCGGCCAGATGTCGCGCAGGTAGACGGGCTTGCCGTCGGCACCCTCGCCGAGCGGCTCCTCGAGCAGGTTCTTCTCGAGCGTGCCCGCAAGCGCGTAGGCGACGACGAGCGGCGGCGAGGCCAGGAAGTTCATGCGCACCATCGGGTGGATACGGCCCTCGAAGTTGCGGTTGCCGGACAGCACGGCGCAGCCGACGATGTTCCCGTCCTTGACGGCCTGCGTGATTTCCGGAAGCAACGGGCCGGAGTTGCCGATGCAGGTCGTGCAGCCGTAGCCGACGAGATAGAAGCCGAGCGCCTCGAGGTCGTCGATGAGACCGGCCGCCTCCAGGTAATCGGTGACGACCCGGGAGCCGGGCGCCAGGCTGGTCTTGACCCACGGCTTCGCCTTCAATCCCTTCGCGTGAGCGTTGCGGGCGAGCAGGCCGGCGGCCAGCATCACGGCCGGGTTGGAAGTGTTCGTGCAGCTGGTGATGGCCGCGATGAGCACGGCGCCGTCGCGGATCTCGACGTCCTGGCCGTCCCATTTGGCCCGCGCCGAGCCGCCGCTCTTGCGCTCGGTCACGGCCTTCCCGAGATGCTCGCGGAACACCGGCGCCGCGCGGCTCAGCAGGATGCGGTCCTGCGGCCGCCTCGGCCCGGCGATGCTCGGCTCCACCGTGCCGAGGTCGAGCTCGAGCAGCTCGCTGTAATCGGCCGGTTCCGCGCCGTCATGGCGCCACAGGCCCTGCTCCTTCGCGTAGGCCTCGATCAGGCGGATGTGCCCGGGGTCGCGGCCGGAGAGCTCCAGGTAACGCAGCGTCTCGCCGTCGATCGGGAAGATGGCGCACGTGCTGCCGAACTCGGGCGACATGTTGCCGAGGGTCGCGCGGTCGGCCACCGGCAGGTCGGCGAGGCCGTCGCCGAAGAACTCCACGAATTTGCCGACCACCCCGCGCTCGCGCAGCATCTGCGTCACGGTCAGCACGAGGTCGGTGGCCGTGGCGCCTTCCTTGAGCGCTCCCGTCATGCGGAAGCCGACCACCTGCGGGATCAGCATCGTGATCGGCTGGCCGAGCATCGCGGCTTCCGCCTCGATGCCGCCGACGCCCCAGCCGAGCACCCCGAGGCCGTTGATCATGGTCGTGTGCGAGTCCGTGCCGA
This sequence comes from uncultured Woeseiaceae bacterium, assembly GCA_964491485.1. Classification (GTDB taxonomy): domain Bacteria; phylum Pseudomonadota; class Gammaproteobacteria; order Steroidobacterales; family Woeseiaceae; genus IDS-8. The sequence continues at coordinate 5,515 of CAZBGV010000165.1, read as the reverse complement.
CCAGCGTGTCGGGATACGCCGCGCGCACGCCGTCGCTTTCCGCATCGAACACGACGCGGCCGAGGTACTCGAGGTTCACCTGGTGGACGATGCCGGTGTTCGGCGGCACCACGCGGAAATTCTCGAACGCGGTCTGGCCCCAGCGCAGGAAGGTGTAGCGCTCGCGATTGCGCTGGAACTCGATCTTGTTGTTGAGGTCGAGCGCGTTGCGCGTGCCGTAGCGGTCGACCTGCACCGAGTGATCGATGACGAGCTCGGCGGGGGAGAGCGGATTGATGCTTTCGGCCTTGCCACCGAGCCGCACGACGGCGTCGCGCATGGCGGCGAGGTCCACGACCGCGGGCACGCCGGTGAAATCCTGCAGGATGACGCGCGCCGGCGTGAAGGAGATTTCCGTCGCGGGCTCGGCTTTCGCGTCCCAGTTCGCGAGCGCGAGGATGTGCTCGCGGGTCACGTCGCGGCCGTCCTCGAAGCGCAGCAGGTTCTCGAGCAGGATCTTGAGCGAGTAGGGCAGCCGGGCGACGTGGCCCTCCTTGACGGCATCGAGTCGGTGGATCACGTACTGAGTGCCGTCCACGTCGAAGGTCGAACGGGCGCCGAAGCTGTCCTTCATCATCGGTCTCCGGAAGATTTTTGATTCTCGGGAGGGGCCGCGGCCTTCGCTGAACAAAACGCCGCGGCACGGAAGCCCATTATAACAGTCCGATCAGCTTGCGGCCCTGAGCGCGCCGCCGGCGGCTCCGGCACGCGCGCCGGCCGACGCGATCACCGCGCCCCCGAGGCAGCGCTCGCCGGCGTAGAAAACGACGAACTGGCCGGGGGCCACCGCGCGCTGCGGCTCCGCGAAACTCACCGCCAGGCCGTCGGCCGTGAGCTGCACCCGGCAGGCCTGGTCCGGCTGCCGGTAGCGGATTTTCGCCTGGCACGCCAGCAGCCCGCCGCGTGCCAGCGCCTCCGGCGCGGCGCCGATCCAGCTCGCGTCGACGGCCGTGAGCTCGCTGCTGTAGAGGAGGGGGTGATCGCCCTGCACGACGACGAGGGCGTTCGTTGCCGCATCCTTCGCCGCCACGTACCACGGTGCCTCTCCCTTGCCGGCGCGCCCGCCCACGCGCAGGCCCTGGCGCTGGCCGATCGTGTAATACGGCAGGCCGGCATGCTCGCCGAGCACTTCGCCCTCCGGAGTGCGGATCGGCCCGGGCCGTGCCGTGAGGTGGCGCGCAAGGAACTCGCGGAACGGCCGCTCGCCGATGAAGCAGATGCCGGTGCTGTCCTTCTTGTCGAAGACCGGCAAGCCGCGATCGCGCGCCAGCGCCCGCACCTCGTGCTTCGCGAGCGCGCCCAGCGGGAAAACCGCTTCCGCGAGCGCGTCGGCAGTCACGGCGTGCAGGAAATAAGTCTGGTCCTTGGCGGCATCCCGCGCCTTGCACAGCACCGGCCGGCCGCCCTCGCTGCCGATTCGCGCGTAGTGGCCCGTCGCCACGCAGTCCGCGCTCAGCCGCTGCGCGTAGCGCCGGAAGGCGCCGAACTTGATGGCGCGGTTGCACAGCACGTCCGGGTTGGGCGTGCGTCCGGCGCGGTACTCGCGCAGGAACTGCGCGAAGACCTCGTCGCGGTACTCGCGCGCGAAGCTCACGTGGTGCAGCGGGATCTCGAGCGCGGCGCAGATCCGGCGCGCGTCCTGCAGGTCCGCGGCAGCCGTGCAATAACCGTCGTCGTCCTCCCAGTTGGTCATGTGCAGGGCGTGGACGTCCGCGCCGGCGTCCTTCAGCAGCAGGGCCGCGACCGCGGAGTCCACGCCGCCGGAAAGACCCACGACGACGCGTCGTCCGCGCACCGACTCGATGGAAGGGAGCTCGCTCATGCGCGAATTATACGCGACGGGGCGCGCGGCCCCGACCCGCGGCTTCAGACCAGGCAGGCGCTCGCGATCACGGCATCGACGTGCTGCTGGATCGGCAGCATCGGCTCGAGCAGGCTTTGCGGCTTGCGCACGCCGGCGACGTGGTCGTCGACGCAGCGGATGACGACCGGTGATCGCAGCGACTGGCGGCGCCGCCGGAGGTCGTCCACGGAGTACCAGTGGACGGCGTGCACGCCTTCCTCCAGCGGCCGCGACCGGTCCTCGGACACGAGGTTCGCGAGGTAGACGATGCGCAGGAACTGCTGCCGCGTCTGTGGATGGATCCAGAGATAAACGCCGAGCAGGCTGTCCACCGTGACGATGCAGCCGCTCTCCTCGAACGTCTCGCGCACCACGGCGTCCTCGGGCGACTCGTTGGCCTCGATGTGGCCGCCGGGCTGCGTGATCACCAGCGCACCGCCGACCCGCTCCTCGACGATGAGATAGCGGCCGTCCCGCGGGACGACGGCAGCCACTGTCAGGTCGGTAGGCAGCACGGTGCGGTCAGGAGGGCGGCGCCGGCGGCCTCAGATGCCGAGCTGGCGGAACTCGAATTCCACCTCGCTCGCGTGCCAGATCTCGTCGAACATGCGGCCGTAAACCTTCGCGATCGAAGGCTCGTAAGTATCCGCGATACCTTCCCAGCGGCTCGCCTGCAGGCGGTACACCAGCGCCGTCTCGTCGGCGATGCAGAAAGACTCGGAATGCGTCCGCAGGTCCTCGCGGACGTGGCGGAACTCGATGTAGGTATTCAGCCGCCTGCCCAGGTGCACCAGCGCATTGCCGTTCTTCACCGCCCGCGAGGGATCGGCGATCAGCACCCGGATTCGCGCGTACGCCTGGGAGAGCACCAGCCGTTTCACCACCTCGAGAAAATCCGCATCGTCGTAGATGCCGGGCTCGAGATCGTGGGTGAATATCGAAACGCGGCGGGTTGCCTCGTTCGCAACCTCGATCACCGCCTGCCGCATCTCTTCCTGCGTCGAGATCACCCAGCGCCGACCCTTCTTCCGTGTCGTTTCCATCGTTTTCTGCGTTGTCGCGCCCTGAGCTGATAACACCTGCACTGCGCCTCGGGAGCAGTCGAACGAGCTTCGCTTCTTGAAAACGGTCCGGCGGGGACCTCGGTTTCAGTCGCCTGAATGCCGCGCTGGCATTATGTTACCGGTGGCACCCGGGCGCCGTTGTCAACTGCGTCACGTTTTGCGGAGATTGCACGGCCGCGGACCCGCGCGGGTCGTGACCGGTGCGCTTGACTGCGCCGGCGAGTTTTGCTCGCGCGCTGCCGTCCTTTGGCCTGCGAAGGATGCGTACCCTAACGCAAATCGCCCCCCGACGTGCACCCGTTTGCCCGTCGCCGATCGCCAACGCCAATACGCACCCACTCCCCCGTAGGAGCCCGCCATGCGGGCGAAACGAACGCCGCGTGGCGGGCTCCTACAGGGAGGATTTGGCGAGGGTGGGGGCGAGGCCGACGTAGCTGGCGGGGGTGAGGTCGAGGAGGCGCTGCTTCGCGTCCTGCGGGATGTCGAGGCCGGCGATGAATTCGTGCAGCAGCTCGCGCGTGACCTTGCGGCCGCGGGTCAGCGCCTTGAGCTGCTCGTAGGGCTCGGCAATGCCGTGGCAGCGCATCACCGTCTGCACCGCCTCCGCCAGCACCTCCCAGGCATCGTCCAGGTCCTGCGCGATCACCGCGGTGTCCGCCTGCAGCTTTTCGAGGCCCGCGAGCGCCGCGCGCACCGCGAGCAGCACGTGACCCGCCGCCACCCCGAAATTGCGCTGCACCGTGGAATCGCTCAAATCGCGCTGCCAGCGCGAGACCGGCAGCTTCTCCGCGAAGTGCCCGAGCAGGGCGCGCGCGATCCCGAGATTGCCCTCGGCATTCTCGAAGTCGATCGGATTGACCTTGTGCGGCATCGTCGACGAGCCCGTCTCCGCGGCGTTCACCCGCAGCCGGAAATAACCGAGCGACACGTAACCCCAGAGATCGCGGCACAGGTCGAGCAGCACCGTCGCGTAGCGCGCCAGGGCGTCCGCGTATTCCGCCGTCCAGTCGTGCGGCTCGATCTGCGTCGTCAGCGGATTCGGCGACAACCCGAGCGATTCCACGAAGCGCTGGCTCACGTCCGCCCAGTCCACCTCCGGGCACGCGACCACGTGCGCGTTGAAGTTGCCCACCGCGCCGTTCATCTTCCCGCGGATCTCGACCCTGGACCACTGCGCCTGCGCATGCGCCAGCCGCGCTGCGAAATTCGCGAGCTCCTTGCCCAGGGTCGTCGGCGTCGCCGGCTGGCCGTGGGTGCGCGACAGCATCGGCAGCGCCGCGTACTCGTTCGCCATGGCGCGCAGCTTCGCGCGCAGCTCCTTCATCGCGGGCACGAGCGCGCTGTCGCGGCCGAAGCGCAGCATCAGCGCATAGGCAAGATTGTTGACGTCCTCCGACGTGCAGCCGAAGTGAATGAAGTTGCCGATGTTACCGACGTCGGCTCCCGTGCCGAGCTGCTCGCGGATGAAGTACTCGACCGCCTTGACGTCGTGGTTGGTGGTCGCCTCGATCTTCTTGATCTTGTCGGTGTTCTCCGCCGAGAACCCGTCCACGATGCGGTTCAGCGCCCCCTTGACGACCGGCGGCAGCGGCGGCAGCGGCGCGAAAGAAGGCTCGTCGGCCAGCCATTGCAGCCAGCGGACCTCGACCAGCACCCGGTAGCGGATCAGCCCGTGCTCGCTGAAGATGTCCCGCAGCGCTCCGACCTTCCCGGCGTAACGGCCGTCGAGCGGCGACAGTGCCCTGATCGTCATGGCCCTTTTGCTTGCTGGACTCTGGCACGCGAAGCGCGAATCATACACCATTGCACGCGGTTTCAGCCGCGAGTGGAGACGCGAGGGATGGGAGAGAAGTTTCGCACGGAAAAGGACAGCCTCGGCGAGTTGCGCGTGCCGGCCGACGCGCTGTGGGGCGCACAGACGCAACGCGCCGTGGACAATTTTCCGATCAGCGGCCTGCGCATGCCGCGCCGCTTCATCGCGGCGCTCGGGCTCGTGAAGTGGGCCGCGGCCGGTGCCAACGCCGAGCTCGGGCTCATGACGAGCGACAAGGCGATAGCGATCCAGAAAGCCGCGCTCGAGGTGGCCGAAGGCGAGCACGACAATCAGTTCCCCATCGACGTGTTCCAGACCGGGTCCGGCACGAGCTCCAACATGAACGCGAACGAGGTGATCGCGCACCTCGCCGCGGAGCGCCTCGGCGCGCCCGTGCACCCGAACGACGACGTCAACATGAGCCAGAGCAGCAACGACGTCATCCCCACCTGCGTGCACCTTAGCGCCGCCATCGGCATCGACCAGGCGCTGCTGCCCGCGCTGCTGCATCTCGAGACCACCCTGCGGGAAAAAGCGGACGCGGTGCGCAGGATCGTGAAGACCGGCCGCACGCATCTCATGGATGCCATGCCGGTGACCCTCGGCCAGGAAGTCGACGGCTGGGCCTCGCAGATCGAGAGCTGCCGGGCGCGGCTGCAGGACACGTTGCGGAGGCTGACCGCGATTGCCCAGGGCGGCACCGCCGTCGGCACCGGCATCAACGCGCATCCGCGCTTCGGCGCCAAGGTCGCGGTG
>CAZBGV010000164.1:0-7128 GCA_964491485.1 uncultured Woeseiaceae bacterium | reverse complement strand
CTAGTGTCCCGTTCCGTAAATAACTGCACAATTCCGCTGCGCCTTTTCGCGTCTGGCGGCGTTGCGACTCCTCGCAATAGCCCTGCTATTCCTCGTCGTCGCGCCTTGCCAGCCACGAAAATGCGCGACCGGAATTGTGCAGTTATTTACGGAACGGGACACTAGCCGCGCGAATCCAGCAGCTTCCTGAGCTCCGCGACTTCCGCCTCGAGCGCGGCCACTCGATCGGCCAGCGTCGGGCCGCGGGCCTCGTCTCGCGGCCTGGCAGGCGAGGCCGTTGCGGACCGACGGGCCTCGACGTCCACCGGACCGGAGAAGAGGTGCATGTACTCCGAGTCCTTGCGGCCCGGTTCGCGCGGGAGCTTCACGACCAGCGGCTCACCCTCGCGCTCGATCAGCGCGCTCAGCGCCTCCACGACGGCGCCGTTGTCGGCGAAGGTGTGCAGGCGTCCGCTCCTGGCGCGCAACTCGCCCGGTGTCTGCGGGCCGCGCAGCAGCAACAGGCAGACGACCGCGAACTGCGCCGGGTCGAACTGGAAATCGCTGTAACGGGTATTGCAGAACCTCTGCACGTACTTTTCGACGCGGCTCCTGAAGTTCTCCTCGACCCGGACCAGGTGCTTTTCCTCGAGATCGCGAACGGTCCGTTGCACGATCCCCGGCTCAAGCGACATGACCGGGTCGCGCCCCGACTTCTGGTTGCAGGCGTTGGTGAGTGCATTGAGCGTCAGCGGATACTGTTCCGGCGTGATGACGGACTTCTCCATCAGGCATCCAATGACGCGCGCTTCGTTGGCGCTCAGGTCGAGTGGCACGGGCAGCTCCCTTCGGTTGGTACCGGGTCGCCGAAGCCGCGAGGGCTCCGGCAGATGGTTCACCGCCGGCATCTTACAGGTCGCGCGAGCGTTGCAGCAGCCAGTCGCGCAGCTCCGAACGGCCCGCGTGGTGCGCGTAGTCGACCGACGTGCCGCCGTGCGCCTTGCTGCGCACGTCGAGGCGGGCGCCGTGATCCAACAGGAGCTCGAGCATCTCGCGATGCCCCGCCCAGGCGGCCTCGTGCAGCGCGCCGCGGCCGTTCACGGCCATTGCGTTCGGATCCGTGCCGAGATCGAGCAACAGGCGCACCGCGTCCAGCCGGTTCGCCTGTGCAAGCTGCACCGCAGGCTCGGCTGATGGCTCAGGCTCGTGTGTTCCGACACCAGGCGTTGCGCCTCGCCCGCATCGCCCCGGACGACCGCCATGCGCAAACGATCCGCCGCGGACAGGTCCGGTCGCGGCGCACCGTGCGCCACCAGCAGATCGAGGACAATTCGGGCACAAGCGCAGCGTTAGCGCACGAGGCCGGGGCAGGGCAGGAATCAGAATGCGCGTCGCAGGCCCTCGGGTCCCGGCGGCAGCCGCACCGGTTCAGGTACGCAGGAGCAGGTAACGGCTCCGGTCCCGAGCTCGCGTTCGCAGGCGTACATGTGCCGAAGCGGGCATCGCGGCCGGTGCGGTCCCGCGCCCGTCGCACTCGGAGCGAGGATGCGCGACCCGATTTCGTCCCCGACGTCGCCTTCAACCACAGATGCGCAGCCGCCGAGCCCGGCCAAAGCGAGCGCCACGCACAGCCCGGCAACGGATGTCCATTTATCAGGGAAAATGAATCTATTCATGACGAATCTTCATGCGAGCGAACAGAAGCATTCGGGGACGGCGGCTATCATGCGATGATGTGCTACGAGACAGAAACGAAGATTTGTCATGCATCCCATCAGGAGCGGTGATTCATGCGACACCTGGACCTTGCAGCTTTGCGGAGCCTCGTAGCGATCTCGGAAACTCGCAGCGTGACGCAGGCGGCGGCGATGACTTTCCTCACGCAGTCCGCCGTCAGCATGCAAGTGAAGCGGCTCGAGCAGCAGACCCGCACGAAGCTGATAGAGCGTGCCGGGCGCGGCGTATCGTTGACCGACGATGGCGAAAAGCTCGCAAGCTACGCCAGGCAAATGCTCGCGATGAACGACGAAGCCCTGGCGCGCCTCGTGCAGCAGGAAGGAGAGATCGAGCTTACGCTGGGAGTGCCGTTCGACATTGTAAATCCGCACGTCCCGATCATCCTGCGCGAGGCGCGCGATCGTCATCCGAACATCAAACTCAAGTTGGTTTCCTCCCTGACGTGCTTTTTGAAAGAGCGTTTCGTCGAAGGCGCGATCGACATCGCGATCACGACCGAAGCCGGAGTGGATCCCCGCGCCGAAGAGCTCGTCCGCACGGACCTGCGCTGGTGGGGCGCCTGCGGCGGCGATGCCCATCGGCGCTCGCCGCTGCCGGTCGCGATCTGCAACAACTGCGCGATGAAGCCGGAGGTCACGCGCGTGCTCGGCAATGCGGGGATCCCCTGGGAGCTCGTCAGCGACACGGATACCGAAGCGGCCGTGCACGCGATGGTGTCGGCGGACCTCGCGGTGACGCCGGCGATCGGGCCACGCTCCATCCCGAGCTGCCGGCCGCTGCCCGCAGGCTTGTTGCCGGAGTTAGCGCCGTTCCGGATCAACCTGTACGTGGAGAACGTGCGCAACCCGCTGGCCGTGCGGAACGTCGCCGATATCGTGCGCGAGGTTTACTGCCGCGAGACGCAGGAATCCGTCGTGGAGCAGGAGCCGCGCATCTGCGCCTGACGGCTCAGTCCGTGCAATCAACCGGGCGTCACTGGATCCGCTGGTAGACGTACTGGCCGCCCCAGGCGTCCTGCAGGGTCAGCACGTTGCCCTGCAGCGCGAAGCGGTATTGCTCCAGCGCACCGGTGTAGCTGCTTTGCGTGGTGATCACGTCGGACTGGATCGCGAACGCGCCGGTGTCGATCGCCATGCCCCACTGGTTCACCTGGAACTGGTTGCCCTGCACGATCAGCAGCACGCCGTCCTGCCGCTGCCACACGCCGTCCAGCGTGAGCGGGGCGGGGGGCTGCGCGAACGCGGGCTGCGGCTGGCCGAAGGTGCCGGGTGATGCAGCGGCTCCGGCGCCGGGCGCGCCGGCGGGAGCCGCCGGCGATGTCGCGGCCGCCGCCTGGCCGACCTTCGCGAAGGCGTAGTTCAGGCCGGACACCGTATTGCGCGTCATCATGATCGGCCGCCCGTCCTGCATGTGCAGCGAGACGAGATTCACCGAGAACTCCACACCCATCGGATCGTCCGGGATGCCGATCGTGTCGATCTTGAAGCTGCGCAGGTGCGGCAGCAGGCGCTTGTCGAGATAGACGAGCTCGCGCGCGGCGAAGTCGCGGTTGCGCTGCGGCGCCGTCATCGTGCTGATCATGAACGCCGGCTTCTCGGGATGCCGCGCGTATTCGACGAGAATGCCGTTCGGCACGATCGCCCCGCTGCCGGCCAGAGTCTCGGCCTCGATCATCTCCCACGTGCCGAGCAGGTCTTCCAGCTCGAAGTTGCCGCCCTGCTGCAGGAATGCCTTGAGGGCCGGGTCTTCTCCGAGGCGGTACTCGTAGAACGCGTGCGCGGTCTCCCCGCCGATCGCATCCGCCGTCACCCCGAACACGTGCGTGCCCGGTTCCTGCAGGCTCAGGAGCAGCTCCGGACCGTTGCCCCACGCGATCCGCCGCCCCCGCGCATAGGACGTCGTACCGTCCTTCTTCAGGTGCTCGAGCAGCAGCGTGATCTCGTCCCCGGCCTCCGGCTTGATCTGCCGGTAGACGATCGAGCCGTCCGCCTGGGGCACCTCCAGCTCGACCGCGACCGGGTACCACCACTGCGGATGGAAGTAGACGGTGCCGCCGAGGTCGCCCGCTTCGCGGTGATGGAAGATGATCGGCACGAGGATGTATTCGCCCGTCTGGTCGATCGTCGCGTAGTAGCCTTTCTCCCCGGTGGAGACGACGTAGCGGTAGCCGTCGATCTGGGTCACCAGCGAGTTCACGCCGTCTTTGAACTGCGGGATCATGAGGTCGATCCGGTCGGCGGCGGTGTCACGCGCGCGCACCGACCAGTTCGCATCGACGATGCTCGCGCGATACGAGACCAGCAGGCCTTCGCCGTTCGTGTCCCACTCGCCCTGCAGGCCGCGCAGCCACAGCAGGTCACGGCCCTCGACGACGTATTCCACCCCGTGCGTGTTCAGCGGCAGCGCCGTGTCGATCGCACGTTCCGCCTTCCAGTCGACGAGCTTCAGGTCGCGGATGACCGGCGGCCTTGCGGCGGCCGCCTGCAACCCGTGTAACTTGCCGATGAAATGCCGCCAGCGGCTCGCCGTGTTGATGGCGAGCTCGTCGTAGCTGTCGTTCAGCACCCTGGCCGTGACGGGCGCGTAGATGGCGATGCCGTTGGAGAGCCGCCGCAGCGGGCTCGTCTTGTGGGTGATCAGCAGCTCGCCGAGCGCCTGCTCCAGTGCCGCGAGCTCGGCCTTCGCCGGGAAAGCGCGGGCGTTCAGCTCCACGCGCCGGAACGCGTCGAGCAGGTCGATGCTCGCCAGCGCGTTGCTGCTCCTCTGCAGCTCCATGCGCGGCGCGTAGCCTTCCGCAAAGAAGATCGAGCGCGAGACCACCGGCCACAGGTCGGGCAGCGCCGGCTCGAGCTTCGCGAGCAGGCGGTCGAGACGCTCGCTGAACGCGGGCAGGTGCGCGAGGTCGTAGGCCGCGAGCGTGGTGATCGCCGCCTCGCGCTCCCGGTAATAGCCGTCGAACTTCTCCACGATCTGCGCGGCGAGAGCGGCGGTGGTCGCGTGTGCGTTGGCGAACTCGGGCAGCACCCGGTCGTACGGCCAGCCGTCGCCCGGCTCCGTGGCCTGCGACGCCACCAGCACGTCGGCGAGCCCCTGGAGCTCCAGCGCGACCTCGTACTGTGCCATCAGGCACATGTCGAAGCCGACGATGTCGAGCGACTCGCGGCCGGCCTGTGCGAGGGCCCCGCGGATGCCCGCGGAGAGCTGCGGCAGGGTGAGCGCATCCGTGCCGCCGGCTCGCCCGGGAACCCCGTGATCGACCGCGTGCGCCTGCCAGCCGCCGCCGTGATCCCACAACAGCAGCGCCGTGCGCTTCGCCGGAAAGCTTTTGAGGGTGGTCGCGAGAAAAGCCTCGAGCACCGCCGGGTCGCCCATGTTGATCTCGCCCGGCCGGGCGATCACGCGTGAGGCGAGCGTGTTCTTGTCGTTGTCGGCGACGACCCGGTACACGCGCGCATCCGTCCAGTCGCCGTCGGAGTCGTCGTAGCCTTCGGCACGATCGGCCAGCGCGATGACGTTGACGTCGCCGCGGAGTCCGAGCTCCATCTCGTTCAGGTCGATGAGGCTGAACTTCTCGAGGTCATTGTCGCCGTCGAGATAGACGGCGATGGTCCATTCCGCCGGATCGCTGCGCGATTCGTCGAACTTCTCGAGCCCGGCGGCTCCCGCGAGCGGCAGCGCGAGCAGTTGCAGGGCGAGCACGGCGAGCAGGCGATTGGCGATGTGCATGGTGTTTTCCTTCAGCTTGGCAGGCCAGCTCAGCGGCAGCGATCGCTCCGCACGCGGTACGCGCGCTCGCCATCGACCAAGGTCGCGTCACCCTGCACCTGCAGGGCGTGCTGGGAAATCTCACCGCTTTGGGAGCGCAGGCTGAGCAGGGCGCGATCGCCGATCGTCTCCACGCTCCAGCGGCCGACGTCGCCGCCGCTGCCCCCGCCGTAGCCCGTCGTGCCCGCGCCGCCGTCGGCAGCTACGCTGGAGCTCGAGTAGTACGCATACGAGCCGTCGCTGCAGAGGTGCAGCGTTTCCGACGAGCTGCCGCCCACGTAGCTGCCGTCGAAGCTGCCGCTGTAATAAGAGTCCAGGCGCTTGAGCATCATGCCGGCGAGATACCCGCGCCATTGCTGCGCGGCACCGCTCTCGCGCGGTGCGGCGAATGCGACGGAAGCCGCCGTGTCCGCCGCCAGCCGCGTGTAGTAATCGCGATCGGCGGCCGGGCCGCCGAAGAAGAGCACGATGCCGTTGCCGTTGGCGCCCATGCGGCCGATGGCATGCCCGGCGTACATGGCATTGGCGAAACCGATCTCGTAGCCGCGCTCGGTGCGCCGCCCGGCGGAGCTGGGGTAGAGGACCACGCCCTGGCCGAGGTCCTGCGGCTGGTTCAGGAACGCCTCGATCTCCTGCCAGCTCGTGGCAGGACGCATGATGGCCAGCCCCAGGCCGGCGCGGGTGTTGGACCCGAACATGAACGCGGCGGAGCCCGGCGGCAGTCCGCCGAGCCATTCGTCCGGCACGACGAACGACGTGCCGTCGCTGCCGGACTCGACCCGCGTGCCGGCCGGGTATTGCCGACCGGCCTCGAGCGGCACGCCGCCGGAGGGCACGTGGCCCGGCGAGGGCGGCAGGGCAGCGGCAGGTACGGAAGCCGCGGGCGCCGTCTCGCCGGGCGCGGCATCCTCCACCGGGATGAGCCCTTTGGGATCGCGTGCCGTATCGCGAGTCACGTCACGTGCGGCTTCGCGCATGGGTTCGTCGGAGCGGGAGTCGCAGGCCACGGCGAGCAGCGCGGCGACGGTCATCGGCAGCAGCATAGTTTTCACTTTCACGGGCGCTTCACTCGTGCCGGAACCAGCGCGTGATGACGAGATCCGCATCCGCGACGGTCGACTGGAACAAGGTCGGGCTGATCTGTTGCCCCGCGCCGTATTCGGTCGGCACGACGGTGGGTGCCGCCGACTGCACCTGCACGAGGCCCCGCTGCACGGGCACGATGGCGGGCTGCCGCACCGGGCGATAGCTCGCGGTGACGCTCGGTCGCTGTCCGGCGAGCTGCGCGACGAGACGCTCGATGTCCGGGCGCCGCTCGCGTGACGCGATGAAGTACACCTGCTCGATGCCGCGGTATTCGTCGAGCCCCCACCAGGTCGTGCCGCCGGGCACCAGCTGCTGCGCGCCCGGTGCCACGAGGCTGGACCCGTTACCGCCGGCCGCGGGGAAGATCTGCGCGACGTAGCCGGTCGCGTCGATGCCGATCACGTAGACGTGACAGGCGCAGCTCGCGGAAAAGAAGATCTTGATCTTGTCGCCGCGCGCCGGATCGCCGCGCCCGTCGTAGAGCACGTCGCCGTCCTGCACCGGCCGCAGGCGCACCTGCCCGTCCGGCGTGAGCTGCTGCGCGAGCAATGCCACTTCGAG
>CAZBGV010000163.1:0-7205 GCA_964491485.1 uncultured Woeseiaceae bacterium | reverse complement strand
CTAGCCCATCCGGGCGAGCCGCCGCCCGTGACGGATGGATCCCGATGCGGGCGAGGCCCGGCCTGCCGGCATGCGGCCAGGCCGGACGACCTCCTCACCGCCAGGATCCGGGCCGGCGGCCTCGCGGCGGGACGACATCCTGATAGGATGCCGATGCCGGATGTCGGCGAGCGGAGGACCCTGCAAGCCATGATGTCACCGAGCGACGTTCGCGGCGGGCATCGACTGACGGCGCGCGCATGACAGAGCCGCCCGTCAAGAAATACCGCACGAAGCGCGCCTTCAAATGGCTGAAACGGCGCCTGCTGCCGGCCGCTGTGCGCGCGCGCAAGGCCGAGCGCCGCTGGCGTCGCCGGGATCGCGAGAGCTGGCCGCCGCCGGGTGCCGATCCGAAGAACGGGCTCGAGCCCTACGAGTACAGCCTGCAGTCGCAGAACGGCGAGGACGGCATACTGCGCTTCCTGTTCTCGGAAATCGGCTTCGGCTCGCGCCGCTTCGTCGAATTCGGCTTCGGCGCTCACCAGTGCAACAGCCTCCGCCTCGTCCTGCACGAAGGGTTCAGCGGCTTGCTGATGGACGGCTCGCAGGAGCAGTGCGACTTCTTCAACCTGAATGCCGCGAAGCGCGGCCTCACCGGCGTGCAGGCGAAACGCGCGTTCATCACGCGCGAGAACCTGAACGAGCTCATCAGCGGCAGCGGCATCTCGGGCGAGATCGATCTGCTGTCCCTCGACGTCGACGGCAACGACTACTGGCTCTGGGAGACGCTCACCTGCGTCTTGCCACGAGTCGCGTGTATCGAGTACAACGCAGGACTCGGCCCGGAGCTTTCCCGCACCGTGCCGTACGATCCGGCTTTCGAGCGCTTCGCCAGGCACCCGAGCGGCTTCTTCCATGGCGCCTCCCTCAAGGCGCTGGAATCGCTCGGTCGCCGCAAGGGCTACCGGCTCGTCGGTTGCGATTCGACCGGCACGAACGCGTTTTTCCTGCGCGACGACGTGCCCGCCGCGCGCATTCCGACGCGCACGGCAGCAGAGGCGTTCCGCCCGCACGCGAACTGGCTCGGGCGCGGGCTATCGGAAGCCAGGCAGATGGAGATCATGCAGAGTTTGCCTTATGTCGACGTTTAGACCTCCGCGAATCATCGCGGCCTTTTTGCTGTTTTCCGCCGGGTTCGCCACGGGCAACGCAGCGGCGCAGGAAGCCGCGAGCGATGCGCATCGCCTCGACGAGATCGTCGTCACTGCCACGCGCCGCGAAGCAAGCGTGCGCGACGTCGCGCGTTCCGTCTCGGTGGTCGACCGCCAGAGCATCCAGAACGCCACCCAGCAGCTCGGTCTCGACGAGGTGCTGGCCGGCGTGCCCGGACTGTACATGGAGAACCGCTACAACTTCTCGCAGGACTTGAGCATCTCCCTGCGCGGTTTCGGCTCGCGCGCGAGCTTCGGCATCCGCGGCATCCGCGTGTACGTCGACGGCATCCCGGAAACGCTGCCCGACGGGCAGGCGCAGGTCGACAGCATCGATCTCGGCTCCGCCGAGCGGATCGAGGTGCTGCGCGGTCCCGCGTCCGCGCTCTACGGGAACGCGTCGGGCGGCGTGATCGCGATCGAGACGGAGCGGGGCAGCGACCCGCCGTTCGCGGAAGCGAGCGTGGCCGCGGGCGAGCTCGGGTTCCAGCGCTATGGCGTGAAGGCGGGCGGGGTGCTCGGCGATGCCGACTACCTCGTCGACGTCTCGCACCAGGAGATCGACGGCTATCGCGACCACTCGTTTGCCGAAGGCACGCTCGTGAACGCCCGGTTCTCCACGCCGCTCGGCCACGACGACCGCCTCACGCTCGCCTTCAACCACACGGACCAGCCGCTCTCGGACGATCCCGGCGCGGTCGACGCCGCCACCGCCGCCGCGAACCGACGCGCAGCGCACCCGCCGAACGTGCTGTTCGACGCGGGCGAAGCCCTCTCGCAGCAGCGCCTCGGTGGTGTGTACGAGCGGAACTTCGCCTCCGGCGACCTGCTCGTGCGGAACTACTACGTCCGGCGCGATTTCCAGAACCGCCTGCCGTTCGCCGACGGCGGCGCCGTGGACCTCGAGCGCTTTTTCTGGGGCGCGGGCATCCAGTACGCGCTGGACGAGCCCCTCCCGGAGGGTTTCGAGCTCACGCTCGGCCTCGATTACGACAACCAGGACGACGACCGCCGGCGTTATGACAACGAGCAGGGCACGAACGGCCCGCTCGTGTTCGACCAGAAGGAGCAGGTCGACAGCACCGGCGTCTACGCGCTCGGCCGCTTCCAGCCGACCGACCGCTGGAGCTTCGAAGCCGGCCTGCGCTACGACAGCGTCACCTTCGACGTCGGCGACCGCTTCCTCGCCGACGGCGACGATTCCGGCGACATCGAGTTCGACCAGCTGAGCCCGTCGCTCGGCGCGAGCCTCGCGCTCGGCGAGCACGTCCTGTTCGCATCCTGGGCCAGCTCTTTCGAAACGCCGACCACCACGGAGCTCGCGAACCCTTCCGGTGCCGGCGGCTTCAACACGGCGCTCGAGCCGCAGCGCGCCAACAGCGTCGAGCTGGGCCTCAAGGGCGAGCGCGGCAGCTTCTATTACGAGGCGACGGTCTTCCACATCGAGCTCAGCGACGAGCTCGTGCCGTTCGAGCTGCCCGGGTTTCCGGGCCGCACGTTCTACGCGAACGCCGGCGAATCCGAGCGCACGGGGCTCGAGAGCGCCGTATCGTGGCGCGGCGACCGCGGTCTCGGGGTCGAGGCATCATGGACGTGGTCCGATTTCACGTTCGAGCGCTTCACCGACGACGGCGGCAACGATTTCGGCGGCAAGCGCCTGCCGGGCCTTCCCGAGCACTTCGGCTATCTCGGGATCACGTGGAAATCGGACGGCGGCTACTACGCGCGGCTCGAAACGCGCTACGCCGGCGCGCTGTACGCCGACAACGCGAACGCCGTGCGCGTCGGGAGCTACACCGTCGCCAATTTCCGCGCGAGCCGCGATTTCGGGCACGGGCCGTGGCAAATCCGCCCGTATATCGGCGTGAACAACCTGCTTGACGAGCACTACTACGGCCACGTGCGCACGAACGCTTTCGGCGGCCGCTATTTCGAGCCTGCCCCGGGCCGCAACGCCTATGCCGGCCTCGACGTGCGCTACGCCTTCGGCCGGCCATAAGGTCATCAGTCGCCTATAATGAACGTTTTGCGCGCGTAATTCCCGGCATCGTCATGATCGATCTCTACTACTGGCCGACTCCCAACGGCCGGAAAATCTCCATCATGCTCGAGGAGTGCGGACTGCCGTACGAAGTCGTGCCCGTCGACATCGGCCGCGGCGACCAGTTCAAGCCCGAGTTCCTGAAGATCAGCCCGAACAACCGCATGCCCGCGATCGTGGATCGCGATACGCAGGTCTCGGTGTTCGAGTCCGGAGCCATCCTCGTTTACCTCGCCGAGAAAACCGGCAAGCTGCTGCCGGGCGAGCTGCAGCCCCGCTTCGACGTCCTGCAGTGGCTGTTCTGGCAGGTCGGCGGGCTGGGTCCGATGGCGGGCCAGCTCAGCCATTTCGTCAACTACGCCCCGGAGCCCGTGCCGTACGCGAAGCAGCGCTACGCGGACGAGTACGACCGCCTGCTGTGCGTCATGGACACCCGGCTGGAGGACCGGGAGTACCTCGCCGGCGCTTACTCGATCGCGGACATCGCGTGCTTTCCATGGGTCGCCAACTGGCAGAAGCTCGGCGCCGACGTGAGCGATTTTCCGCACCTGCGCGCCTGGCTGGAGCGGATCGGCGCGCGCCCGGCGGTCGCCCGCGGGATGGCGCTCGGCAGCGACTGGCGGCGTTCGGAGAAACCGACGGACGAGGAGCGCGAAGTGCTGTTCGGGCAGAACGCCCGTTCGCTCAGGGCGCGTCGCGGGGCCCGCTGACCTCACCGGCCGTGCCGGCGCCCCAGGCCCGGAACCCGACGTAGAGCAGCAGCGCCAGCTTCGCGATCTCGAGCGCGCCGTACGCCGCGTGCACCATCGACGGCGCGGGCTCGATACCCTGCGTGATCGCCTGCGCGCGCTGCGCGAGCGCGGGCAGCAGCCACGCGGACTGCGCGACGAGGATGAACGCAAGCCCGATCGAGGCCAGCATGAGCTCCCGGCTGCGGCGCGACACGCGCACGAGGACCAGCAGCAGGATGAGCAGGATCAGCTCGACCCGGTTCAGCGCCGCGAACACCACGCGGCCGACGTCCAGCGCGACGGGCCGGGTGAGGGTCGGCGCGGTGAACTTGACGGGCGCCTCGAGCAGCGAGATGCCTGCCGTGAGGCCGAACCACACGAAGGCCAGCCACGAGGGGTTCAGGATCTTGCGGGTCAGGTCCTTCAGACCGGTCCGGTTCGCAGGCATAATGGGTCGCTCTTCCAAGGTGTACCGGGCCCGGTCGTGGCCGGGCGCCCCGCGAACCATATGACCTCGCACACGGAATCACAACTCGCGTCGGCCGTGCTCATGATCCGGCCGGTGCGTTTCGAGAGCAACCCGCAGACGGCGGCTTCCAACCGCTTCCAGGGTCGGACGGCCCGCACGACTGAGGAGCAGCAGGCCGCCGCGCTCGAAGAGTTCGAGCGGCTGCGCGCGGCGCTGGAAGCCGCCGGCGTGCGCGCGCTCGTGTTCGACGACACCCCCGAGCCGCACACCCCGGACGCCGTGTTCCCGAACAACTGGGTGAGCTTCCACGCCGACGGCACGGTGGTGCTGTACCCGATGGAGGCCCCGAATCGCAGGCTCGAGCGGCGGCCGGACATCGTGGAAGCGCTCGCCGACCGCCACGGCTTCATCGTGCGCGAAATCGTCGATCTCACGCACCACGAGGCGCACGGCCGTTACCTCGAAGGTACCGGCAGCATGGTGCTCGACCGCGTGAACCGCGTGGCGTACGCCTGCCTTTCCTCGCGCACTCACCTCGACCCGCTCGGCGAGTTCGCGCAGCGCATGGATTACGACGTGCTCACGTTCGATGCGGTCGATGCGGGCGGCGCCCCGATCTATCACACGAACGTGCTCATGAACGTCGGCGAGGCGCTCGCCGTGATCTGCGCCGAGTCGATTCCCCGCGAGGACCAGCGGGCGGCCGTGCTGAAGCGGCTCGAGAGCACCGGGCACGAGGTGATGCCGCTCTCCTTCGCGCAGCTCGAAGCGTTCGCCGGCAACATGCTGGAGCTGCGCTCGTCCGCCGGCGGGCGCGTGGTTGCGCTGTCGCAGCAGGCACTCGATGCACTCGCGCCGGCGCAGCGGGACAGGCTGCACGCGAACGGCGAAGTCGTGGCCGTGCCGATCGACGTCATCGAGGCATCCGCGGGCGGCAGCGTGCGCTGCATGCTGGCCGAAATCCACCTGCCCACCGCATAAGGAAAAACATGGCGAATTTCACGGACCGGATCCTGATGTGCCCGCCGGACTACTTCACGGTCGAGTACGTCATCAATCCATGGATGGCGGGCCAGGAAGATTCGCTCGACATCGAGCTCGCGAAGCAGCAGTGGCAGAACCTGTACGACACGCTGGCGCAGCACGCCGAGATCGTCACGATCGATCCGCAGCCCGACCTGCCCGACATGGTGTTCACCGCGAACGCGGGCGTCGTCTACGGCAACAAGGCCATCGCCAGCCATTTCATGCCCCACGAACGCCGTCCGGAGGAGCCGCACTTCAAGAAATGGTTCCGGGACAACGGCTTCGAGCTGCTCGATCTCGACGAGAAGATCGGCTTCGAGGGCGCCGGCGATTGCCTGCTCGACCGCGGTGCCCCGCGCTTCTGGGCGGGGTACGGCTTTCGTACGGAGATCGAGGCGCATCCCGAGATCCGGAAGTTCTTCGGTATCGAGCTCATCTCGATCCGCCTGACCGACTCGCGCTTCTACCACATCGACACGTGCTTTTGCCCGCTGACCGGCGGCTTCCTCATGTATCATCCGCCGGCCTTCGACTACGATTCGCGCATCGCGATCGAGAGCCGCATACCCTCGCACAAGCGTATCGTCGTGGACACGATGGATGCCGGGCATTTCGCGTGCAACGCGATCAACATCGGCGACAAGGTGTTCCTGCACCAGGCGTCGGAGCCGCTGAAGGCGCGCCTCATGCTGGCCGGCTTCACCGTGCAGGAGGTGAACCTCTCCGAGTTCCTGAAGGCCGGGGGCTCGGCGAAGTGCCTCACGCTGAAGCTCAACGAGCCGCCTTACCCGAGCGGCGCCACGGGCGGGAATTGAGCGCGCACGGTCCGACTCCTGCATGCCCGCGCCGCATCGCTACCGAATCGCCCCGAAAAACCCCGGCGCGCACCTGTTCGAGGTGACGCTCACCGTCGCCGAGCCGGATCCGCACGGCCAGGTGCTCACGCTGCCCGCCTGGATACCGGGAAGCTATCTCATCCGCGATTATGCGCGCCATGTGGTCGCGATCCGCGCCGCGAGCGAGGGCGACCCGGTCGAGCTCACGAAGGTGGACAAGACGACGTGGCAGGCGGGGCCCGTGCACGGCCCGCTCGAGGTGACGGCGGAAATCTACGCCTATGACCTGAGCGTGCGCGGCGCGCACCTCGACACCACGCACGCGTATTTCAACGGTCCTGCCGTGTTCCTGCAGGTCGCCGGCCAGGAGCACGTGCCTTGCGAGCTCACGATCGAGCCGCCGCCGAAAGGCATCGGGCGCGAGTGGCGCGTGGCCACGTCCATGCGCCCGAAGGAAGCGGAGCGCTACGGCTACGGCGTGTACGAAGCCGCCGACTACGACGAGCTGATCGATCATCCCGTCGAAATCGGCGAGCTCGCGATCGGCGAGTTCGAGGCCGGCGGCATTCCGCACGCCATCGCCATCCGCGGGCATGCACGCGCCGACATGGCGCGCATCTGCCACGATCTCGCGAAGCTTTGCGAGCAGCACCTCGCGCTGCTCGGCGCGCCGCGGGATCTCGACCGCTACCTCTTCCTCCTGCTCGTGCTGCCGGACGGCTACGGCGGGCTGGAGCACCGCTGGTCCTCGAGCCTGGTCTGCAGCCGCGGCGACCTGCCGGTGCGCGGCGAGGCCGGCACCAAGCCCAGCTACCGCGGCTTCCTGCGCTTGTGCAGCCACGAATACTTCCACCTCTGGAACGTGAAGCGCATGAAGCCCGAGCGCTTCACGCCCTACGACCTGCGGAGCGA
>CAZBGV010000162.1:1502-7253 GCA_964491485.1 uncultured Woeseiaceae bacterium | reverse complement strand
CTCGGCGACCTGTACGCCCGCTACGGCAGCGACGAGCGCTTCTTCCGCGTGGAGTCCACCGGCGACTGCGACTTCGCGCAGCGCCGCGTCTTCGTGCTGGTCGACGGCGCGCTCCGGCCGGACATCGGGTCGTTCGTCAATCACGTCGGCGTGTGGCTGCGCAAGACGCATGCGTCGAGCGAGGTCACCCTGCGCGAGCTCGCGATCGACCCGCAGAGCCTCGAGGAAGGCGCAACACTCGGCCCGCTGCTTTACAACAGCAAGGGCGATGCCTGCGACGAGCAGTGGCTCGGCTACGAGTACCGCACCGACTGGAATTTCGTCGGCGGCGGCACTTACACCTCCGACTGGCA
The DNA here is from genome assembly GCA_964491485.1 of uncultured Woeseiaceae bacterium. Classification (GTDB taxonomy): domain Bacteria; phylum Pseudomonadota; class Gammaproteobacteria; order Steroidobacterales; family Woeseiaceae; genus IDS-8. The sequence goes on along the minus strand of CAZBGV010000162.1, from coordinate 6,900 downwards.
GGCATCCTCGTCAGCGAGCATCGGCCTGACCGCGCCCTATCACCGCCAGCTGGTCGAGCTCATGGGCGACATGCCCGCGCTCGCCGCACGCGGCGTGCGCGCGGTGGTCGTCGAGATCACCAGCGATTTCTTCGGCCGGCAGAAGACCGAGCGGCGCACGATCCGGCCGTCGCCCGAGGCGCCGCCCGTCGAGCCCGTGTCGCTGGTGCTGCCGGCCGGCGTCTACGACTACCGCTACGCGGTCACCTGGATCCTGGACGGCCGCGCACCCGTCACGGCCGCGGGCGAGGACGACCTCGGCTTCATTTTTCTCGACGAGATCCCGGGCGGTCCCTGACCGCGCGCAGATCCGGTAACAGGAGCACTACGATGATCAGGAGAATCCACGGACGTTCCTACACGGCTTTCAGGGCGATGCTGGCGCTTGTGCTCGTCGGCATTGCGCCGCTCGCCGGGGCGGTCGTCCTCGACGACGACCGGCGGATTTCGGTGAAGCTCGACGACGGCACCGACGTCGTCCTGTACGGGGAAGCGGGCCGGTCCGCGAAGATCGGCTATTACTACCTGCCGCCGCGCCTCACGGTCGCGATCTCGGACGACGGCCGCCCCGAGTTCCTGTTCATGAAGTTCATCACCGGGACCAACAGGGACGGCACGGGCCTGTCGGGCGCGCTCCTGCACTTCCTCGTCAAGTGGGGACTCACGACGGAGCAGGAGGCCGAGCTGCGCGACATCGTCGAAAGCGAGCACGGCGGGGTGCTGAAGGGCGCGGCTCCGCTGTTCGCGGCCGCCGGCGCGGACCCGGGCTTCTCGATCGTGTCGGCCACCCTGCAGGACGGCGAGCGGCGCGAGCAGCTCGTGTCGTCGGGCGCGGCGCCGTTGATGCCCGGCGGGAAAGCCGCGGCCGCCGCGAAGCTCGACGCCGTCGGCGCCCAGCTGCTGGCCAGGACTTTCGAGCCCGAGTCCACCATCACCGACGTGACGGCGGTCTTCAATCTCGCGTACGAGACGCAGATGCCGGCCGCCAGGGGCCAGGTCGTCATCGACTGGAGCCGAATCGAGCGCGAGATCCAGCGCATCCAGGCCGAGTACCGGCGCACCTACGCGGGGCGCGAGAAGGGCAGCACGGGCTGCTTCCTGTTCTTCTGCACCACCTCCGAAAAGAACGTGTACGAGTACTCGTACGACGAGATGCGCGAGGAGTACAGCTACCTCATGGAGCAGCGCTACATCACGTTCGAATTCGAGGAGCGGGTCGCCGACGAGCGCGTCGAGAAGATTCGCGAGGCCTTCATCAACTACTTCATCAACTCGATGTCGCAGCCGGCCGAGGCGCCGGCCGCGAACCGCACCTCGGAAGGCGACGGGGAGGGAGATGGCGACGACCTGGGGATCCGCACGGGCGCGCGCTACACCTACAACGTCGAGAAGATCAAGACGGGCATCCAGCGCGGCCGGCAGGTGTTCCGCATGGACTACAAGCTCACCCTGCGCTGGCCGCTGCAGGTCGTCGGCAACCTGAAGAGCTGGTACGCGGAGGTGGCGTCGGACCCGCATGCCGTGCAATCGGTCGTGCTCGACGACCCGATGTTCGAGTGGCGCGACATCCTCTTCCTCATCGATGCCGAGGACAAGGATCTGTACGGCTCCGAAATCAATTTCACGACGATCAACGTCCGCAAGGCGCGGCCCGACGGCAGCGTGTTCGAGGACGCGCTCACCATCGACGAGGCCCACTTGCGGGACAAGGGAACGCGGGCCCTGTTGAACTATGCCCGCGGCGCCGACCCCGACAGCGGCACCTACGAGTACAAGGTGCAGATGTCCTTCCGCGGCGGCAAACGCTGGCCGGAGAACCCGTCGTGGCAGCGCGGCGACTGGGAAGGCGTGTCGATCGCCTCTCCCCTGGCGCGGCGCGCCATCGAGCTCGAGGCCGACCTGGCCGAGCTCGAGGCGGCCGGCGTCACGCGCGTCACGGCGCAGATCCGCTATCCGAAGCTCGGCGAGGAATCGGAGCAGAACATCCAGCTCTCCGTCGCCGGCGGCGAGCCGCTCGTCGGCCAGCAGATCTTCATGAACAACGGCGCGGAAGGCTACGTCTACCGCCTGATCTTCAACCACCGCGAGGAAGGCCGGCTCGCCACACCGTGGAGCAAGCGCACCAGCGACGACTACATCTACGCCGCGTTGCCGGAAGCGCTGCGGACGGACGTGCTCGACGAAGCCGCGCGCGACATCGTGAACGCGGCGAAAAGAGCCGTGGTTGCCGAGGCGGGGAACCAGCTCGCGCGCTTCAACATCCTGCTTGGGGAGGACGAGTGATGAGACGGCACGTACGAACACTGTTGCTGCTGGCGGCCGGCTGGCTGCTCGCGGCGGCGGCCGTGCAGGCCCAGGAGGTCGTCATCGACCGCCAGGTGCGGGCCGGCGAGCTGACGCTGTTCCCGTCGGCGGCCAATCCCGACGAGTACTTCTACGTCGCGGACAAGGCACGGCTGGCTACGAATGACAACGGCCTCCCGGAGTTCTCGTTCCTGCGCTACGTCGAGCCGGCAGTGACGGCGGAAGCCGACAGCGACAAGGCGGCCGGAGGCGGCATCGTGCACGCGGTCGTCGAGCTCGGCGTGCCGGACGACGTGCTCGCCGACGCCCGCTCGGAGCTCCGGCGCGTGAACCCGAACGGCCGCATCATCGGCCCGGTCGCGTTCAAGTCCGGCACGTTCGCGCTCATCTCGTCGTTTGCGACGGAAGGCTCGGAGTTCACCGACCAGGTGCTCGGCGTGGGCAAGGCGCCGGTGCTGGAGAACGCGAAGGCGGCCGTATCGCTCAGCCTGACGCGCAAGGGCGCGGAAGTGCTCTGGGAATCGTTCCACAGCCGTACCCCGGACATTTCCTTCTCCTTCAACATGGACATCGACGGCTTCCGTTCGCCGATGCAGGCCCGGATCGAGGCCGACTTCGAGCGCATCTACTCCCATGACAACTTCGCGGCCGGCGTCGCCACGCCGTATCTCCAGGCCGAGATCGAGGCGGCTTTCGAGGACCTGCGGCGCAGCGGCGCGATCAAGATCACGCAGGTGGGCTCGGACGAGAAGATGGATGCGTTGATCTCGACGGCCTACGACCGCCTGACGCAGCTCATGTTCGACCGGGCGGATTCGTCCGGCACGCCGACCGCGGCGCAGCTCGCGGGGACCGGCGGCACCGACGGGATGCTGAGCAAGGCATCGGCGCTGCTCGAGGCGCGGCGCAGCGAAACGCGGGAAGCCAACGAGGCGGCACGCGCGCGCAACGCAGCGAATGCCGAGCTGCGTGCCAAGGCGGCCGGCACTCGCGCGCGCCTCGATGAGACCCGGCAGCGCGTGGAGGCTGCCGAGTCCGGCGTCACCGCCCTCGAGGAACGTGCCGCGAGCGCGCGGGAGATCGCCGCGGAGTACCGGCAGCGCGCGGCGGCGGCAACCGACGCAACCGAGCGCGAGAACCTGGAGCAACTCGCGCAGCAGTGGAGCCAGCAGGCCGATCGCTACGCCGGCACGGCCGGCGAACGGCGCACGGAGGCCGAAGCCCGCCGCCAGGAGCTCGGCACTCACGAAGCGGAAGCGGCCGAGGCCGGAAACCGCGCAGAGAGTGTTCCTGCGGACGAGGAGATCGAGGAGCTGCCGTCGCTCGCGGTGGTGGCTTCCTACAAGATGAAGCGGGTGCACCAGTCCGGCAAGTTCACGATCGACCTCAACAAGTACACGGTTTCCACGCTGTCGCACCGCTTCGACCAGAACATCGGGGACCTCACGCGGCTGGTGGAGGACGAGCGCGTATTCCGGACCGTCGACATCGGCGATTCGGCCTTCCGCCAGCGGGAAGTCCCGGTGTTCATCGACGGACTCAATGCCGCCGACTTCGGCCAGTACATCAATTTCGTGACCGTCACGCTGCGCAAGAGGCACGATAACGGCAGCGTAACGACGGACGAGGTCCGGATCGACCGCAACAACTTCCAGCAGACGGCCAACAACTTCAAGCTCGCCTACGCCAGGCTCGGCGATTCCGGCTCCGGGTTCCTCGACTACGAGTACCGGGTGCTCTGGAATTTCTTCGGCGGTGCGGAAGTGGACGAGCCGTGGAGATCGTCGAGCCGCAGCGGCATTTCCGTCGTGCCGCCGTACCAGCCGCGCAGCGTCTTCCTGGAGGCGAGGCCCGAGGATCTCTCGGCGGCGAACGTCCGCTCGGTGGAGGTCCGGCTCTTCTACACGCTCGGCGACACCGTGCAGTCGAAGCGCGTCTCGCTCAGGCCGCGCGACGGGCAGGATTTGTCACGCACGATCGACTTCATGCTGCCCTCGGACCGCTACGACTACGAGTACCAGATCGACTGGCGGCTCGACGACGGCACGCGCGTGTCGTCCGGCCGTGTCGAGAGCGAGGACGGCACGCTGTATTTCGACGAAGTGGAGGAGGGCTGAGTCATGCGCGCTTACGCGAGATTCACCGTACTGGTCGCCGCCCTGACACTGGCGGCGGGTAATGTCCTGGCGCAGGACGAAGAAGAAAGTTGCAGCGTTTGCGAATTCGAGGCTGAGGAGATCGTCGGCTCGAGACCTCACTATGGCGAGTTCCTCGACCGTTTGCGGGACTCCGAGGTGCCCCTGCGCGAATACACGCAGGATTCGCTCACCTCCATCGAGCAGGGCTCCGGGCGTGCCCTGCGGGATTTCTCGCACTGGTATCGGCACCGGATCGATCAGCAGAACCAGGAGGAGATCCAGAACCGGAGAATCGCCGAGTTCATCGGCCAGGGACTGCAGCTCGGGCTGAACCACTTCCTGCCCGGCTCGGGCGCGGTGGCGGGCGCGATCCGCAGCTACGGCGGCCGGGTGTACAGCGAGCTGCTGGATGAGATGCCGGACGGCACCACGGATCCGGCGCCCTACCTGCAGCAGGTCGCCGAGGACCTCAAGGATGGCACCGACGAGCTGCAGGGTTTCATCATCGACATGTTCCACGACACCGACGACCAGGCGCTCCGCGAGCAGGTGGACATGATCAAGATGGAGTACGTCTGGGAAAAGGAATGGCAGCGGGCGGAGGGCCATCCCGGCGCGGGCACGCGCACTCCCGGAGATAACTCGCGCCGGCTCCTGCGCGAGATCGGGATCGGGCCCGGCGGGCGCGACACGATCGCGGCCGTGCGCGAGCGGGTCCTGAAAAAGCTCATCAAGGACGTGTATTGCGCCCAGCTGAGCGGCAACCCGGTCATGAACTGCGAATCCGACAGCTGGCTCGCCGACCAGATTGCGACCGGCATGACGCTGCGCCTGATCGCGGCGGGCGGCGACCCGACGCGCATGTACCAGATCACGGATGCGGCCGCGCTGCGGCGCATCTGCGCGGCGGAGCCGAG
>CAZBGV010000162.1:0-1402 GCA_964491485.1 uncultured Woeseiaceae bacterium | reverse complement strand
TGGGCCATGGCGGTGCTCCTTCTAATAAGCAGAAAAGGTAAATCGAGGCAATGGCGGCGCCGATTGTAGTAACTTATGCGCAGGCCGCACACCGATACCTTCAACACCGCAGGATTCGGCACTCGCGGCCAGGGATAGGAAATGCGCTCAGGAACGAGGCGGGCATGGCCAGCCGGCGCCGAGTGAGCGATGCAGCGTCGGTGACGACGCTCCTGCATCACTGGCGTGCCGGCGACAAGGCGGCTCTCGACCAGCTCACGCCGCTCATTTACGACGACCTTTGGCGGATCGCGGCGCGGCAGCTCCGCGCCGAGCGCAGCGGCCATACGCTGCAGGCGACCGCGCTGGTCAACGAGGCCTTCGCGCGACTGGCGGATGCCGAGATCGCGTGGCAGGACCGCGCTCACTTCTTCGCGATCGCCGCCCGGCTGATGCGCCGGATACTCACAGACTACGGCCGCGCGCGGCAACGCGACAAGCGCGGCGGCGGCATCCGGCCGGTCACCCTGCACGAGGACAGCGGGACGCCCGTCGAAACGGACCGGCTGCTCGAGCTCGACGCCGCGTTGACCAAGCTTGCGCGCATCGACGAGCGGAAAAGCGACATCCTGGTGCTGCACTTCTTCGGAGGCATGACTTACGACGAGATGGCCGAGGCGCTCGGCATCTCGGCGGCGACGGTGGACCGCGACCTGCGGCTCGCGAAAGCCTGGCTCGCCAATGAGCTCGCGGACGATTGAGCTCACGCCCGCGCGGTGGCGCCGCGTCGACGGGCTGTTTGCGGAGGCGCTGGCGCGGCCGCCGGACGAGCGCCAGGCTTTTCTCGAGCAGGCGTGCGGCGACGACCCGGAGCTGCTCCGTTACATCGCCTCGCTGCTCTCCGCCGATTCGGCGGTCGAGTCCACCGTCGAAAAGGCCATCTCGAGCACCATCAAGGCGGCTTTCGCCAGCGACTCCCAGCCGCCGGACGGCATCGCGGGAACGCGCGTCGGCGCCTACCGGATCGAGCGGCTGCTGGGCTACGGCGGTATGGGCGTCGTCTATCTCGCGAGCCGGGACGACCGCCAGTTCGAGCGCCAGGTGGCGATCAAGTTCGGCAAGCGCCGGCTCATCGATCCGCTGACGGAAGCGCGCCTGCGCAGCGAGCGCCAGATCCTCGCCAATCTCGACCATCCGAACGTCGCGCGGCTGCTCGACGGGGGCACGACGGAAGAGGGCGTGCCGTACCTCGTCATGGAGTACATCGACGGGATCCGCATCGACGAGTACTGCGACGCCACCCGGCTGTCGATCCGCGAGCGGCTGGAGCTGTTCCGCCTGATCTGCGACGCCGTCCACTATGCGCATATGAGCCTGGTCATCCACCGGGACATCAAGCCGTCGAACATCCTGGTGACCGCCA
>CAZBGV010000161.1:0-7264 GCA_964491485.1 uncultured Woeseiaceae bacterium | reverse complement strand
TCAGCGCGCGCACGATGGCATTCACGTGCTTCTCGTTCTTCTCGATGACCTGGTATTTCATCGCGAAGCCCTGCTCGGGATTCACCGCGCCTTCCTTCGGCACGAGATCGCGCACGTGGCCGTACGACGCCATGACGTCGAAATCGGGGCCGAGATATTTCCCGATCGTCTTCGCTTTCGCGGGTGATTCGACTATGACGAGGTGCCTGGCCATCGGATTCGGAACGGAATGATCGTAAACGCTCTGGGGACTTCGACCTGCTGATTGCGGATTCGTGAGTTGCACGCCGGCATGGCGCGCAGCGATCGTGCGGCGGTTGAATGACATACTGCCGGCGGGCTGTCAAGCCGCCTTTCGGCGTCATCCCCTGCGAATCACATTCGACACGGGTTCCGCAGGATACCGATCACCGTTCGCAAGCGAAGGGCGGACAAGGTAAAAAATGGAACGAATGGATGGCCCGCGCGCGCCGCGCGGGCGGCGCCGGATTCAATGCAGGGCGCCGCCGGCCTCGTCGAAGACGAGGTCCTCCATGCGCGCGTAGGCAAGCTCCTGGCCGGGCTGGCTGAACAACACCATCAGCACCACCCATTTGATCTGCTCGACATCGATGTCGGGCGTCTCCAGCGCGAGCAGCCGGTCGATGAGGATCTCGCGCTGCGGCGGCGAAAGAATGCCGATCTGCTCCAGGTAGGTAATGAATCCGCGGCAGCCGGTATCCAGGCGCTCGTGCTCCATCTCGTTGTAGATGCGCGTGCCGTGGCCGGTCTGGCGCGGATAGGTGATCTCGTCCTGCTTCTCGGCCAGCCCGTCGAGCCATTCGAGGGCCCGGTCGATCTCGGAGTCGGCGAAACCCGCGCGCGACAACTCGTCGCGCAGCTCGTTCTGGTCCGGTTCAGGCTCTTCGTCGGCGTCGATGTAGGTCTCGAAGAGATACATCAGGACGTCGAGAACGTTTTCCTTCATGCCTGGAGCTACTCCTGGTAGTCCTTCCGGTCGGCGATCATCATCGCGAGGGTCTGCCGTGTACGATGATCATTTCCCGGAAGGGCTGCTCGCCTGAAACTAAAGGCGTTTCTTCAAAGTCGCGTACCGGCCGCCATGCAGGGCTTCGACTGCGCCCTCCAGCTCCATAATCAGAAGCATGGATGAAACCTGCTCGATCGTCAAACCGGAATGGGCGGCGATCTCGTCGGGAGTCATGGGATCGTGCGCCAGCGCGGCGAACAGGCGCCGGTACTCGGCGTCGTGGGCTCGCGAGTCCGGCTCCGTCGAGTCCGGGCCTGTCTCGGGCGGCGGGTTTTCGGGCGTATTTTGCATAAGATGCCCGACCAGCGGTCCGAGTTCACCAAGGATGTCGTCGGCGCTTTCGACGAGCTTCGCGCCCTGGCGGATGAGCTCGTGGCAGCCGCGCGCGAGCGCGTTGTGGATCGAGCCCGGAATCGCGAACACTTCGCGGCCCTGCTCCGTGGCGAGGCGCGCCGTGATCAGCGAGCCGCTGCGGCGCGCGGCCTCGACAACCAGCGTGCCCACGCTCGAGCCGCTGATGAGTCGGTTGCGCGCCGGGAAATGTGCGCGGCGCGGCGGGAAGCCGAGCGGGAACTCGGAGGCGAGCGCGCCGGAGGCGGCGATGCGCTCCGCAAGCCCGCGGTTTGCGGCGGGATAAATGCTGTCGATGCCGTGCCCCAGCCACGCGAACGTGGCGCCGCCCGCCGCCAGTGCGCCTTCGTGGGCCGCGGCATCGATGCCTTCGGCGAGCCCGCTCACGATCGCGAAGCCGGCGCCCGCGAGATGCTTCGCGAACTCGAAGGCATTGCGCACGCCGCCGCGCGTCGGATTGCGGCTGCCGACGATGGCGAGCGCGGGCAGCGCGAGCACCCCGGGATCGCCGCGCACGTAGAGCACCGGCGGCGCACCGGCGATCTCGCGCAGCAGCGGGGGATAGGCGGAGGAACGCAGGTGCACGAGGTGATGTCCGGGGGCGGCGAGCCAGGCGAGGGCGCGCTCGAGCGCCGCCTCGTCGGGTGAGGCGATCGCGTGCCGTCGCTCCTCGTCGATTTCCGCGCGCGCCAGCTCGCGCCCGGGGAGCGCGACGATACGGCGCACGTCGTCGTGGCGCTCGAGCAGCGCGCCGAGCTCGGCGGCCTTGAGGCCCGCGCCGGCGAGCACGAGCCAGGCGCGCTCGATCCGGTCAGTCACCGCGGGCATCCCGGTGCAGAGCTGCCGCGTGCCGTGATCCGGCCGCCGGGTCGCCCGCATGGCGGGCTCCTGCGGTGCTTGTCTCGCGCCGGCGTTTCCTGCGGCCGAAACGGCGCGGGCCGGTGCCCCGTGAGGAGCACCGGCCCGCGTACGGATTCAGGCGAAACGTTCGCTCAGATCGGGTTGCGCACCGCGTCGAGCACGTGGATGGCGCTGGTCGCTTCCATGACGAGCCCGTAGGCGATGCGGTCATATACCTTGAACACCATGACGGTGCCGGCTTCTTCGTCCGGCAGCTTGACGGATTCGCCGCCGAAGAACGAGCCGCCGGCGAAGCGGTCTTCCACGACGGCACCCGCCTGGAATACCGTGAGCACGTGGCCGGGCTCCAGCCCGTCGCGCGCGCCGCGGTTCAGCACGACGACCATGTACTGGCCGATCTGCGACACCCCATCTACCACCGAAATGATGCGCCCTTCAACCCGGGTATCCGGCGAGCTCGGGAAGAAATTCAGCGGGACGTTGACGGCCGCCGGCAGCAGGCGATCGCCGCGCAGCGCCTCGCGATTGGTCTCCGTGAGGGTGATCGTCGCGGGATCGCCGCCGCGCGCGAGCGCACCGGCGCCCACGTAGATGCCCTGGTAGCCCACGACCTCGTTGTCATCCGGATCGACGAGCCGGTCGCCGACGTGCACCACGCTGTAGCGCGTTCCCGGCGCCGCCGGCTCGCCGCCGCGCACGTAGACGTCGTTGCCGGACGCCGCGATGAGGTGGTTGTCGCGCGTGGCCAGGATGTACGGCAGGCCGTCGAGCTGGTCCTTCTCGAGGACCAGTCCCTCCGACAGGAAAGCGGCGATCTGGTCGTAAGGAATGCTGGTGACCGCCTCGCTGAGCGGAGTGATCCGCGCCTGCGGCGACAGTCGGTAAGCCGAGCCGCGGGCCATCGTGATGCGCGGCTGCCCGTCGATCCATACCAGGGAGAGCACGTCGCCGGGGTAGATCAGGTGCGGGTTCCGGATGTCGGGATTGACGTACCAGATCTCGGGCCAGTACCAGGGATCCTTGAGGAAGGTCGAAGCAATGTCCCAGAGGGTGTCGCCCGGCTGCACCACGTACTGGTTCGGGTAATCCTCCGCGAGCGCGACCTCCCCGCCGCCGATGGGCGTGAGCTTCGGCTCGTAGGCCGTCTCGACCTCGCCGGTGGTGGCGCGCTGCGACCGAGCGGAGGGGGCCTGGCGCCCGGTATCCGCCGCCATCGGACGGTCGCCGCCGCGATCCTCGTCCGACCACGGCATCGAAGAGCACGCCGCCAGCGTCATGGCCAGCGCCAGCGCCGTCAACGGGACGCATTTCCGGCATTCGTTGCGTGGGAACATAGTGGGCGGTCGCTCCGTCTCAGCGTGTGAAGCCCGCGGGGCGGGCGCTGGTATAATATGTCCGGTCGACCTTCGCGGGACTGCCAAACCCGTCACAGTTCCTTCCGGGAAGGCCGCCCCCAAGGCCTCACTCGGAGGTCGATTGTCTGTTATCTTATTCAAGCAAGTCAAAAATTTAGAGCTGCCAGCGACGCCTCCACGCAGGTTTTGACACGAACATCATGGCCAGACTGGACATCCTGGAATTTCCCGACCCGCGCCTGAGGAAGAAGGCGGCGCCGGTCGAGCGCTTCGACTCGGCGCTCGCGAGCCTCATCGAGGACATGTTCGAGACCATGTACGCGGCGCCCGGCATCGGCCTCGCCGCGACCCAGGTCGACGTGCACGAGCGCGTGCTGGTGGCGGACGTATCAGCCGAGAAGAACGAACGTCGCGTGCTGATCAATCCCGAGATCCTCGAGAAGGACGGGGTCGCCGTGTCCGAGGAGGGTTGCCTGTCGGTGCCCGGCTTCTTCGACGAGGTCGAGCGGGCGAACCGCGTGCGCGTGCGTTTCCAGGACGGTGAGGGCAACCGGCACGAGGAGGAGTTCGAAGGCCTGCTCGCGATCTGCGTGCAGCACGAGATCGATCACCTCGACGGCAAGCTCTTCGTCGATTACCTGTCCGAAGCCAAGCGCCAGCGCATCCGCAAGCGGCTGGAAAAGGAACGCCGCCAATCTGCCGCCCTGTAGGAGCGCGCCGCGCGCGCGACCTGCCATGGTGTTGCCGGCAGCCGACCGGATGAGCCGCCTCGGCCCGGACACGCCGCGGCTCGTCTTCGCCGGCACGCCGGCGTTCGCCGTGCCCTCCCTCGAAGCGCTGATCGCGCACGGCATGCCCCCGCTCGCGGTGCTCACCCAGCCCGATCGCCCCGCGGGCCGCGGGCGCCGGCTGACCGCGAGCGCCGTGAAGCTCTGCGCCGAAGCGCACGGCATCCCGGTGCGGCAGCCGGCCACACTTATAAATAGGGAGGTGCTGGACGAGCTCGCGGCGCTGGCGCCGGACGCGCTGGTGGTCGCGGCCTACGGCCTCCTCCTGCCGCCCGCCGTGCTCGCGCTGCCACGCGTCGGCTGCGTGAACGTGCACGCGTCGCTGCTGCCGCGCTGGCGCGGTGCCTCCCCGGTGCAGGCGGCGATCCTCGCGGGCGACCCGGAGACGGGTGTGTCCCTGATGCGCATGGACGAGGGGCTGGACACCGGCCCGGTGTACGCCCGCGCCGCGGTCGACATCGGCCCGGACGAGACGGCGGGCGAGCTGGAGGCGCGGCTGGCCCGGCTCGGCGCCGAGCTCCTGGCTTCTAAGCTCCCCGACGTGCTCGCCGGCCGGCTCGCCGCCGTGCCGCAGCCGGCGGAGGGAGCGACCTACGCGCCCAAGGTGAAGAAAGAGGACGCCTGGCTCGACTGGACGCTGCCGGCGGAGACCCTTGCCCGCCGCGTCCGCGCCTACAACCCGGAACCCGGTGCCCGCTTCCGGGTGGGTGACGAGGTCGTGAAGTGCTGGAAGGCGGCGGCGCTGCCGGGTACGGGAGGCCTGCCCGGCACCGTCACCGGCGTCGCGCGTCGCGCCGGGGAAGGCGTCGACGTCGCCTGCGGCGCCGGCACGCTGCGGCTCCTCGAGCTGCAGCGGCCAGGGCGAGGGCGCGTCGCCGCCTTCGACTTCGCGCGCCAGGTCGAGCTCGCCGGGCGCGTGTTGCCGGCATGAGCGGTGCCGCGGCCCGCGCCGCCGCCGCGCGGGCAGTGGATGCCGTGGTGGGCGGCGGGCGCTCCCTGGACGCCGCGCTGGCCGAGGCCGAGGCCTCCCTGCCGCCGGCGGAGCGGCCGCTGCTCCACGAGCTCGCGTACGGCACCGTGCGCCGCCACTGGCGGCTGCGCGGCTGGCTCGCCGCGCTCCTCGACCGCCCCCCCCGGCGCAAGGATCGTATCGTCGAATCCCTGCTGGCCGTCGGCCTCTACCAGCTCTCGGAGCTCCGCGTGCCGGATCACGCCGCGGTCACGCTCACGGTCGAGGCCGCGCGGGTGCTCGGCCGGCCGCGCCACGCGCCGCTGGTCAACGCGGTGCTCAGGAGTTTCCGGCGCCGCGGTCTGGACGCACAGCCGCCGGCCGGCGACGAGGAGCGCTACGACCACCCCGGCTGGCTCATCGCGCGGCTGCGCCGCGACTGGCCGGAGCACTGGCAGCGGATTCTCGCGGCCAACGACGAGCGCGCCCCGATGTGGCTGCGGGTGAACCGGGCCCGCCAGCCGGTGGAAGCCTGGCTGGCCGAGCTCGAGCGCGCGCCGTCGCCGGAGCCGTTCAGGATCGACCGCCTGCCCGGCTTCGACGCCGCGATCCGGCTCGAGCCGCCGCGGCCGGTCGCGGCGCTGCCGGGCTACGCCGAAGGCCGGGTCTCGGTGCAGGATGCGGCGGCCCAGCTCGCCGCGCCGTGGTTGCTCGCCGGCGGCGTGGCGGGCCCGATCCTCGACGCCTGCGCCGCGCCGGGCGGCAAAACCGGGCACCTGCTCGAGTGCGCGGGGCCCGGCGCCGAGCTGCTCGCGCTCGATCGCGATCCGGCGCGGCTCGAGCGGGTGCGGGAGACGCTCGCGCGGCTCGGGCTCGCTGCAACCCTGCGCGCCGCCGATGCATCGACGCCGGAGGAGTGGTGGGACGGCCGGGCCTTCGGGCGCATCCTGCTCGATGCGCCGTGCTCGGGCACGGGCGTCATCCGGCGCCATCCCGACATCAAGCTGTTGCGCCGGGACAGCGACATCGCGCCGTTCGCGGGGCGCCAGCGGCGCCTGCTCGAGGCGCTGTGGCCGCTGCTCGCCCCCGGCGGCAGGCTGCTGTACGTCACGTGCTCGGTGCTGGCGGAGGAGAACGAAGCCGTGGTCGGCGCTTTTTTGGCCGCATGCCCGGCGGCCTCCGAGGCAACAGTGTTGCCAGATCGCAACATCCGCGATCTAATGTATCGCCGCGCCTGCGGGTTCCAGATCCTGCCGGGCGAGGCGGGTCTCGACGGCTTTTACTATGCCTGCCTGGAAAAAACGCACTGACCGGAGCATGACGCGAACAGGAAACGCGGCGCCGCGCGGGCGCGGCCTGCTGCGGAGCCTCGCCGTTGCGGTCACGCTGCTCGCCGTGGTGCAGGCGGCGGCGCAGGACCAGGTGGACCGCCAGGGGTATTTCGACGTCCGCTCCGCGTCCACGTCCGTGCGGGACGGCATCATCTGGCTCGATGCCCGGCTGCAGCTCGTCCTCTCCGACGACGCGCTCGCCGCGCTCGACAACGGCGTGCCGCTGACCATCGAGCTGACACTCGAGGTCGTCCGCGAGCGGCGGTTCCTGCCGGATCCGGCCGACGCGGAGCTCACGCTGCGCTACCAGCTCGAGTACCGGCCGCTCTCCGAGCGCTACATCGTGAGCAACCTGAACAGCGGCGACCAGGATTCGTTCGCCACGCTGTATTCGGCGCTCAACAACCTGGGTCGTATCCAGGACCTGCCGGTGCTAGACCTGTCCATATTGGATCCGGACGCAAGTTATCGCATGCGCCTGCAGGCCGTGCTGAGCACGCAGCAGTATCCCGCACCCCTGAGGCTCCTGTTCTTCTGGCGCGACGACTGGCAGCTGAAGAGCGAGTGGTTCGAATGGTCCCTCGAACGATAAGGAAGGT
>CAZBGV010000160.1:0-7266 GCA_964491485.1 uncultured Woeseiaceae bacterium | reverse complement strand
CGCCACTGCCCCCTCAAGACAGCGTGTCTACCAATTCCACCACGTCGGCGTTGTGCGGTGTTTTACAACATGTGCAGGGTTTTTCAACCCGCGCTACCGAGGCGTCTCGTCGTCCTCCGGCGGCTCATCCTGTGCCGGCCGGGCGGCCGGAGCTGCCGGCACGACGTCCGGCAGCGCCGCATCCGCGTCGCCTGGCGGGGTCTGCCCGGACGGCGCCTGCGCCGGCTCGCCGGTGCTCGCGGTATCGTCCGCCGGCGCCGGCGTCGTCTGCTCCGGCGCGCTCTCGATCAGGCTGTCCGGCATGTCCGCTTCCTGGCTGCTCATGTAGGCCAGCGCCAGGCTGCTGAGGAAGAATGCGGTTGCAAGGACCGCCGTCGCCCGCGAGAAAAAGCTCGCCGAGCCGCGCGCCCCGAACACGGTGCCGGACGCGCCGGAGCCGAATGCGGCGCCTGCGTCCGCGCCCTTGCCCCGCTGCAGCAGCACGAGCCCGATGATCAGCAGCGCGATCAGCGTGTGCACGAGTAGTAAGATGGTTTCGATCGTCTCCATTCGTTCCTCATCCGGCGGCGCGCGCGATGGCCAGGAACTCCGCCGCTTTCAGCGACGCGCCGCCGATCAGGCCGCCGTCGATGTCGGGCATCGCGAGGAGCCCGGCCGCATTGTCGCCTTTCACGCTGCCGCCATACAGTATCTGCAGCCGCTCCGCGACCCCGGCGTCACGGGCCGCCAGCCGCCCGCGGAGGTGCCGGTGCACCGCCTGCGCCTGCTCCGGCGTCGCCGTGCGCCCGGTGCCGATCGCCCAGACCGGCTCGTAGGCCAGCACCGCCCGCGCCAGCGCCGCGACGCCCGAGCGTTCCAGCACGGCATCGAGCTGGGCATCCACGACCGCCTCGGTGCGGCCCGCTTCCCGCTCGTCGAGCGTCTCGCCGACGCAGAGGATCGGCGTCAGCCCGGCCGCCTGCGCGGCCGCGAACTTGGCCGCCACCTGCTCGCTCGACTCGCCCATCAGCGAGCGCCGCTCCGAATGCCCGACGATGACGTATTCGCACCCGGCGTCGACCAGCATTGCCGCCGCGACCTCGCCGGTGAACGCCCCCGGCGCATGCTCCGAGACATTTTGAGCCCCCAGCGCCACGGCCGTTCCCTCGACCTGAGCCCGGACCGGCTGCAGGTAGGGAAAGGGTGGACAGATCAGCAGCTTGCACCGCAAGTCTCGAGCACCGTCGAGAATCGCGCCCACGAGCGCCGCATTGGCCTCGTTGCTGCCGTGCATCTTCCAGTTGCCGGCGATCAGGTAGTCCCGCATGGGCCTTTTTTCAATGCTGCTTCAAAAGGCGCGCAAGGATACGCTGCGCGCGCCGCCCTGACAATCGCCCGCGGCCGGATGCCGGCGATCCCCGCCAGGACCCCTCGGAACCCGGTTCAGCTCGCGGCGGCCGCGACCACGGCGGCCAGGCGCTCGGCCAGCGTCAGCACCTGCCGTTCGTCCTCGCCCTCGATCATCACGCGGATGACCGGCTCGGTCCCCGACGGCCGCAGCACGACCCGGCCGTTCGCGGCGAGCTCGTTCTCGATCTCGCTCACGGCCGAGCGGATTTCCTGCGACGCCTGGATATCGATGCGCTTCCCGGTGCGGACGTTCACCATTTTCTGGGGATATCGCTGCATACCCCCCGCGAGCTCCGCGAGCGAGTTGCCGGTCTTCTTCATGACCGCGAGCACCTGCAGCGCGCACACGAGCCCGTCGCCGGTCGTGGTCTTGTCCAGGCAGATCAGGTGCCCGGAGGTCTCCCCGCCGAGCAGGCCGCCCTGCTCGCGCAGCGTCTCCAGCACGTAGCGGTCGCCGACCTTCGCGCGCAGGAACTCGATGCCCTGGCCCGCCAGCGAATGCTCGAGCCCCAGGTTGCTCATGATCGTCCCGACCACGGGCCCCTTCAGGCGGCCCTCCTTCTTCAGGTCGGTCGCGAGAATGTAAAGGAGCTGGTCACCGTCCACGATCTCGCCGTGCTCGTCGACCATCAGCACCCGGTCGCCGTCGCCGTCCAGCGCGATGCCGAGGTGGGCCTTGAGCGCCGGCACCGTCTGCCGGAGCAGGTCGGGCGCGGTGGAGCCGCAGCCCGCGTTGATGTTGCGCCCGTTCGGCGAGCAGCCGATGGGGATCACCTCCGCCCCCAGCTCGGAGAGCGTGCGCGGCCCCACCTTGTACGCCGCCCCGTTCGCGCCGTCGAACACGATCTTCACGCCGTCGAGGTCGTAGCCCTGCGGGAACGTCGAGGCGCAGAACTCCTGGTAGCGGACGCGCGCCGTATCGATGCGCTTCGCGCGCCCGAGCTTGTGGGATTCGAGCGTGATGGCAGGCTCGTCGAGGTATTGCTCGATCGCCGCCTCCTGCTCGTCCGACAGCTTCGCGCCCGCGCTGTTGAAGAACTTGATGCCGTTGTCCTCGTACAGGTTGTGCGAGGCGCTGATGACCACTCCGATGTCGGCGCCGAACTGCTGCGTGAGATAGGCAATGCCGGGCGTGGGCAGCGGGCCGAGCAGCAGCACGTCGGCGCCCGCGGCCACGAAGCCCGCCTCCAGCGCGGACTCGAACATGTAGCCCGAGAGGCGCGTGTCCTTGCCGATGAGGACCGTCCCGCCGTCCGGCGCGAGCACGCGCGCCGCCGCGCTCGCGAGTCGCAGCGCGAACTCCGCGCTCATTGGATCGTTGCCGACGCGTCCGCGGACGCCGTCGGTGCCGAAATAGTGCTTGCTCATGCAGCCAGTGTCCCGTCCCGCAAAACGCTCTCGTCGTTCGCTCTGCGCGGACAGGAACCGGCGCCGCGCCGCGCGATGTTCTTCTTCATGGCTTCCGGAAGCCGCCGCGCTGCGTGATCGCGCTGGCAACCCGGATCGCGTCGACCGTCGGGGCGACGTCGTGGGTGCGGATGATGCTCGCCCCGCGCTCCACCGCCAGTACCGCGGCGGCCACGCCGGCCGGCATCCGCTCGTCGACCGGCCTCCCGGTCAGCTTGCCCAGCGTGCTCTTCCGCGAAAGCCCGACGGTCAGGGGCAATTCTAGCGCATGCAGCCGGTGCAGGCCCGCGAGCAGCTCGACGTTGTGCTCCATCGTCTTGCCGAAGCCGAACCCGGGGTCGATGGTGAGGCGCTCACGGGCGATGCCGGCTCGCACGCAGGCCGCCACGCGCTCCTCGAGGAACGCCCGCACCTCCGCGGTCACATCCTCGTAGCGGGGCGCCGCCTGCATGGTGCGCGGCTCTCCCAGCATGTGCATGAGGCAGATGGCGGTGTCGAGCTGCGCGGCCGCCTCGAGCGCTCCCTCCTGGCGCAGGGCAAAGATGTCGTTCACCATCGACGCCCCCGCCGCGGCGGCCTCGCGCATCACCTCGGGCTTGCTGGTGTCGATCGACACCGCGACGTCGAGATCTTCCACGATGGCCTCGATCACCGGCAGGACCCGGTCGAGCTCGACCTGGACGGACACGGGCTCGGAGCCCGGCCGCGTCGACTCCCCGCCGACGTCGATGATCGACGCCCCTGCCTGCACCATCTGCCGGGCCTGCGCGAGCGCCGCGTCGAGATCCATGAAGTGGCCGCCGTCCGAGAACGAATCCGGCGTGACGTTCAACACGCCCATGACTTTCGGGGTCGACAGATCGAGGAAGCGCGAGCCGAGACGCAGGTGCATGCGCGAATTCTAACGCGCTCCTGCGGCGCGCGATTCGGATTCGACATCGCCGGCGAGGTCGGCCGGACGGCGGATCAGTGCTCGCTGGCGGGACCGCCGATGGGCGCCTTGGCCTTGCGCCGCTTGCGCCCGCCGGGCTTCGCGCTCTCGTCGGGGTCGATCCAGTCCTCGGGCGGCGTCGGCTCGCGGCCTTCCATGATCTCGCGCACCATCGACTCGCTGATCGTCTCGTAGCGCACCAGCGCCTTGGCCATGACGTGCAGCTTGTCCTCGTGCTCTTCGAGGATGGCCTTGGCCCGCGCGTAGTTGCGATCGATGATCTTGCGCACTTCCTCGTCGATCGTGTGCACGGTGACATCGGACACCTGCTTGTGCTGGGTCACCGAGCGGCCGAGGAACACCTCGCCGTCGTCCTCGCTGTAGGTCAGCGGACCGAGGCGCTCCGACAGGCCCCACTTGGTAACCATGTTGCGGGCGATCTCGGTGGCGCGCTCGATATCGTTCGAAGCGCCGGTCGTAACGCGCTCCGGGCCGAGCGTCATCTCTTCCGCGATGCGGCCGCCGAACAGGGTCGAGATCGTGCTCTCCAGCCGCTGCTTGGAGACGCTGTAGCGATCCTCCTCCGGCAGGTACATGGTCACGCCCAGCGCGCGGCCGCGCGGGATGATGGTCACCTTGTAGACCGGATCGTGCTCGGGCACTGAATAGCCGACGATCGCGTGGCCCGCCTCGTGATAGGCGGTGTTGAGCTTCTCCTGCTCGCTCATCACCATCGAGCGCCGCTCGGTGCCCATCATGATCTTGTCTTTCGCCTTGTCGAACTCCTCCATGCTCACGACGCGCTTGTTTGCGCGTGCGGCGAAGAGCGCGGCCTCGTTCACGAGGTTGGCGAGATCGGCACCGGAGAAACCGGGCGTGCCGCGGGCGATCACCGCCGGCTGCACGTCGTCGTCGAGCGGCACCTTGCGCATGTGCACCTTGAGGATCAGCTCACGGCCGCGGATGTCGGGCAGCGGCACCACGACCTGGCGGTCGAAACGCCCGGGGCGCAGCAGCGCGGGGTCCAGCACGTCGGGTCGGTTGGTGGCCGCGATGACGATGATGCCCTCGCTGCCTTCGAAGCCGTCCATCTCGACCAGCATCTGGTTCAGCGTCTGCTCGCGCTCGTCGTGACCGCCGCCGAGGCCCGCGCCGCGGTGCCGGCCGACGGCATCGAGCTCGTCGATGAAGATGATGCAGGGCGCCTGCTTCTTCGCCTGGTCGAACATGTCGCGCACGCGCGAAGCGCCGACGCCGACGAACATCTCGACGAAGTCCGAGCCCGAGATCGAGAAGAACGGCACTTTTGCCTCACCGGCGATGGCCTTCGCGAGCAGCGTTTTGCCGGTGCCGGGCGGGCCGACCATGAGCACGCCCTTCGGGATCTTGCCGCCGAGGCGCTGGAACTTGCTCGGGTCCTTGAGGAAATCGACGATCTCGGCGACCTCGGCCTTGGCTTCGTCCACCCCCGCGACGTCCGCGAACGTGATGCCCACCTGGTCCTCGCCGAGAAGGCGCGCCTTGCTCTTGCCGAAGGACATGGCGCCCCGCCCGCCGCCGCCGCCCTGCATCTGGCGCATGAAGTAGATCCAGACGCCGATGAGGAGGAGGATCGGGAACGAGCTGATCAGGAGTTGCCCGATGAGGCTCTGCGACTCCGGCTCCTGCGCGGTGAACGCGACGTCGTTGTCCTCGAGGATCGAGATCAGCGTGTTGTTGTCCGTCTCGGGACTGATGGTGTAGTAACCGAGCGGGGTGCGGTTGCCGTAATTGATCCGCTGCCCGTCGAACTCGACGCGCTCGACGTTGCCCGACTTCACCTGCTGCAGGAACTCGGAGTAGTCGCGCTTCTCCGGAGGCGGCCCACTCACACCGCTGAGACCCTGAACGACCGACAGGAGCACGACGATGATGACGATGAAGACCAGGATGTTCTTGGTTAAGTCGTTCACGATCTGCTACAAAGCTCCGGACACGTGACCTATCGGGCGAACGATATTCGCAAGCAGCGCGTCAGCGTGTCACAGGCCGCGCGGCCGTTCCTTAGACTCGGTCTAACGATTAGACCCTACTATAGAGGATAGTTGCCAGCCCTGTCGCGGACCAGGTCCGTAATTCCACCTACCCCCGGGCAGCATCCGGCGTGCCGGGGGGCCGGTTTCCGCGAAAACCGAGGGCGACCACGTAGATTTCGCGGCTGCCTGGCCGTGACGCGCGAGGCTTCACGATGCGCACACGCTCAAACGCCGCCCTGGCATCCGCCACGAAAGCTTCCGTGCCCTCGCCCTGGAAAACTTTACAAACGAAATTGCCGCGTCCCTGCAGAACCCTTCGGGCGGTATCGAGCGCGAGCTCGGCGAGATACATCGATCTCGGCTGGTCGACCGCCCGGTTGCCGCTGATATTGGGTGCCATGTCGCTCAATACAAGATCGGCGCCGGACTCCCCGACCCGCTCGAGGAGCTCGCGGAGAACCGCCTCTTCCGTGAAGTCTCCCTGGATGACCTCGGCGGACGGCAAGGGATCGACGGGCAGCAGGTCGACCGCGACGATGCGCACGTTGCCGTCGAGCCGCTCGCTCACGTACTGGCTCCAGCCGCCGGGGGCGGCGCCGAGATCCACGACCACCATGCCGGGCCGCAGCAGCCGCTCCTTGTCCGCGATCTCGGCGAGCTTGTAGGCGGAGCGGGCGCGGTATCCTTCGCTGCGGGCCTTGCGCACCCAGGGATCGCGCTCCTGGCGCGCCCGCCAGCTGCCGCTGGAGCGGCGCGGGCGGCTCATGGCACCCGCGGCGCCGGGCGCCGGGCGTCGGAGCCACCGGCCCCGCGATCTGCATTAAAATCGGAGTCCATGTCGCTCTCCGAATCCCGGAAGAAGTTCCTGCGCGGTCTCGGCCACAGGCTGAAGCCGGCGGTCACGGTCGGCGGCGCCGGCGTCAGCGAGGCGCTGGTCAGGGAATTCGACGCCACCATAACCCATCACGAGCTCGTCAAGGTGCGCGTGCGCGCCGGCGCCCGCGAGGCGCGCGACGCCGCGATCGCCGAGCTCGCGCGCCGCGGCCGCGCCGAGCTCGTGACCCGCATCGGCAACGTCGCCCTCTTCTACCGCCCGAACCCCGACGCCCCGAAAATCACCCTCCCGTAACCGCCGCGCAACCGAACGAAGCCACCCGGGCCACGACGACCATCGCGGTCGCCCGCATGGCGGGCTCCTACGGACGGTGCCGCCCAGCGCAAACGTGCGTGAACGATGCGGTCCTAAGGAGGGCGTGGCACAATTTGAAAATCGCGGTCGCCCGCATGGCGGGCTCCTACGGGGGCCGTGCATCGAATCGTCGTCGGGGGGCGTGAGCCGGAGACCGCCGCGGGACGTCACTCGTAGCGGACGCCGATGACCTCGTAGTGCTTGTTGCCGCCGGGAGCCTCGACCTCGACCTCGTCGCCTTCGTTCTTGCCGATCAGCGCGCGCGCAATCGGAGAAGTAAACGAGATGAGGCCGGCCTTGATGTCGGCCTCGTCCTCGCCGACGATCCGGTACTC
>CAZBGV010000159.1:0-7368 GCA_964491485.1 uncultured Woeseiaceae bacterium | reverse complement strand
GAAACCAGGACAGCACCGCGTAGAGGCTCATTGCCCCGTTGATGACGAGCGAGGGCGCGACGGAGCCCAGCACGAGGTCGCCGTCGCTGCTCTCCGCGCGCGTGTACAGCACCTGCGGCGTGAGGATGTTGAGCCAGCCTCCGGCTTCCGGAAAGAAGTTGTAACCGAGGCTCGCGTCCACCTGGTCGATCCCCGCCTGCGGCACGAACCCTTCCCACACGCGAAACCCGTCCCCGAGGTGCTGGTATTCGGTCTTCCAGGTCCACGACCCCGTGGCGTGCGACCAGTCGAGGAAGACGGCGCTGTCGGTCATGGATTGGCCCAGCCACCCGGCGTACAGGTCCGGCCGCTCGGGGTTTTCGGTCTTGCTGAACAAGTACTGCGCGCGCACCCGGTCGCCCGGCGTCGGCGTCCACATCAGGTCGGGGCCGGCGACGAAGTTGTAGCTGCCGTCCCCGTACCGGCGGTAGCTGAACAGGCCGCCCGATCGCCACCCGCTCGCGAAGTGCTGCATGCGCCCCGCGGTGGCGATCGAGCTCTCGGGCTGCGGCACCAGCGCGGACGTCAGCGTCCCCGGCTCGATCACGCTGCCGCCGCCCCGGTCCTCGCTCGCGAGCAGCGTGAACTGGCTGCCGCCGGCCATCTGCTCGGTCAGCCGCAGGCCCCAGCGGGGCCTCGTGATACTGCGCGTGTAGATGGCCTGCACCGGCGAGTTGAACAGGTTGCTGCTCTCCAGGAAGAACGGCCGCTTCTCCGGGAACAGCAGGGCGAACTGGTTGTTGGCCGTCGGCTGGAACTTGTCGGATTCGAGCTGGGAGAAATCCGGGTTCCACATCCCGTCCACCACCGTGCCGTGCCGCGGGCGCCACCGGAGATACCCACCGATGTTCGCGTCGTTGCCGCTGCCGTCACCGGCATCCGCGCCGTCCCCGTCGCTCCCCTCGTGTGTCACGGTCACCTCGGGCGTGATCGATAGCGGATCTCCGGTCGCGCCCTCCGGAAAGTCGCTCAGCACGACGTCGCCCGCATAGCACAGCAGGCAATTGGAGGTGCCCGGAATCTTCGTGCTCGCGATCTGGTAGAAATTCTCGCGAATGACGTTCTGCCAGACGACCAGCTTCCACACCTGCTCCTTGCCCGGCCGGTGCTGCAGGCTCGTGAACGGGATGCGCATGACCGTGCTCCACCCCGTGTCCGTGCGTGCGCTCAGCGCGCTCCAGTTGAAGTCGGAAGTGAAGTCCTCCGCCTGGGTCGCCTCGATCCAGTAACCGTCGAGCTGGTTGTCGCGCGGGTTGACAGCGAACATCTGCGCCGAACGGCCGGTATTCAGGGCATCCAGGTAGAGCAGCAGCACGTCGTCGCTGTTCGGCGAGAACAGGCGATCGCGCCGCACGAAATGCTCGCGGATGAGGTCGGGCTCGGGGTCGCCGGCCTCGATGCCGACGTACAGGTACTCGTCGTCGTAGAGCATCCGGACCTGCATCGGGTAGGGCGACGGAGCCATGGCGTGCGGATAGGCCTGGAACGCCTCCGTGGCGGGTTTTGCCAGCTGCCACCGAGGATCGTCCAGCTTCCCCGTCATCGCGATCGGTTCCGAGATGCGCACCGCGACGAACTGGGGTGTCGCGCCGAACGCCGACAGCGTGCAGGCCAGGAGCGCAAGGGAGGAGAGCAGGGTGGCAACTGCGCGCACGGGTCACCGTTTGGTAAGCTTCGAAGGCGCATCACTCTGCGGCTCCCGCGCGGCGAAATCCTGAAGGCGCGGTCGGCAAACCGTCAAGATGGGGTGAAATTTGGTAAAGGCGTTCGAGATCCCGCGCTCCGGCGCTGACGCCCCCGCCCCGGCCCCCGGTGCGCGAGACAACGGCTCGAGCGTCAGCTTCGGGCCGTTCCGCTTCGATCCCGCCAACGGCCTGCTGTACGACGGCGGCCGCGAGATTCCGCTGCCGCCGCGGGCGCTCGGCGTGCTGGCGCTGCTGGTCGAGCGCCGCGGCCACGTCGTGAGCAAGCAGGAGCTCCTCGATACCGTCTGGCGCGACGTAGCAGTGGAGGAAGCCTCGCTCAAGGAAGCGATCAGCACCTTGCGGCAGGCCCTGGGCGACGATCCGAAACAGCCGCGCTACATCCGCACCGTGCACCGCCGCGGCTACCGCTTCGTTGCCGCGACCACCGTCGAGCCGGACGCGGCGCACCCGTCGCCCGCCGGCACGTTCCGCTGGAGCGTGCCCGCGCTGCTGCTCGCGGGGCTCCTGCTCGGCGGCCTTGCCGCCACGTGGTGGCATGCCACGCACGTCCCGAGGGGGCGTGCGCCCGTGCGCTTCGCCGTCACGCCGCCGGGCGGCGACGAGCTCGCCGGCACGGAGAGCCCGGCCGTTGCGATCGCCCCGGATGGCAACACGTTCGCATTCGTCGCCCGGCACGGCGAGATCGACCGGCTGTACCTGCGCACGCTCGATTCCCCGGAGCCCAGGGTCGTTGCCGGCAGCGAACACGCGCAAACGCCCTTTTTCTCGCCCGACGGCAGCTGGATCGGCTTCTGCGCCGGCGGCACGCTCGCGATCACGCCGGTCGCCGGCGGTGCCGTGACCGCGCTCGCGCACACGCGCGACTGCGAGGGAGCAAACTGGGGGCCGGGCGACGCCATCGTCTACGGCAGCGACACCGGCTTGTGGTCCGTCCCGGCAAGGGGCGGCGCCGCGCAGCCTTTGACGCACATCGACCCGGCGAAAGGCGAGATCGGGCATTGGTGGCCGCGGGTCTTGCCCGACGGCTCCATGCTGTTCACCGTCTGGCGCACGGCGCTCGACGATTCCGAAATCGCCTTGTTGCGCCCCGGCGAGACGCGCTACGAAGTCGTCTTCACCGGCGGCAGCGATGCGCACTACCTTCCGGACGGGCGGCTGCTGATCGCCCGCGGCGGCGGCGCCGTGACGTTGCCGTTCGATACGGCGACCGGCAGCGTAACGGGGCCGCCGGTGGCGACCGGTACGCGCGTGCTCGTGAGCTCCTTCATGGGATTCGCGCAGCTCGCGGTGGCGGCCAACGGCACGCGGGTGCTGATGAGCGGCGCGCCGGCGGCCGCCGCGCACGTCGGCTGGCTCGATGAGAACGGCGCCGTGACCGACACCGGCCTGCCGGTACGCGATTATCGCAACGCGGCCCTCTCGGCCGACGCGCGGCACGTGGCGGTCACGATCAACGCCGCGGACCACTACGACGTCTGGATCGGCGATCTCGCGCGCGGCTCGCTCACGCGCCTGACCAGCGCCGGACGCAACACCGAGCCGGTGTGGTCGCCGGAGGGCGAGCGGGTCGCCTGCGCGCACAGCGGCGACGGCCCGTTTGCGATCGTACGGCGCCGCGCGGACGGCGGCGGCGAGCCGGAGGCGCTCGCCACGGGCGACGAGCCGGTGTACCCCATGGACTTTTCGGCGGACGGGCGCCTGCTCGCTTTCGGCCGCATGTCGGCGGGAGGCGGCGAAGACATCTGGATCACGGACCTGACGGGAGCGCGGGAGTCACGCCCGTTCCTGGAGACGCCGGCCAACGAGAGCGATGCGCGGTTTTCGCCGGACGGCCGCTGGATCGCCTATACGACGGACGCATCGGGCCGGTCCCCCGGCGACTACCAGATCTTCCTCCGCACGTTTCCGGACACCGGCCGGGCCTGGCCCGTGTCGGTCGGCAGCGGGCAGGAGCCCGTTTGGGCCGCCGACGGACGCGCGATCTATTACCAGGATCGCGGCCGCATATTGAAAGTGCCGCTCGACACGTCCTCGGACGAGCCCGTCATCGGCACGCCGGCCGAGCTGGCGCGGGCCGATCACATGCTTCTCCGAGGCGTCGCGCCCGAAGATGACCGCCTGCTCGTGCTGCGCAACGACGATCCCGGGCGGGCGCCGCGGCGGCTGCTCGTCGACGTCCGCGGGTGAGGCAGGCGAATCGAGTGAGAAGAATCACCCCGCCGAGGATTTCCTCAGCGAATCGCTGATGCTGAGCGGCGATCCCAACATCATCCACGTCGAGTGGGTCTGCCAATGTCTGCTGATGTGTGTACTTATTGTGTCCGGTGGCTACGCTTCAGCTGGACCGGCTGCTTATTCCATTACGTTGGAAAAAAGTGCCGGCGCCGCTGTTGGAAGGCGCGAAGAGTGCAATTCGGATATCGGCAGCGGAGGAGGGGATCTTATCGAAGCTGGTGTGAGGTACAGGGGGCAATGCGAAGGAGCAGGAATCGCCCCGCAAATAGTGCGGGAGGGCGGGGCGAGGTATTTGAAGTTTGCAACCGATCCTGCGTACCAGGGAGAAACCAGGACGCGAAGCGAGTTGGCCTTGACCAGCCGCTGGTTCCGGTTCGGAGAACCCGTCTACGTCGGATTCAGGATACAAATCCCTGAAGGAGCGGCCAAAACACGTGATTTCTTTTACGTGATGCAATTCTGGCAGTGCCCGGGTGCTTCCCCGATTGCCGGCATCCGCATCAGCAGAGGCCACAGTCATCGAATCAACTTCATGACAAGGGGTGATTCGCGGGCCGGAAGTATGGCTGCGTACAAGCTCCACCCGGATACCTGGACATCATTCGTCATCAAGGCGGTAGTCGATGCCGGTGACGGAAGAGGGAGTTTCGCCGTATGGCATGATCCCGATGTTGAACCTGAAGTGTATCGCGGGCGTTATGGCTATTCGGAAAACGGAACCTGCGTAAATCAAAATCAACCGCCGCAGAGGTTCAGAATAAAATTTGGCATTTACAAGGGTAACGAGAGCGGGAAGCGTTACGAGGTGGACTACGATGACGTCCGCATCGGTAATGACTTCGACTCCGTAAGCCCATGGATAAGACGCTAGCTGCCTCGCAGGCGGAGGTCGGCCGGCTGCGCGAATCACGAGCTCTGCACCGCTTTCTGATTCTCGCATACTCGGCCGGCCCTGAGAGCCCCCAACGACCTGATCTCATGGCAGATTCGACCCCCGTCGGTGCGTGCGGTAAAGTTCCCCTCCGGCATCCTGCCGCAGGCGACGAGAGCACAAGGGGACTCAGCGGATGAGAGAAGGCAGTGACGTGCTGCGCGAGATTTTGGGGCAGCCGCCGCGTCGCAACGGCGGCCGGCGTCCGCCGCAGGGGCCCAGCGGCCGGCAAATTGCGCTGGGCGCCCTCGCGCTGCTCGCCCTGCTGGCGGCGTACACCTCCTTCTATACCGTCCAGCCGGAGGAACGCGCGGTCGTCAAGCGCTTCGGCGCGGTCCACGGCATCACCGACCCCGGCCTGCACTTCAAGCTCCCTTTCGGCCTCGACACGATCCAGAAGGTCGCGACGGAGCGCGTGCTGAAGCAGGAATTCGGTTTCCGCACGGTTGACACCTCGGGCGAGCGCTCCCGCTACGCGGCCGACCAGTTCCTCGACGAATCGCTGATGTTGAGCGGCGATCTCAACATCATCCAGGTCGAGTGGGTGGTGCAGTACCGCATCGCGGATCCGATCAAGTACCTCTATGCCATGCGCGAACCGACGAAGACGCTGCGCGATCTGTCCGAATCCGTGATGCGGCGCGTCGTAGGCAACCGTATCGGCAGCGAGGTGCTCACGACCGCGCGCGTCGACATCGCGAACGATGCCAGGCAGGAAATCCAGGAGGCGATGGACCACTTCGACAACGGGCTGCACATCATCACGGTCGAGCTGCAGGACGTGGTGCCGCCGGCTCGCGTCCAGCCCGCGTTCAACGAGGTGAACGAGGCCCGGCAGGAGCTCGAGCGCATGGTCAACGACGCGAACCGGCAGGTGAACCAGGAGATTCCGCGCGCCCAGGGTACCGCGCAGCGCATCATCGCGGATGCGGAGGGCTATGCCACGGAGCGCGTGAACCGCGCGCTCGGCGAGACCGCACGCTTCAAGGCCGTGCTCGCCGAATACCGCAATGCTCCCGAGGTGACGCGCTCCCGGCTGTACATCGAAACGCTGCGCGACGTGCTGCCGCAGATCGGCTCGGTGGTAGTGATGAAAGAGGGCCAGGTCTTGCCGCTGCTCAACATGGACCAGCGCCAGCTGAGGCGGCTCGTCGAGCCCGCGCCGAAGCCGGAGGTGCAGGAATGAAGGCGGGCGTCGTCGTCGCGGCGGTGGTGGTCGCTCTCGCAGTCATCGGCATCGGCAGCTCTGCGTTCATCATCGACGAGGCCGAGCAGGGCATCATCGTGCAGTTCGGGGAACCGATCGGCGATGTCATCACCGAGCCGGGCCTGCACTGGCGCATGCCCTTCGTCCAGGAGGTTCGCCGCTTCGACAAGCGGCTGCTCGGATGGGACGGCGATGTGAGCCAGATTCCGACGCTTGGCCGCGAGTTCATCATCGTGGACACGACCGCGCGCTGGCGCATTTCCGATCCGCTGCAGTTCCTGCGCTCGGTGCGCGACGAGCCGGGGGCTCGCGCCCGCCTGGACGACATCCTCGACTCCGTCGTGCGCGACGTCGTCTCCGGCACCGAGCTCGAGGAGATCGTGCGCTCCGCGGACTGGAAGGTGGACGTGAGCGGTCTCGCGCAGGAGGAGGTGGAGGCGCTCGAGCAGACCGACCTCAATCGTCCGAAGCGAGGCCGCGCCCAGCTCGAGCGCGACATGCTCGCCTCGGCGTCACAGTCGCTGCCCGATCTCGGCATCGAGCTGATCGACGTGCGCATCAAGCGCATCAACTACATCGACTCCGTGCGCAAGCAGGTCGAAACCCGCATGATCTCCGAGCGCCAAAGCATCGCCGCGCGCTTCCGCTCCGAAGGCGAGGGCCGCAGCCAGGAAATCCTCGGCACCATGGACCGCGACCTCCGGCGCATCCGCTCGGAGGCCGAGCGCAAGGCGGCGGAGATCCGCGGCGCCGCCGACGCGGAAGCGACCCGTATTTACGGCGAGGCCTTCAACCAGGACCCGGAGTTCTACGCTTTCTTCAAGACGCTCGAAAGCTACAAGGCGCTCGACGAGAACGCCACCGTCATGATCGACGCGGACTCGGACTTCTTCCGCTATCTCCAGGCCATCGGCACCCGGTAGGAGCGCGCATCGCGCGCGACCGACCCCTCTACGGCCATAACCAGCCGAAGAATCCCGCCGTGAGCAGCCCGTACACCAGCGCGTCGACGATGTCCTTCACCGTCCGCCCCCAGCCGTGCCCGAACCAGATCGCGCCGGCGGCGGCCGCTCCCCCGTAGCCCAGCCAGGCCGTCGTGCCGGTGACCTGGAACACCTTGAGGTACTCCGTGCCCGCCGGCAGGCTCGCCGCGGCGACGTAACCGACGAGCAGCGAGATGATCAGCGTATAGACGATCCACTGCAGGAACTGCTTGCCCATCGCCATCGAGCCGTGCGGCAGCACGGTCA
>CAZBGV010000158.1:0-7434 GCA_964491485.1 uncultured Woeseiaceae bacterium | reverse complement strand
ACACGATTTCGTCGAGTGGCGCGACGTGCAGCAGAGCTTCGAGGACCTGGCCGGCTTCTACTACGGCACGGTCAACCTGTCGGGCGGCGAGCTACCGGAGCGCTACGAGGGCGCGTTCATCACGCCGTCGGCGTTCGCGATCATCGAGCAGAAGGCCATGCTAGGCCGCACCCTGGTGCCCGCCGACGCCGTGCCGGGCGCCGAGCCGGTGATCGTGCTGGGTTACGAGCCCTGGCTCAATCGCTACAACGGCGATCCGGACATCATCGGCAAGCGCGTGCGCGTGAATGGCGTGTCCAGCACGGTAGTCGGCGTTATGCCGGAAGGCTTCGCGTTCCCGCTTGCGCAGGACGTGTGGGTGCCGCTGGTGATCAATCTCTCGAAGGTCAAGCGCGGCGAAGGCATGACGATGGAAGTCTTCGGGCGGCTCAAGCCCGGCGTGACGCTGGAGCAGGCGCGCGCGGAGTTCAGGAACATCGCCGCGGCCCTCGCCGAGCGTTATCCGGAGAACAAGAACATCACGACGGTCATCAAGCCGTTTCAGCACGAGTACATCAGCGAGGAGGCGCGCACCAGCATCTCGGCCATGTTCATCGCCGTGCTGCTCGTGCTGCTGATCGCCTGCGCGAACGTCGCCAACCTGATCCTCGCGCGTACCGCCGCGCGGCAGAGGGACATCGCGCTGCGGGCGGCCCTCGGTGCCAGCCGCTGGCGCATTCTCGTGCACGTGCTGACCGAGAGCGTGGTCCTCTCGTCCCTCGGTGCGGTGATCGGCTGGTTCCTCGCCGCCGGAGGGCTGGACCTGACACTGCGCGCGTTCGTCGCCGCCGGGATCGAGGAGCCGTTCTGGGTCAACGTCGAGCTGGACGGGCGCGTGCTTGCCTTCACGGCCGGCATTGCCGTCATCGCCGGCGTGATTGCAGGGCTCGCGCCCGCGTTGCGCGCGACACGCACGGACGTCAACGATTACCTGAAAGAGGGCTCGAAGGGCAGCGGCACGTCGGCGTCGCGCCTCAGCCGCTCGCTGGTCACCGCGGAAATCGCGCTGTCCTGCGTGCTGCTCGTCAGCTCCGGGCTGATGATCCGGAGCGTCATCAACATGAACGCGCGGCCGCTCGGCATCGAGAACACGAACCTGCTGACCGGCCGCATCGGTTTGCCGGAAGCGCAATATCCCGATGCAGCGTCGCAGTACCGCTTCTTCGAAAAGCTGACCGAGCGCCTGAATGCCGACCCCGAGGTACGGGGCGCCACCGTCGCTTATTCGTATCCGGGAATGGACTCCTGGGTCGCTCCATATCGCACTCGGGACATGGAGGTTCCCGACACCGGGCAACTGCCCTGGACCCGCTATGCGGGCGTGATGGGCAATTACGCCGACGTGCTCGGCATCGACCTCCTGCGCGGCCGCTGGTTCGATGCGCGCGAGCGAGCCGACAGCGAGCCGGTCGTGATCATCGACCAGCGCTTCGCCGAGGCGGCTTTCGCCGGCAGTGACCCCATCGGGCAGCAGATCTTTCTCGGCGATCCGGGCAGCGAGGACAGCGGCTGGCGCACCGTCGTCGGCGTGACGGAGCCCACCGTGATCGCCCAGCTCGACGACCCGGACTGGCCGACGGCCTTCGTGCCGCTGGTGCAGGCACCGCAACGCTTCCTCACCGTCGCCGTGCACACGCGCGGCGCCCCGCTCGCGTTTGCGCAGGGCCTGCGCGAAGCCGTCTTCGCGCTCGATCCCGACATTCCCGTGTACTGGGTGCGCACGCTCGACAACTGGATCTGGGCCGGCAACTTCACCTCGCGCATCGTCTCGACGCTGTTCGGCATCTTCGCGTTCGTCGCCGTCGCGCTCGCCGCCGCCGGCATCTACAGCGTGCTCGCGTACTCGGTCGCCCAGCGCACGCGCGAAATCGGCGTGCGCCGCGCGCTCGGCGCGCTCGACGGCCGCATCGTCAACATGATCCTCGGGCAGGGTGCGTGGCAACTCGGCATCGGGCTCACCGTCGGGCTCGTCTGCGCCGTCCTGTTCGCGCGCCTGCTCTCGGCCATGCTCGAGGGCGTCTCGCCGTTCGACCCGCCGACCCTGCTCGGCGTCGCGGCGGTTTTGCTGGCCGTCGCGTTGCTCGCCTCGCTGCTCCCGGCGCTGCGCGCCATGCGCGTGAATCCCATGGAAGCCCTGCGCTACGAGTGAGGATTGCAGACATGGCGTCGATCCTGACCGAAGTTCGACAGTCCGCGCGCCGGCTGCTGGCGAGCTCAGGTTACAGCGCCGCAGTCCTCGCGACCCTGTCGCTCGGGCTCGCGTTGAGCGTCGGCATGTTCACGGTGCTGAACGGTATCGTCCTGAGCGGGCTGCCGTATCCCGACAGCGCACGGATCGTGGAATTCGAGACGGTCAATACCGCCCAGGACCAGAACAAGGGGGCGTTGACCGGGGCGGAGGCCGTGGCGCTCGCGGACGCGGAGGCCTTCGAGCACGCGGCCTGGTACATCTGGGGCGGCGAGACGGTGCTCTCCGGCGGCCGGCCGCGCGAGATCACGACGGAATACGTGAGCGAAGGGTTTTTCCCGACCTTCGGCATGCCGGCGCAGGCCGGCCGCTGGCTCGGCGCCGGAGAATTCGGACCGGATGCCTCGGCCGTCGTGCTCAGCGATCTCGAATGGCAGCGCCTGGCAAACCGGGATCCGGCAATCATCGGCAGGCAGATCGAGCTCGCCAGCGGAACGGTCACGGTGGTCGGCGTCATGCCGCCGGAATTCGCCTATCCCTCGGCATCCGTGGGCATGTGGCGGGCGATCGACATGGACTGGTACCGGAGGGATCCCGCCGGACCGGCTGCCTTCGCCACTTCGCGTCACCTCATGGGCGTCGGCAAGCTCGCGGCCGGCGTGGATGCCGGGCGCGCAATGCGTGCGCTCGACGCGCTGTCGGCCCGGGTGCGCGAAGCCCACGGTTTGCCCGACGACGGCTGGCGCATCCGCTTCAAGAGCCTGCTCGATATCACGATCGGCGACGTGCGCGGGGTGCTTGCGGGCGTTTTCGTCGTGTCACTGGTGGTGCTGGCGATCGCGTGTGCCAACGTCGGCGCCCTGCTCGCCGGCCGGCTGGCGGCGCGCGAACGCGAGCTCGCCGTCTTCCAGGCATTGGGTGCGACGGCGGGGCGCGTCTGGCGCGGCGTCCTGTTCGAGCTCGTGATGCTGACGGCGCTCGCGTCCGTGATCGCCATGCTCGTCCTGACGGTGGGGCTGGATGCATTCCGCGAAACCGCCGCCGGCATCCTGCCGCGGGCCGACGACATCGAGCTGGACCCGGGGGTGTTCGGCTTCGCGGTGCTGCTCGGGCTCACCTGTCCCCTGCTGGTGGCCGTGCCTTTCGCGGTGCGCCTCAGGCAGCGCATGTCCGGCAACCTGCGGGCGGGCAACAAGGGCAGCGCCACGGCCACGGGTGCCTTGCGACTGTTGCCGGTCGCCGGGCTCGCCCTCGCAACGGCGGCGCTGATCGCGGGGAGCGCGGTCGCGCTCAGCCTGGATCGGCTGAAGAGCGTCGATCCGGGTTTCGCCGCGCGCGAGCTCTTTGCCGTGCAGGCGTATCACCAGGGCGGGCCGGACGAATGGCGGCGTTTCGCGCGCGAGGTTTCGGCCCGCATCGCGGCCGAGCCGGACGTCGCAGGCGTCGCGGTCACCACGATTTCGCCGCTGGCGCCGGGCGGCAGGTACTGGATCGACGCGCAGTTGCCGGGCCACGACCGGCCCGAAGCCTGGCTGACCGTGCTGCAGCGCGTGTCGCCGGGCTACCTGGACGTCGTCGGGCAATCGCTGTTGTCCGGCCGTGCCTTCCTGCCGACCGACGGCGCAAGCGCCGCAAAAGTGGCGATCGTGAACGAGACGTTTGCACGCCGTGCGTTCGGCACGACCGACGTGGTGGGCCGGCGCATTGCGCTGGCGCTGCGCGACGGTGCTCGCGAGGACTTTGCGATCGTCGGCGTCAGCGCGGATATCCGCAATGCGACGCTCCGCGAGGCGGCGGATCCCGAGGTCCTCGTGCCATCGGTGCAGGTACCGTGGATCGGCATGACGTTCCTCGCGCGTGCACCCCGCGCGGGCGCGGATCTCCTCGAGCGGATGCAGAACGCCGTCTGGGCGGTCGACCCGCGGGAAGCCATCACGCGCGCGACCGCAATCGCCGACGATCTCGATGCGCAGCTCGCGCAGACCGTTTTCTTCACGCGCATGCTCGGCGGGTTCGCGGTGCTCGCGGTGCTGCTCGCCGCGTTTGGCACCTATTCCGTCGTCGCCTTCCTGCAGCGGCGGAGGACCCGGGAGATCGGCGTCAGGCTGGCGCTCGGCGCGGAGCCGCTCACCGTCGCTCGCCACGTGCTGCTGCAAGGGTTCGTGCTTGCCGCGTGCGCGGGTGTTTCCGGTTCCCTCGTGGCCATAGGGGTGCTGCGGCTGCTGGCCGGCGAGTTGTTCGGCGTCGATGCCACGAGCCCCGCCCTCTACGCACTCGGCGTGGGCGGCGCACTCCTCGCGGCGACGGCGGCATCGGTGACCCCCGCGTGGCGTGCCGCGCGCGTGCAGCCGATGACGGCGCTGCGCGACGAGTGAGAAGGACGATGAAAGTCACCTCACCGGCAGACGACCGCGGGAGGCAGAACGATGCTTGAAGACCTGCGATTTTCCCTGCGGACGCTGCGGCGCCGTGCCGGACTGACGCTCATCGCGTCACTGACCCTGGCGCTCGGCATCGGCGCGAGTGTCGCCGTGTTCAGCGTGCTGAACGGCGTCATCCTGCAGCCGCTCGCCTATCCGGATGCGCAGGACCTCGTGAACGTCTGGCGCGTCGATCCGCCCGTCAGGCGCGGTCCGATGTCGAAACCCGACTTTGCCGCGATGCGGGAAGAGCTCGGGGACGCCGTGCGTGTCGCGGGCTACGAACGAATCGCCGTGACTGCCGGTACGGATGACGGCGCTACCCGCGTCCCCGGTGCCCGCGTGACGGACGGCTTCTTCTCCGTGTTTGGCCTCGCGCCGCTGCGCGGCCGCTGGCTGGATGCGGGTGACCAATCCGGCGCCACCAGCGGCGTGGTGATCAGCAGCGGTTTCCGGCGCGCGCATTTCGCAGCCGACGATCCCGTCATCGGCGCCGAGCTGCGCCTGAACGACAAACGCTGGACGGTCGTCGGTGTGGCGCCGCCCGCCATGGATTTTCCCGCGGGCGCGAGCGTGTGGCTCCCGATGCGTCTCGAGAATGTAAATGCGGAGCGCGGCTTCAACTTCATCGAGGTCATCGGTCGCATCGAACAGGGTACGCGCGCGGCGGTGCAGGCACGCTCCGACGCGCTGGCAAAGCGCCTGGCAGCCAGCTTTCCCGAGGACCACGAAAACCTGTCCCTGCAGGTGGTCGGCGTGCAGGACGCACTCGTGTCGGGTCTCCGGGACACGCTCTGGATGCTGATGCTCGCGGTGCTGCTGGTCCTGCTGATCGTGTGCGGCAACGTTGCCAACCTGCTGCTCTCCCGCAGCCTCGCGCGCGATCGGGAACTGGCGACGTGCGCTGCGCTCGGTGCCGGCGGGGGCCGGCTGGCCCGGCAGGCTTTGATCGAGGGCCTGCTGCTCGCGGGTCTCGGCACCGCCGGCGGCATCGCTTTCGGCGCGCTGGCCATCGACGTGCTGCTGGCACTCCAGCCGGCGGACCTCCCCCGGCTGGAAGCCGTGGCCATCGATCTGCCCGTGCTCGGCTTTGCCGTCGCCGCCGCCGTCCTCACCGGCTGCCTCTGCGGTGCGCTTCCGGCGATGCGGGCACGGCGGAGCGATTTTGCCGCTATCTGCCGAACGG
The DNA here is from genome assembly GCA_964491485.1 of uncultured Woeseiaceae bacterium. GTDB lineage: Bacteria > Pseudomonadota > Gammaproteobacteria > Steroidobacterales > Woeseiaceae > IDS-8. The sequence goes on along the minus strand of CAZBGV010000158.1, from coordinate 1,601 downwards.
GATTCAGCGCCTCCGGCGGCGCACGCGTGTCGCGCGGACGGTCGCTGATCGTCGTGGCGGAAATCGCGCTCTCCATGGCTTTGCTCGTGTCCGCGGGGCTGCTGTTCACCACGATGCAACGCATCGGCGACGTCGATCCGGGGTTCGAGACCAACCATCTGCTCACGGCGATGATTGCCTTGCCCGCGCCGCAGCCGCAGGGCATCGATTACCAGGCTTTTCTCGCGCAGATTCGCGCCAACGCGCCGTTCCTCGCGGAGCTCGAACGACGCCTTGGCGAACTGCCCGGCGTCACCGCCGTGGGATTCATCGATGCCATGCCGCTGTCCGGGGAAAGCAACTTCAGCGGCAGCGCACGCTCGTCCGAATCCACCGTGGATCCGCAACGGGAGCTGACGGTGCAGTACCGCTGGGTGAGTCCGGATTATTTCGCAGCCATCGGTGTTCCCGTTCTCGCGGGCGAAGCGCACGGATACGGGCGCGACGGACACCCGCAAGTGCCGCCGGGCGGTCCGGTCGTCATCAACGAAGCGCTGGCGGCCGAGCTCTGGCGCGGCGATGCGGCAAACGCCCTCGGGAAAAGAATCGAGCCCGGGATCGCGCAAGGGGATTTCACCGTCGGCGCGGTCGTCGGGAACGCCAGGCAATGGAGCCTCGAGCGCGATCCGTCACCGGCCCTTTACCTGCCGTACAGCGCCTGGCCCGCGCCGTCGACGACGACCATCGTGCTGCGCGCCAGCGTTCCCCCGCTGACGTTGGCGGACGCCGTCCGGCAGACGGTCGCGGAGCTCGATCCCGGAGTGCCGGTTTTCCGGATGCGGACCATGGAACAAGCCGCCGCGGCCGGCAATGCGCGGCGCCGGTTCACGCTCGACCTGCTGGCAGCATTTGCGGCTGCCGCGGTGTTCATCGCCGCGGTGGGCCTGTATGGCGTGATGACGCATGCCGTCGTCCGGCGCACGCGCGAGATCGGCGTTCGGAAGGCTTTGGGTGCCGGGCAGGCGCGCCTGCTGCGGGCCTTCTTGCGCGAAGGCATCGTGCTGGCGCTGGCGGGCGTCGTCGTCGGCGCCGGCGTGGCCGTCCTTTTTACCCGCTTGTTGCGGGACCTGGTGTGGGGAGTGCAGCTCGTCGAGCCGGCGCTCTACCTCGCCGCCGGCGCGTTGCTCCTGGTGGCCGCGCTCGGCGCCACCTTGCTGCCGGCGTGGCGGGCGGCGCGGCTGTTGCCGACGGAGGCACTGCGGCATGAATGAAGGTCGCCGCAGGAGCCCGCCATGCGGGCGACAGCGATGGTCGGGTCGCGCGCGATGCGCGCTCCTACAGGGAGCCGTTGCGGCGCTCGAAAATGGCGCGGACGGTGTCGATGGTGTCGGCGTCGGCTGGGCGCTTGTCCTCGCGGTAGCCCTTGACGCGCGCGAAGCGCAGCGCCATTCCTCCCGGGTAGTGCGGGCTCGCCTGCAGCTCGTTGAAGGCGATCTCGACGACGAGCTCCGGCCGCACATGAACAACGTGTCCCTCGCGGCGCGTTTCGAGCTCGAGCAGGCGCCCGGTCTGCCACGCGAGCATCTCGTCGGTCATGCCCTTGAAGGTCTTGCCGAGCATGA
>CAZBGV010000157.1:0-7461 GCA_964491485.1 uncultured Woeseiaceae bacterium | reverse complement strand
CGCCGCGGCGCGTCGGCGTGGCGAGGCAGGCCAGCTCGACGCCGGCGCCGCCCGCGAGCGAAAGCACCGCCGGCATGCCGCTCATCCGCAGCGTAGGGTCCGTGTGATCGTGCAGGCGGATGCGCCAGCGGCGCTCCCCCTGCGCGACGACGCGCAGCAGCACGCGGGCCGGCACGCCGAGCGCAAACGCCGCGGGCAGCACGCGCTCGAGCTCCGGCGCGGCCGCCTTCCAGGCACGCCACGTCAGCACCGCATCGAGCACCGCGCCAACGAGCAGCGCCGCGCACGCACCGAGCGCGAGCGCCCGCACCGCCGCAACCGGCACACCCGCGGCCAGCGCGGCGATGGCGGCCGCCAGCAACGCGAGCAGCAAACAGAGCAGCGCGGTGCCGGGAATGAAGCGGGCTCGCCGCACGGCGTCAGGCGCGCGGCGCCGGGATGCTGTCGATCACGGCTTCGAGCAGGTCGCGCGTCGAGCGCCCCTCGAGCAGCGCGTCGGGCGCGAGCGCCACGCGATGGCGCAGCGCGGGCAGCGCCACGCGCTTGACGTCGTCGGGAGTGACGAAGTCACGCCCCGCGATCAGCGCGGCCACGCGCGCGGCCCGCACCAGCGAGATCGCGCCGCGCGAGCCCGCACCGACGGCGATGCCGGGCCACTCGCGCGTCGCGCGGACGATGCGCACCGCGTAATCCACCACGGAGGCATCCACGCGCTGGCGTGCCGCGACCTGCTGCAGCCCGAGCACCGCCCTCTCGTTCAGGCACGGCTTCACGCTCGCCAGCGGCAGCTGCTGGCCCGTCTGGTTGCTGGTCGTGCGCACGACCACGTCGATTTCTTCCGCGAGCGACGGATAGTCGATCTCGATCTTCAGGAGAAAGCGATCGAGCTGCGCCTCCGGCAGCGGGTACGTGCCCTCGGTCTCGACCGGGTTCTGCGTCGCGAGCACGAAGAACGGCTGCGGCAGCGGCAGCGTCTTGCCTTCGAGCGTCACCTGGTATTCCTGCATCACCTCGAGCAGCGCGCTCTGCGTCTTCGCCGGCGCGCGGTTGATCTCGTCGGCGAGCAGGATCTGCGTGAACACGGGTCCGCGCACGATCCTGAGCTCGTGCGTGCTCCGGTCGAGCACGGCATGACCGGTGATGTCGGAAGGCATCATGTCCGGCGTGAACTGCACGCGCCCGTACTCCAGCGACAGCGCCTGCGACAGCGCGCGCACCAGCAGCGTCTTGCCGAGCCCGGGAACGCCCTCCACCAGCGCATGCCCCGCCGCCACCAGCGTGATGACGACCTGCTCGACGACCTCCGACTGGCCGACCATCGCCTGCCCGATCGCATCGCGCAGCCGTTCCAGCAGCTCGGCGGCGCGGCTGGTCGTCGTTGCTTCCGTTTCCGCTTCTGTTTGCATCATCGTTGGTCTTCTTTGCTATCGGGAATGAATGAGTTCGCGCGCGCCGGCGCCGGCCCGCGGCAGGCCTGCGCGGCGGCGGCCGCGCCGCGTCGCTTCCGGGCCCGTGCCCGCGCGCAAATTGCGTCGCGCCTGGGCGAGCAATGCGATCGCGCGCCGGAAAGCCTGCCGGTTGCGCCCCGTCGGGGCGTCCAGCGCGTCATCGAGCGCTTCCTCGGACAGGCCGGTGAGCCGCGCGAGGCCGGCGAGACGGTCCCGCGGTTTGAGCGCCTCGTAGCCCGCGATCCGCACGCGCGCCGCCTCGTGCAGCGCGCGAACCATCGCGGCGTGCAGGTCGCGGCCGCCGTCCGTGGCCAGCGCGAACCGCGCCGTGCCGCGGATCTGCTCCGCGAGCGAGCGGCGCGCCGGTTCGGGCGCCGCCACGAGCGGGCCGAAGCGCGCGGCGTTACGCCAGAGCGCCAGTGCGACGAGCAGCGACGCGAGCAGCACCGCCGGCGCGGCGTAGGTCCAGATGAGCCCGAGCAGCGAGGCGCCCTGCTCTTCCGACATGAAGACGACGTGGTCGCCGGGCAACAGCTGCAGCAGCTCGACGAGCAGCAGGCCGTGATCACGCTTATCCTGGAGCAGCGTAAGGTTGCCGAAAGGCAGGGCCCGCTCGTACGCCACCGCATTGAACCAGGTGAGGCTGCCGTCACCGATGGCGACGCGCACGGCCTGCGGCCAGTCATACGTCGTCAGCTCTTCCTCCGTCCCGCTGATCGGTCCGGTGAGCATCCACTCGGGGTTGCGTGCAGACGAGAAGCGCCCGGCCGTCAACCCGCACACGCTGTAGCGGGTGCGCTGGGAGACGATCTGCGTCCGCCCGGCGGCGAGCTGCAAAATCCCGCAGCGGTTGACTCCGATCAACGCCTTGATCGTTTGTTGCTGCCCGGTGGGATCGGCGACTTCGGCGTCATCGGAGGCTTCCGGGTACTCCTTCACGAGCCCGCTCCATTCCTGCAGGCTCTCCGCGCCGCTCACCAGCTCGCCGACGAGGACCAGGCGGCCGCCGGATTCCACCCATTGCTCGAGCCGCTCGCGGCGGTCCTCCGAAAGATCCCAATGCCAGTTCACGAGCATGAGCACGGCGTCCGGCTCGGGCAGCTCGCCGAGCGCGCGGCGCCACTCGGCGACCGCTCCGAGCTCCTCCACGAGCCGCTCCGCGGCGTAGAACGGATCGCGCGCCGCCGGGCCGCTCGGGAATGCGTGCACCGTGATCTCGGTCCAGCGCGTGTTGCTGACGATCCAGGCGGCGAACAGCACGAACGCCAGCGCGCCGAGACCGCCGAGCAGCGTCCGCCGGTTCACGGTGCCGCCCCGGAAAGCGGCTGCTCCGGCACCAGCGCGGCCGCGAACTGCTCGCACAGCACACGCACCTCGGGCGCCTGCGGCGCCCTGCCGCCGTACACGGCGCGCTGCCACGTGCGGATGAGCGCACCGACGTAGCCGTGGCGGGCCGGCGGCAGGTGCCGCTCGGCAAGCCGCAGGCTGTCGCCTTCGGTGCTGGAATCGCGGATCGGCACTTCGTGCACGTGCACGAGGCGTGACAGCAGGCCGCGATAAAGGAGCGCGAGCGCCTCGCGCTGCGAGCCGCCTTCCCACAACGCCCACGCCGCGGCGCCGACGTCGTCCGGCAGGCTTTCCGGACGAATGTCGAGATCGTGCACGTGCGTGGGCACCGCCGTGTTCCCCGCACGCGTGCCGCGCCGCGCGCCGCCCGCTAGCCGCGCGATGTGATAGAGCAGCAACCCCACGAGCGCGGCGATCAGCAGCCAGACGAGCAGCCGGCTCGCCTGGGCGAGCCAGTCGAACAGCCCGCCGATCCAGCTCATCCATCCGGGCTGCGCCCGCGGGGCGGCGTCGTCGCCAACCCACTCCAGCGTCCGAATGGTCTTCTCGCGCGCGAGTGCCGGATCCTCGCTCACCCGTTCGAGCGCTTCGCGTACCTCGAACTCGTGCGGCCGTGCGTCTTCGGCCGGCCACGCAGAGCCCGCCCACAGGCAGGCCGCGGCGAGCAGCGCGCCGCCAGCGGCGAGCTTGCGCCGGCGCCCGGGCTCAGGCCGGCTGCGCACGGCGCAACTCCTGCTCGACGTCCCAGGCTTCGAGCTCGACGCGCCGGTTCAGGTACATGCCGAAACCCGCGGCCACGTAGAGCGGCTCGAGGAAGGCGACCACGAGCGCATAGCCGATCGTCAAACCGACCTGCAGCCGTTCCGAGAACGTCGGATCGAAGAAAAACAGGTTGCCGAAATCGGGCTCGTACCCTTTCGGGATGAACCAGAGCGCGAACACGAAGAGCGCGATGACGAGCGCGAGCTCGGCCAGGCCGAACGCTCCCGTCACCAGCATCGCGGCGCCCGCGCGGCCCGAGCGGATCTGCCGCACCCGTTCGCGCTGCCGTGCACCCGACAGCCCTTCGAGCTGGTACACGGGCCCGGTGAACGCGCGCCACGGCGACAGGCGTCGCTGCGTCCACGTGCGCAGAAACTGGGACCACCACACCTCGCGGCGCGCGGCCCACACGTCGCGCGGCCGGGTCGCCATCCCGAACGCCGCGCGCGAGAGCACGAACAGGACCGTGCGGTCGAGCCACGGCTTGGCCATCCAGATGCCGAGCGATGGAATCCACAGCGCGATCTCGCCGGCCGCGAGCAGCAGCACGAGCAGCGGCAGCGTGACGCACAGCCAGCACGCGTACACGGAGCGCGCAGCGCTCTGGCACAGGCGCACGCCGAGATCGGTGGCCTCCATGTTGCTGCGCGGGCGCAGCCGCACGGAAAAGGCGTCAACGCGCATTGCGACCCTGCCGCCAGAAATAGCCGAGCACCGCGGCCCAGCCGATCACTGCCACCGCATACTTGACGGCGAGCGGCATCCACCGGCCGGAGGACCAGAACGCCTCGATCGCCGCCGCGGCGACCAGCATGGCCGTGGCGCCGTAGATCAGCACCACGCCCGAGCGGGCGGCCAGCACGAGCGCCTCGCTGCGCCGGCGCCGGCCGGGCGCGATGAGAGCGTGGCCGATGCGCAGGCCCGCGGCACCGCAAAGCACGATGGCCGTGAGCTCGAAGGGCGCGTGACCGACGACGAAAGACCAGAACGTGGCCGAGTGCCCCTGCGCGGTCAAAAACCCGGCGATCGCGCCCATGAACGCGCCGTTGTACGCGAGGAAGAACAGGCTGCCGATGCCCGCGAACAGGCCGCTCGCGAAACACTGGAACCCGATCCCGATGTTGTTCTTGATGTAGAAGCCGAACATCGTCCAGTCCGTGCCGGCTTCGCGCGCACGGCCGATCGCTTCGGCCGCGTCAGCGTACATGTCTTCGTATCTCGCCGCCGTCCACGGATCCACGACGGAGAGGATCAGCTCGGGCCGCGCGTACACCAGCAGGCCGAGCACGAGCATCGGTATGCCGAACACGGCCGCCGCCGCCAGCACATACGCACGCTGCGCGCGGACGGCCTGGGGAAAATCCCGGGCGAACAGGTCTTTCAGGCGCGCGAAGCCGTAGTCGCGGTGGCAGTAGATGACCTGGTGCGCTTCGCCGGTGAGCCGGTTCAGCCGCTCCACGAGGTAGGCCGGATAAGCGCGCGCCCGCGCGAGCGCCAGCTGCTCGCACGCGCGGCGGTACAGACCGGCCACGCGCTCGCCGGAAACCCCCTTGCGCGCGGACGGGGTGCGAAGCTTTTCGAGCAGCGCTTCGAGCTCGCCCCACTCCGCTGCGTACTGCGCTTCGAACTGAAGCGGCGTCATCGGGTCAACGCCGGCCGAGCAGCCACTGGGCGACGGCCAGCACCCGCCGGGTCACGTCGCGGCCGCTGCGGCCGGCATCGCCGGACGTCCAGCCCGCGAGCGCCGCGAGCTCGTCCAGGCGCTCCGGGGTGAGGCGCTGCGCGCGGGTGGCGAGTGCGACGACGGCGGCCTGCTCCCGGGGAAGCAACGGCCGGATCGGCGCGAGCGGCTCGATGTCTTCGAGATCGCCTTTCGGAGCCGGCGGCGGATCGTAGACGACGAGCGTGCCGGCGGTGATGTCGCCGAGCCGCTTGAAATCGCCCCGGCAGAGTGAGCTTAAAATTCCGAAGCCGTAGAGCGCCGGCAGGAAATCCGCAAAGCGCAGCAGGTTGCGGATCACGGACGCGGCGGGCGTCACGGGCAAGCCGTTGTCCATCACCACCTTGAGGCCGAACGCGCGTTTGCCGGGCGTGGCACCGGAGCGGCTCAGCTCGAACACCACGGGATAAAACCACTCGAGCCCGAAGAGCAGGATGAGGAAAAGCCCGAAACCGAGGCCGCCCATGACGCCGGCGGCGATGGCGCAGATGTACAGGATGCCGATCCGGATGAGCTGGTCCAGCCAGTACGCATAGCAGCGCGCGCAGAACCCCGCCGGCCGCAGCTCGATCAGGATGCCCTCGGGCGTCTCGGAGGAAACGACCGTATCGAGGACTTTCCTGCTCACTCCCTGCGTCACGCCTTGACGACGATGGTGTCTGCTATCAGGTCGTGCAGGCACTGGCGACGAGGGCCGAAAATGAACAGGCTGTCGACAAAGAAGTAGAAATTGCCGACGAAGGGAATCGCGCTCGGTATGCCGTTCACGAAATTGCGCAGCCAGAAAATGCGGCCGAGCGTGGCCCGCGATCCGTCGCTGCGGACCACGCGAATGCCGACGATCCTCTTGCCGACCGTCTGCCCGTAGCGGTGCACGAGCACGAGCGTCACGACCAGCAGCACGGCGAGCAGGACCATGCTCGCGAGCCCGGCGGCGCTCACGAACGCCATTGCCGCGTTGGCGGGGTCATAGCCGTTGGCCAGTATCACGACCAGCAGCGGCGAGACGGCGAGCAGGTACAGGATGCCGTCGATCACGGCGGCTCCGAGACGGATCCAGCGGCTTGCCGGCTCCGCCGGACCCGCGGTCTCGACGAAATCGCTGACCCTGGCCTCCGGCGGCGCATACGGATTCTGCTGCGTTTCGGCGTTCACGCATTCTCCCCCCTGCGGACGTGCCGGGAAAAGACTAGCGGCCGAGCCGTCCGCTTTTATCGATAGGGTTCACAGATTACCGCAGTTCCCGCGGCGGCGTCAGGAAGCCGTGCGCAACGAAGCGCCCGTGCGGCGATTCCTCAGCACGCCGCCGGGGCGGGGCCGGCGCTCACGGCACGAGCTCCTCGGCCGCCTGCCAGTCGCCGCGGCGCAGCGGAACCTGCATGCCGTCGCTTTCCTCCAGCCGGTCGAAGAGCCGCGTCCGCATGCTGTCCTCGATGTTTTCGAAGGCGGGGACGTCGATGAGGTTGTGCTGCTCGTGCGGATCCGTCTGCAGGTCGTAAAGCTCCTGCGTGTCCCACACGCCGTGATAGTAGATGTACTTGTAGCGATCGCCGCGCAGCGCGAAAGTCGTCGGCGTTTGCGGGAACGCGTGCTCCCAGTAGTACTCGTACAGCAGCTCGCCGGGCGAATCCATTTCCTCGCCGCGCAGGAGCGGCACGACCGAGCGGCCGTCGACCGGGCGCGTCGGCTCGACGCCGGCGAGCTCGAGGATCGTCGGCATGATGTCGATGTTGCGCACGATCCCGTTCACGGTGACGCCCTCCGGGACGAAGCCCGGGCCCCAGGCCAGCATCGGGATGCGGATCGATTCCTCGTACGCCTGGCGCTTGTCGATGAGCCCGTGCTCGCCGAGCGAAAAGCCGTTGTCGCTGAGATAGATCATCAGCGTGTTCCGGCCCTGCTTGTGGTCGACCAGCCAGTCGAGGACGCGGCCGATACTGTCGTCCAGCGCGAGCGTCGTCTCCGCGTAGCGCTTGTAGAATTCGTCGAAATCAAACTGCCCGTGATACGCGTAGTCGACGCCGTGCCAGCTGTTGCGCTGCCGCCGTACCCATAGCGGCTGGTCGTGCAGGTTCGAGACCGTCTTCGGCATGGTCACGGGATAGGGAATCTCGACGTCGGCATAGCGACCCTGGTGGCGCTTCGCGGGCACGAACTCGGCGTGCACGGCCTTGTGCGCGAGGA
>CAZBGV010000156.1:0-7578 GCA_964491485.1 uncultured Woeseiaceae bacterium | reverse complement strand
AGATCGAAGCCCAGCATCGCGACGTCGTTGCCGGGCAGCTCCTCTTCCGCCGTGAAGACGCGGCCGGCGACCGGCTCCGCGCCGAGCGCGGGCAGGAGCCCGCTCGAGACGAACGCGCCGCGCAGCCGCTCCGGCCGGTCGCCGCCGCTGATGCTCGTCGAGGTGAACGAGTACACGCCGAACGACGAGAAAACGTCGAGCTGATCGCGGTAGTCGAAGTACTCGGCCGGTGAGATGCCGGCTTGCGGCTCGCCGGCCCAGCTCGTCTGCACGCGCACGACGCGGTCCGGCTGCGCATAGTCGAGCGGCTGCAGCACCACGCCGTTCACCACGGAGAAGATCGCGGTGTTCGCGCCGATGCCGAGCGCCAGCGTGACGAGCGCGATCGCGGTAAAAGCGGGGCTCTTGCGCAGCATGCGCAAGGCATGGCGGACGTCGCGGTCCAGGTTCATTCCGTATGACTCCTCATTCGTAGCGCAGCGCCCGCATCGGATCGACGCTCGACGCCCGGTGCGCCGGCAGGTAACCCGCGGCGAGCACCACGATGCCGAGCACCGCGGTGGCGGCGGCGAGCACGGCCGGGTCGTAGCCCGTGAGCCCGTACAGCACGGACCGGGCCGCGCGGCCGAGAAACACCGCGAGCACGAGACCGGCGAAGCCGCCGATCACGCCCATCCACCCCACCTGGCGCAGCACCATTGCGCGCAGCCGCCCCGGCGTCGCGCCCAGCGCCTGCCGCACGCCGAGCTCCCGCGTGCGCTGCGCCACCGAGTACGCCAGCACGCCATACAGACCCGTTGCCGCGAGCAGCGTGGCAAGCAGGGCGAAGCCGCCGGACAGCATGCTGATCATGCGATCGATGAACAGGCTGTCGCTGATGACCGCCGGCAAGGTGGAGAGCCCGTTCACCGGCAGGTTGGGATCCAGCTCCGAGACGACGTTCGACAGCGCGGGGAGCAGGCGCTCGGGCGGAGCCTTGCTGCGCACGTAGAAGTTCAATATCCCGAGAGTCTCGTCCTGGTAGCGCGGAAGGAAGACCTGCGGCGGTATCTCACCCTTGACGTCGCTGTAGGCCGCATCGGCGACCAGCCCCACGATCTCGATGTCGAGCTCGCCGCCGGAACCGAAAGCCATGCGTTTGCCGACCGCTTCACCGCCGAGCCCGAATTTTTGCGCAAAGGTCTCATTGACGATCGCCACCTTCGGCCGGCCGGGGCTGTCGGCGTCGGTGAAATCGCTCCCGGACAGGAGCGGTATCTGCAGCGTGCGAAAAAACCCGGAGCCGACCTCGTTGTAGCGCGCGTCGGTATCCGCATCCGGCGCCGCCTCGAAGCCCTCGACGGACACATTGCCGCCCCAGCTGTTGCCGCTGACGACGTCCACCATCGACGAGGCGACACTGACGACGCCCGGCAACGCCGCGGCCTCCTCCTCGATGCGCCGGAACAACGCGGTGGAGCGCTCCGCCGGATAGCCGTTCAGCAGCGGAGCGACGGAGAAGGTGGCGACGGCATCGGGCTGCAGCCCGAGATCCACCCGGGCCACGTTGACGAGGCTCTGCGTGAACAGCCCCGCGAGCACCAGCAGGACGAGCGAGAAAGCGATCTGCGCCGTCGCGAGTGAACGGCGGAAACGGGCCATGCCGCGACCGCCGGACTGCTGCCCCGCCTGCTCCTTCAGCACGGCGCCGGCCGGCGTGCGCGTCGCCGCCAGCGCCGGAAACAGGCCGAAGAAGAAAACGGTGACCAGCGACACCACGCCGGCGAACAGGACCGCCGCGCCGCTCAGACTCAGCCGCAGGCTCTCCGCCGCTTCCGCGGGCATCATGTAGCCGATGAGACTGAGGGTTGCCGCGGCGAACGGCAGCGCGACGAGACAGCCGAGCAGACCGAGCAGCACGGCCTCGGTCATGAGCTGCGCGACGATCTGTGCCCGGCTGGCGCCGATCGCCGAGCGCAGAGCCATCTCTCCGGCGCGCATCGCACCGCGCGCCAGCAGGAGGTTGGCAATGTTCACGCAGGCGATCACCAGCACGAGACCGGTCACCGCGAGCAGCAGGATCAGCGGCAGCCGCGTCTCCTCCGGCCGGCGGCTTTGGCCGCGTGCGCCCGGCAGCAACTCGATCGTCTTCGCACGGAAGTCGGCCATGTACCGATCCGTGTTCCCGGAATTCAGCGGCGCCTCGACCTCGTTGATGATCGCGTGGTAAGGGCCGTTGATGGCGGCCTGCGCCTGCTCCAGCGTGATGCCGGGCTTCAGCCGCGCGAACAGGTACGCCCAGTAGGAGAGCCGGTTCTCCGAGCTTTCCGGAAAATACGGCTCCATGAGCCAGCGCATCGTCATCGGCACGTAAACCTGCGGCGGCGCACCGACACTCGCGCCCATGAAGCCCGCAGGCGCCACGCCGATCACGGTCAGCGGCTGGCCGTTGATGGTGAGAAGCCTGCCGATCACTCCCGGATCGCCGCCGAAGTCGTTCTGCCAGTAGTCGTAGCTCAACACCACGACCCGGCCCTCGCCCGGCTTCGGCTCGTCCTGCGGCCCGATCAGGCGGCCGAGGGCGGGCTCGAGGCGCAGCACGGAAAAATAGGCGCCGTTCACGACCACGCCGACACGCATGGTTGCGGGCGCACCTTCCACCGCGATACTGGCGCTGAACCCCCGATGCGCGGCGATGCCGGTGAACACCGTCTGCTCGCGCTCGAGGTCGCGCAGCATCGGGTAGCTGAACACCTGTTCGCAGTCGCCCATTCCGCTGCACGAGACGGAGCCGCTTTTCGGCCCCGGCGAGCTCAGGATCACGAGGCGCTCCGGGTGGGGCACCGGCAGCGGCTGCAGCAGCAGCTGGTGGAACAGCGAGAACATCGCCGCGTTCGCACCAATGCCGAGCGCGAGCGTCACGACGATGATCGCGGCGAGCGCGGGCCGTTTCGCCAGTTGGCGGATCGCGGATTTGACGTGCTTCATTTCAGGGCGCCTCCGTTTGATTCACGGCGGGGGCATGTCTCGGGCGCAGGTCGCGGGTCGCAATCATCGGGTCTCCCCTATTCGTAACGGAGCGCGCGCATGGGATCGACGCTCGACGCGCGGTGTGCAGGCAAGTAACCGGCCGCGAGCACCACGACGCCGAGCACCGCGGTCGCGGCGGCGAGCACCGCCGGCTCGTAGCCCGTGAGCCCGTACAGCACCGACTGCGCCGCGCGTCCAAGCAACAGCGCGAGCACGAGACCGGCGAAGCCGCCGATCACGCCCATCCACCCCACCTGGCCCAGCACCATTGCGCGCAGCCGGCGCGGCGTCGCGCCGAGCGCCTGGCGCACCCCGAGCTCGCGTGTGCGTTGCGCCACCGAATACGCGAGCACGCCGTAAAGGCCGGTCGCGGCGAGCAGCGTCGCGAGCACGGCGAAACCGAGCGACAGCAGGCTGATCAGCCGGTCCAGGAACACGTTGTCGCGTATCGTGTCCGGCAGCGTCGAGAGGCCCTGCACCGGAAGGTCCGGGTCGAGCCGTTCCACGACCGCCCGAATCGAGGCGAAGATGTCCTCCGGCGCCAGACTCGTGCGCACGTAGAAGTTGCTGAAGCCGAGCTCCTCGTCCTGGTAGATGGGCACGAACACCTGCGGCGGCACTTCTCCCTTCACGTCGCTGTATTTCGCGTCGGCGACGACGCCGACGATCTGCATGTCCAGCGGTCCGCCGCTGCCGAAGGTCATCCGCTTGCCGACGGCGCCATTTTCGAGACCGAACTTCTCCACGAACGTCTCGTTGACGAGCGCGACCTTCGGTCGTCCGGCGGAATCCGCGGCGGTGAAATCACGCCCTGCGAGCAGCGGGATTCCGACGGTGCGCAGAAAACCCGGGCTCACTTCGTTGAACTCCGTATGCCTGTCCGCATCGGGCGGCGGTTCGAACCCTTCCAGGGAGACGGTGTGGCCCGATTGCTCACCCGTGACGAGCGAATTCGTCGCGGACGCGACGCTCACCACCCCGGGCAACGCCGCGAGCGCGTTTTCGATGTGTCGGAAAAGCTGCGCGGAGCGTTCGGGCGAGTAGCCGATCCGCACCGGCACCACCGAGAACGTCGCGACGTGCTCCGGTGTGAGGCCGAGGTCGATGCGGGCGACGTTGGCGAGGCTCTGCGCAAACAGCCCGGCGAACACGAGGAGCGACATCGACAGGGCGATCTGCACGGTGACCAGCGAGCGGCGGAAGCGCGCCATCCCGCGCCCGCCGGATTGCTGGCCCGCCTGTTCCTTCAGCACCGTGCCCGCCGGCGTGCTCGTCGACGCAAACGCCGGAAAGAGTCCGAACGCGACGACGGTGAGGACGGTCGCTCCGGCAGCGAAGAGGACAGCGGCAACGCTCAACCCGATGTCGAGATCGGAAGCTGCGTGCTCCGGCATCACGGCCGCGATTACGTCCAACGTTGCCGCTGCGACGGGCAGGCTGGCCAGGCAGCCGAGCAGGCCGAGCACGGCCGCTTCCGCCACGAGCTGGGAGATCATCTGGCGGCGGCTCGCGCCCATCGCGGACCGCAACGCCATCTCGCCGGCGCGCGTGGCGCCGCGCGCGAGCAGCAGGTTGGCGATGTTCACGCAGGCAATGACGAGGACCAGCCCGGCCACGGCGAAAAGCAGGACGAGGGGCAGCCGCGCGTCGTCCAGCGCGCGGCTCTGGCCGCGCACGCCCGGTTCGAGCACCAGCTCTTTCGCCCGGAACTCGGCGAGGTACCGGTCGGAGCCGCCCGCGTTGAGCGGCGCCTCGACCTCGTTGATGATCGTGCTGTAAGGGACGTTGATCGCGCTTTCCGCCTGCTCGCGCGAGACGCCGGGCTTCAGGCGCGCGAACAGATACACCCAGTAGGAGAGGCGGTCGTCCGGGCTGTTCGAATAGTACGGCTCCATCAGCCAGCGCATCGTCAGCGGCACGTAAACCTCCGGCCGCAGCGGGGGACTCGCCCCGGAAAAGCCCTCGGGCGCTACGCCAACCACCGTCATGCGCTGGCCGTTGACGGTCAGGAGCCGCCCGAGCACCTCCGGATCGCCGCCGAAAGCGTTCTGCCAGAATTCATGGCTCAGAACGACGACACGGCCTTCGCCGACCTGCGGTTCGTCCTGCGGGGCGATCAGGCGTCCCAGTGCCGGAGTGACCCCGAGCACGGAAAAATAGGCGCCGTTCACTGCCACGCCTTCGCCGGAGACCGCTTTCGCCCCGTCGGCGGCAATGCTCGCGCCGAAGGTGCGATGCGCGGCAATCCCGGTAAACACGGTTTGCACGCGCTGCAGGTCCTTCAGCATCGGGTAGCTGAACGCCTCCTCGTACCCACCAATGCCGGTGGTCGAGACGGGGCCCATCTTCGATCCCGGCGAGCTCAGGACGACGAGGCGCTCCGGCTCGGGCACCGGGAGCGGCTGCAGGAGGGCTTTGTAAAACAGCGAAAAGATCGCCGCGTTCGCACCGATGCCGAGCGCGAGCGTCACGATGACGATCGCGGAAAGACCCGGCCGCTTCGTGAGCTGGCGGATGGCGGAACTGACGTTCTTCATTCCGTAAAGCCTCCTCATTCCAGCCGCAGCGCCGCCATTGGATCGACGCGCGACGCCCGGCGTGCCGGCAGCCAGCACGCGACCAGCGCGATCGCGAGCGTGACGGCGCAGGCGGCGGCGAGCGTCGCGGGGTCCGTCCGGCCGACCTGGAACAGCAGCGACTCGAGGCCGCGGGTGAGCAACAGCGCCAGCACGATGCCGAGCGCGCTGCCGAGCAGCGCGCAGCTCATCCCGCGCCGGAGGATCAGGCGGCGCACCCGGTCCGCATTCGCGCCGAGCGCCATGCGCACGCCGATCTCCGTGCGCTGGCGCGAGACGTAATAGGCCAGCACGCCGGCGACACCGACGGCGGCGAGCAGCGCTGCCAGCAGGGCGAAGCCCGTGAGGACGAACGCCCAGTGACGTTCGTCCCCCAGCGAATCGGCGAGCCGGCTCTGCATGGTGGTGACTTCCGCCGGCACGAGCGCGGGATCGATGCGCGCGAGCGCGGCGCGCAGCGGCTGGGCGAGCGCGAGCGGCTCCGGGCCGGTGCGCAGGAACAGCCATGCAGGATTGCTCGGCCATCCCTGGCTGATCGGGGCGAACACGACCTCGCCGGGCTGGTCGAGCCCGGCGAAGCGGACGTCGCCGGTGACGCCCACGATCGTCACGGGCTGCTCGCGATCCCCGCCTTCATAGAGCTGCTTGCCGACGGCGCTCTCGCCCGGGAACCAGTGCGAGGCCCACGATTCGCTCACGATGATCACGGGCATCGTGTCCGGCGTGTCGCCCGCGTCGAAGCCGCGTCCCTCGAGCACGGGAATCCCGAGCGCGTCGATGAAGCCCGACGTCACCGGCATCCACGGCGACATCGGTTCGCTGCCCTGCGACGCCGGCCGGCCGACGATGTCGAAATTGTTGAACGACCAGGCATTGTCGGGCGGCGCGCCGCTGCCGATGCCGGCGGCGAGCACGCCCGGCAGACTGCCGACCTCACTCTGCGCGCGCTCCCAGAGCAGGAAGCGCGCGGCGTCGTCCGGGTAGCCGGCCTCCGGCAGCCGCACCCGCGCCGTCAGCAGATGCCCCGTGTCGAAGCCGGGATCGACTCGCTGGAGCTGCAAGAGGCTGTTGATCAAGAGGCCCGCGGCAACGATGAGCGGCAGCGTCAGGGCGAACTCCAGGGCCACGAGGCCGTGGCGCAGGAGGTGCTGCCCCCGGCGGGCGGTGGCGTGCCCGTGATCGACGAGCGTGCGCTTGCCCGCGAACAGCAGCGGAAACGTGCCGAGCAGCAAGCCGTTCGCCAGCACGACGGCCGCGACGAAGCCGGCGACGCGCGCATCGATCGTCACCTCGACGAGGCGCGGGAGGTCCGGGCCGAGGCGGCGATAAAGCTCGAGCAGGAGCGCCGCGAGCGCGGTCCCGGTAAGCCCGCCCCCCGCGGCGAGCAGCAGGTTTTCGGTGATGAGGAATCGTGCGAGACGTTTGCGGGTCGCGCCGAGCGCCGCGCGTACGGCGAGATCCGAGAGCCGCTCGGTCGTGCGCATCAACACCAGATTCGCCACGTTGACGACCGCGATCGTGAGCACGACGACGACCGCCCCCAGCGCGATCCAGAGAAACCTGCCGGTATCGCCGACGATGGCGCCCTTGAGACTTCGCGGTATGAGCAGCGCGGTCTCATCGCGGAAATCCTGCTGCCATACCGTGAAAAGGCGCCGGCTGATCGTCTCGAGCTCGGCTCGGGCCTCGTCCAGCGTCGCGCCCGGCTTCAGGCGAGCCACCGTGTTCAGGAGAAACGGGCCGCGGCGCGTCGGCTCGTCGAGACGCAGTGCGGGCCAGAGGTCCGCAGACATGCCCGGCAGCCGTTCGACGCCGGGCGGCATGACGCCGACGACGGTGTGCGCCACGCCGTCGAGGATGAGCGTGCGGCCGAGCGGATCGCTGCCGGGCCCGAAGCGGCGTTCCGCGAACGCCTGGCCCAGCACGACGACCGGCGCGGCGTCGGGCCGGTCTTCACCTGGAAGAAAGGCGCGGCCGAGTGCCGGCCGAATCC
>CAZBGV010000155.1:0-7652 GCA_964491485.1 uncultured Woeseiaceae bacterium | reverse complement strand
TTGCATGGACGCGGAATATATGGGCGCCTCTCGACTGCGGTCAACGAAATGAGGGACTTGGGAAAAAGAGCCCAAGCTTTCTGTTCATTTGCGATCAAATGCCACTGTTATTTCTTCGCTTGACCTCGATATTTACGCCTTGATTTGATTGAAAAATCCTGCTCCGATTTTCCCAAACTCTGGTTAATTACTGATCAGCTAGCAGTTTCTCGAACGCGGCCTCGTCCAGCGTGGTGATCCCGAGGTTTTGCGCTTTTGTGAGTTTGGAACCAGGGCTTTCGCCGTAGACGACGTAGTCGGTCTTAGCTGAAACGCTGCCCGAAACCTTGCCGCCGAGTGCGATGATCCGCGCTTTGGCCTCCTCGCGGGTCATGCTCGACAGGGTCCCGGTAAGCACGAACGTTTTGCCTACGAGCGGCCCTTCGGTCCGAATCGCCGCGGGCTCGAACTCGTCCCACCGAACGCCGTGGTTCCTGAGGCTGTCGATGATTTGCCTGTTGTGATCCTCCGCGAAAAAGGCACGGATACGCGAGGCGACCACAGGGCCGACGTCGGGCACCTTCTGCAGTTCCTCTTCCGTCGCTTCCATGATTGGATCAAGGCGTCCGAAGTGCGTGGCCAGGGCCAGGGCGGTCGATTCACCAACCTCACGGATGCCGAGCGCGTAGAGAAACCGCTGCAACGTGGTCTGTTTGCTTCGCTCGATGGCGGCCAGCAGCTTTTCCGCAGAGCGCTCGCCCATGCGTTCGAGCGCCACGAGCTCGTCCTTCCGGAGAGCATAGATGTCGGCAGGTGTCTTCAGCCGCTCGAGCGCCACGAGCTGCTCGATCAGCTTGCTTCCGAGCCCGTCGATGTCCATCGCCTGGCGCGAAACGAAATGCTTGAGCGATTCGATGCGCTGCGCGGCGCAGATGAGGCCGCCGGTGCAGCGCGCGACCGCCTCACCTTCGATTCGCACTACGGCCGATCCGCACACTGGGCACTCTGCCGGCAATTCGACCGGGCGCGTGCCGTCGGGTCGTCGGTCGGTGACCACCTGCACGACCTCCGGAATGACGTCGCCCGCCCGGCGCACGATCACGGTATCGCCGACTCGCACATCCTTGCGCGCGAGCTCGTCCATGTTGTGCAGAGTGGCATTGCTGACGGTCACGCCGCCCACGAAGACGGGCTCGAGCCGGGCTACCGGCGTCAGGGCGCCGGTCCGACCCACCTGGAATTCGACGTCACGGACTACCGTGAGCTCCTCCTGCGCCGGGAACTTGTGGGCGATTGCCCAGCGAGGCGCCCTGGAAACGAACCCCAGCTCCCGCTGGTAATCGAGCCGGTCGACCTTGTACACGACGCCGTCGATGTCGTAAGCGAGGGAATCCCGCTTGCGCGACATCTCGTCGTAATATGCGAGGCAGCCGTCGATACCCTCCACCACGTCGCGCTCCGGGCAGACCTTGAAGCCCCATTCCTCGAGGCGCTTCAGTATCGCGCTCTGACGATCCGGCAGCGCCCCGTCCGTGAACAGGCCGACGGAATACACATAGATGTCGAGCGGACGAGAAGCTGTGAGCCGCGGGTCGAGCTGCCGCAGGCTGCCCGCGGCCGCGTTGCGCGGATTCACGAACGTACGCTCGCCCCGCTCTATTGCCTGCTCGTTGAAGCGCCGGAACCCTTCACGCGGCATGAAGACCTCGCCGCGAACTTCCAGCCGCGCCGGAACCTTTCTGCCCGCCAGCTTGAGCGGCACGGACTTGATCGTGCGGACGTTGTGTGTGACGTCCTCCCCGCGGGTGCCGTCGCCGCGCGTCGCGCCGCGCACGAGCGCGCCATGCTCGTACAGCAGGCTCACAGCCGCTCCGTCGAGTTTCGGCTCCACGGAATAGGCAACCGGTGCGTCCGGCTCCAGCTCGAGCCGCTCGGTCACCCGCCGATGGAAGTCGCGGACCGCTTGTTCGGAGAACGCATTGTCGAGCGACAGCATCGGGCGCTCGTGCTTCACCGTGGCGAACGCCGAGATCGGCTCCGCACCGACCCGCTGGGTGGGCGAATCCGGCGTGACGAGCTCCGGGTATTTGCTCTCGATGGCCTGGAGCTCCTGCATCATGCGGTCGTACTCGGCATCCGGAATCTCCGGTGCGTCGAGCACGTGATACAGGTAGTTATGGTGATGCAGTGCGCTCTTCAGCGCTTCCAGCTTCTTTCTGATCGCGGCCGGAGCAGGCATGACACTCGGCGAGCCGCCGTCAGGCGACCTTGATGCCGTGCTGGTACTGGATGATCTCTTCGCGGAGATAACGTTCGCGCTGGATGCTGAACGTGCTGCCGGATTCGTCGAGCAATTCGGCGCCAAGCGACCTGGCTACGGCGCGCCCCGCGGCCACCATCAGGTCGTAGGCCTGCGCGCCTTCCAGCGGACCCGGCAGCACCATGAACAGGCTGATACCCGGGATGCGTTGCGTTTCGAGATTCGCGAGGTCGAAGCTGCCCGGTTCCACCAGGCTCGCGGCGCTGAAAATGATCTTGCTGTCGTCGTCGCTCTCGTAGCGATGGAAGATGCCGAACTTGCCGTGCCGCATGCCGATGCCGCGCAGGGTGAGCACGAGCTCGTCGCCGGCGAAGGTGCCGCGGTTGCGGGCGACCACCCGCAACGTGACGATCTTTTCCTCCACGGCCGGGGCGGGCTCGTCCCCCTCCCCCGGCTCCGCGGCATCCGGGGGCTCCGCGGCAGCCAGGGACTCCGCGGCACCCGGGGACTCCGCCTCTTCCCCGGGCTCGACGGCAGCGGCGCCGTCGAAGGAGGGCTCGACCCGTTGCGGCCGGACCCCGGCCACGGTACCGCTCTTCCGCTCACGATCCCGACGGCTGTAGAGGTACACGCCGGCGATCACCAGCAGTCCGAAAAATAAAAGCAGCCAGCGGAGGCCTTCCATAGGGACCCGCAGAGAATCGTCAGCTCAACTCGCCGCCATTCTAACCGCTTCGTCGAGATCCACGGAAACGAGCCGCGAGACACCGGGCTCCTGCATCGTCACCCCGGACAGCTGGCGCGCCATCTCCATGGTGATCTTGTTGTGCGTAATGAACACGAACTGCACCTTGTCCGACATCTCCCGAACGATGTCGCAGAACCGGGTGACGTTCGACTCGTCCAGCGGCGCGTCGACCTCGTCCAGGAGGCAGAACGGTGCGGGGTTCAGCTCGAAGATTGCGAACACCAGCGACACCGCGGTCAGCGCCTTTTCGCCGCCCGAGAGCAGGTTGATGGTGCTGTTGCGCTTGCCCGGCGGACGCGCCATGACGGTGACGCCGGCCGCGAGCAGATCGTCCCCGGTGAGCTCGAGATAGGCATGGCCGCCGCCGAAAAGCTTCGGAAACAGCTGCTTGAATCCCGCGTCCACTTTCTCGAACGTATCGCGGAAGCGGTTGCGGGTTTCCCGGTCGATCTTGCGGATCGCTCCCTCGAGCGTCGCCAGCGCGTCGTTCAGGTCGGTCAGCTGCGCGTCCAGGTACTCCTTGCGCCCGGACTGCTCCTTGAACTCGTCGATGGCGGCGAGGTTGATCGGCCCAAGGCGCTCGATGCGGGTGCGGACCTTCTCGAGCTTCTCTTCCCAGGTGGTGATTTCCGCACCCTCCGGCAGCTCCTGCAGCAGCTCTTCGAGCGTGAAATGCGTGCTCCCGAGCTGCTCCGCCAGGCCCTCGCGGCGCACCCGGATCTCCTGCAGCGCCATGCGCGCCTCGCCGACGGCGCCGCGGGCCTCCTCCGCGATGCGATCCGCCTGCACGCGGCGCTCGTCGAGCTCGCGAAGCTCGGTTTCCACCTGCTCGACCCGCCGGCGGGCTTCCGTCAACGCGGCCTCCACCTCGACGCGCGCGGCAAGTTGCTCCTCCAGTTTCGCGCGATTGGCCGCGAGCGGCGCCTCGCCCTGCTCGAGCTGCCGGCGGATCTCGGCCTCGCGGCTGCCGAAGTGCTCCAGTTGCGTCTGCATCCGCTCGAGACCCTGTGCGGCGGACTCCTTGCTGGAACGCCGGTTCTCGAACTGGATCGCAATCTCGTGCGCCGCGTTGCGGTCCTGCTCGGCCTGCAGGCGCACCCGCTTCAACTCCTCGCGCAGCTCCTCGCGTTGCGCTTCCAGCGTCGCCCGCTGTGCTTCCAGCTCCTGCAGGCTCGCGCCGGCCTGCGACATGCGGCTGCGGGAATTCCTGACCTGCTCTTCCGCCGCGAGGCGTTCCCTGTCGATGACGTCGGTCTCTTCCGCGATGGCAACGCGGCGGGCAGTCGCCTGGTCGACGCGGAAGCGCATCGCATCCAGCGCGGCTTTGGTCTCGGAATACTCACTGAGGAGGGCGCCCGCATCCTGCTGGAGATGCTCGCGTTGTTCTTCGAGCTGGTTGAGGCGAGCGCGGCCGTCTTCCAGCAGTTTCTTGGCGCTGTCCCAACGCGCCCGCAGCTCGCGGATCTCACCGGCGAGCCGGCGCATGTCGTGCTCCCGCGCGAGGATACCGGCGCGCGGATCGGCATCGCGCGAGACGCGCAGCCAGGCACCGCTCATCCAGATGCCGTCGGGCGTAATCACCGATTCGCCGGCGCCGAGGCGCGCGCGCAACGCGAGCGCCGCCTCGAGCGTCTCGGCGATACGCACCGGGCGCAGCAGGTCGGCGACCGCCCGCGGCGCTCCCTTTACCTTGGCGAGCAGAGAATCCGCCGTCCCGGGCGCCTCGTCGCGCTCGCCGGACACCAAGGTGAGATCCCCGTCGCGCAGCCTGGCGATGGCCGCCGATGCCTGCTCGAGATCGCCGACGCACACGGCCTGCAGGTAACGCCCGAGCACCGTCTCCACGGCCCGCGCCCATCCGGACTCCACTTCCAGCGACTGCGCGACACGCGCGCACTCCGCAAGCCCGCTGCCCTCCAGCCAGCGCTGCACGTTCTCGTCGCTCTGTCCCAGCGCCGCCTTCTGCACCGCTTCGAGCGAGGTGTACTTGCCTTCGGCCGCCTGCACCGCATCGTGCCGCTCGTCGACGAGCTTCGTGAGCTTATGATCCTGTTCCCGCAGCTTGCGGATCTGGTCGGAGATGTCGGCAAGCGCCCGGTCGAACTCGTCGCGCGCCTGCCGGGAGCGGTATTCCTGCACCGCCAGTTTGTCGAAAGCCGCTTTGAGCTCGTCCGGGCTCGTCTCTTTGGCGGCCTCCTCGAGCTTGTGCCGGCGCTCGCGGAGGCTTTTGAGCCTCGATTCGAGCTGCTCCGCGCGCGTCTGCTCGACACGCACGACCTGCTGCGCTTCATTCGAAGCGAGCGTCCAGGCGTCCCATTGTTCCTGCCATTCCGCGAGCGCCTTCTCCGCGCGCTCGAGGGAAGCCTGCGACCGGCGCTCGTTGTCGCGCGCGCGCTCGAGGCCCGGGGCCAGCTCGTTCAAGGACGACTCGAGCTCTTCGATCTCGCTTTGGTCCTTGCTGATGTGCGATGCAATCTCGCGTGCGCTTTCGATGGCCTGTTCGAGATCGTTGCGCTGTCGCTCGCGCAGCTCTTCGGCGTGCTCGATCGCCTGCTCCAGCCGCGAAATCTCCGAGCCGGCGCGATAGAAGCGCGCCTGCACGGCGTTGAATTCGTCGGTGCGCTCGTTCTGCGCGGCGCGCGCTCGCTCGATGTCGGCCTCGATGCGCCGCTGCGCGGCGATTGCCGCTTCGAGTGCCGTTTCGCGCTCGGTCAGCTGCGACTGCGCGCGGCCGGCACGCTCGTCGAGTTGCTTCAGGCGCATCGCCAGGAGCTCGGCGCCGGTGCGCCGCTCGTCCGCTTTCAAACGGCTGTAGCGCTCGGCCGTCTTCGCCTGGCGATCGAGGTGCTTCAGCTGCTTCTCCACCTCGTCGAGCAGATCCTTCAGACGCGAGAGATTATCGCGCGTGTGCCGGATGCGGTTCTCCGTCTCGCGCCGCCGCTCCTTGTATTTGGAGATGCCCGCCGCCTCTTCGAGGAAGACGCGCATCTCTTCCGGCTTCGCCTCGATCAGGCGCGAGATCATCCCCTGCTCGATGATCGAGTAGCTCCGCGGCCCGAGGCCCGTGCCGAGGAACACACCCGTGATGTCCTTGCGCCGGCAGCGCGTGCCGTTCAGGAAATAATTCGAGGTGCCGTCGCGGGACACTTCCCGGCGAATCGAGATCTCCGCGTATTTCGCGTACTGCCCCTCGAGCGTCGTCTCGGAATTGTCGAACAGGAGCTCCACCGAGGCAGTGCCGACCGGCTTGCGCGAGCTCGACCCGTTGAAGATGACGTCCGTGATCGAATCGCCACGCAGGCGACTCGCCGAGCTCTCGCCCATCACCCAGCGCACCGCGTCGATCACATTCGACTTGCCGCAGCCGTTCGGGCCGACGACGCCGACGAGGTTGCTTGGGAAGGGAATGACGGTGGGGTCTACGAAGGATTTAAAGCCGGCGAGCTTGATCTTGCTGAGTCGCATCAGGTGGTGTACGCCAGGGGCTCGTTCGAGTTCGCGGTAGTCTAAAGTAATTCCGCCGACAAAACGATTGTCGCGGGCGCAAGACAAGCGAGCTGCGGAACGTCCCGGCGGTGCGAAGCGCCGGCACTTCGAGCGAGTCGTGAGGTCCTGCCGAAGCCGCTGCAGGCCGCGATTGGGGCGGTGGAGCCGGTCGCCGGGGATCGGCCCGCCTTGCGGGAAGCCGCTGCCGCCGCCCGCATTCCGAAGCCCCCGTCACCCCGGCCGCGGGGGCGTCCCGCAAGCCCCGGAATGCCGGCAAAATGGACTTCCAAGTGCGGGCCATAGATGTATAATCCCGCGTTTTTCTCGGACCGGCTGGAGGCAACATGCCCGCGAAAAAGGCTGCGAGCAGGACCCGAAAGGCTGCTGGCGGCGCCGGGAAAAAGAAGGCGCCACGCAAGGCTTCGGCCGGCAGCAGGACAAGCAGCAAGCCTACAGGTAAGAAGCGAAAAGTGAGTGCAGGTAAGTCGAAAAAGGCCGTATCGGCCGCATCCCGCAAGAAGACGTCCCGCAAGTCGGCCAGCCGCACGACGGCGAGCCGCAAGACGGCTTCGAGCCGCAAATCGCCTGCGAAACAGGCGTCACGCAAGAAGGTAACGGCGACGACCAAGACGTCGTCCCGGACAGGCGCGGCGGCATCCGGAACAAAGGCGGCGAAATCGACCGCAGGCAAGTCGGCCCCGCGCAGCAAGAACGGCGCGGCGACGCAGGCCGCGGAAGCGCCGCCGCGCTCGCGCCACGACGTGCTGTCCGGGCCGATCCACGGCTTCAAGCCGTACGTGCCGAAGCGCGGCGAGCCGTACATGAGCCCGGCCCAGCTCGCGCACTTCGAGTCGATCCTGCGTTCCTGGAAGCTCGAGCTGATGAACGAGGTCGACCGGACCGTGCATCACATGCAGGACGAAGCGGCGAACTTCCCGGATCCGAACGACCGCGCCACCCAGGAATCGGAGTTCGGGCTGGAGCTGCGCACGCGCGACCGCGAGCGCAAGCTGCTGCGCAAGATCGACTCCGCCCTGCAGCGGATCCAGGACGGCACCTACGGCTATTGCGACGAGACCGGCGAAGAGATCGGCTTGAAGCGCCTCGAGGCGCGGCCGGTCGCGACGCTGTGCCTCGAGGCGCAGGAGCGCCGCGAGATGGCCGAGCGGCAGTTCCGGG
>CAZBGV010000154.1:2429-7743 GCA_964491485.1 uncultured Woeseiaceae bacterium | reverse complement strand
ATCCTGCAGCAGGAAGTGCGCCGCCAGCGCGCCGAAGACGAGCAGCAGGACGACGATCAGGCCGAGCTTCATTGCGCCGGCTCGGCGTCGTCCGTCCGCCCAGGCGCCGCCGTTTCCGCGTCGCGCCGCTCGCGCAGCGCACGCAGGAGCCGAAGCGAGGTCGAGATGTCGGGCGGCGAGACCGACCAGTCGGCTTGCCTGATTTCGTCGATCGTGGCGAGCGCGCTCTGCACCGCGCGGGAATCGGCGTCGAACCAGCGGCGCAGCCAGTCGCTCACGTCGGCCAGTGCCTGGTCGAGCACGCCCTGCTCGCCGCGCAGCACCGCCAGCCGTGCAATCTGCAGGCGCAGCGCCAGGTTCTCCCGCAGGAAGTATTCGGCGTCGGGCGAGAGCAGCGGCTGCACTGCCTCGTCGGTGCGCCGCACCGACACGACGTCGCTGAACGCCGCCTTCACGGACGCCAGGGCGCGCGCGAAGCCGCTGGCCTGTTCTTCCGGCGCCGCGGGCTCCTGCTCCCGGGCTGCCACGTCCTGCGCGAGCGGCAGCGAGGCGACGTGGTCCGCGAGGCTCGCGAGCGTCATGGTGACGCCGGCGACGTCCGGCTTCTCCATCGCACCCACGGCGCGTATCTCGTTCGCGAGCGCCTGCCGCACGCCGTTCAGCGCCGGGTCCTCCAGGCTCCGGATCCGCTCTTCCGCGAAGCGCAGCGCGAGCAGCGCCTGCTCGGGGTCGCCGGCGAGCTGGAGCTCGGAGTTCGCAATCTCCATGTAATGCTCGGCTTCGGCGAGCAGCCACGCCCGGCGCGAGCCGGAGGAGATACCGGCGAGGGACGACACCGCGCTCTCGAGGCTGGCGACGCGGGGCGGCAGCGACTGCACGCGCTCGCGCAGGGCGTCGAGCGACTCCGTGAGCTCATCCTCGCGTTCTGCGCGGTCGCGCGCCGATCGATCGAGGCCGTCCAGGCGCCCGCGGACCTCCGCCAGCGCCGAGTCGAGGTCGCCGACCTTGCGGTCAAGGTCCTCGAGCGCCGCCTCGGTGGCGCGCCGGCCGGCAGCGGCGGACGCGTCCTCGCCGCGTCCGCTCCATGCCAGCCAGCCCACGCCGCCCGCGGCGGCGAGCGCCACGAGCAGGGCGAGCGCGGCCACCGCCCCGGCCGCGCCCCGGCGGGCGCGCGGCGCCTCGGCCGTCGTCGGGGCGGCGGGCTCCGCGGCCGCCGGCTCCTCGTCACGGGCGCTCTCGCCCGCTTCGTCCGCGCCCGGCCCGGCTCGGAGCAACTCCGCGTCCGCCGCGGCAGGCTCCGGTTCGGGCGGCGCGGCCGGCTCCGGCGCCGGGCCTTCCGGCCCGGTGTGCTCCTCGTCGCTTCTCTCAGTCATTCCCGTGTTCCCGAACGGCTACGATCACTGCGCTCAGCACGTCGGCGGGCAGCGGCCCCGGGGCAAGCAAGGCTCGGACGGCGGGGATCCGGTCAGCGGCCGTTTGTATCACACGTGCGCTGGGCGTCACCAGTGGCGTCCGCGGCAGCGCCTCGCGGCAATACGGGGGCAGCGCGGTCAGCAGGTTGTCCAGCGACTCGACGCTCATGACCGTCACGACGTGCACGTCCCCGGCACGCCAGGCACGCTCGACGGCGGCGAGCTCGTCCTCCGTATGGCGTGCCGGCAGGCGGCGATACACCGAGAGGTAGTCGACCCGCGCACCGCGCTGGCGCAACGTGCTCGCGATGAGCTCGCGCCCGCGCTCGCCGCGTACCACGAGCACGTTCCTGTCCCGCACGTCGCGCAGCGCGGCTTCGGCGAGCAGGTGCTCGCTGTCGTAGCCCTGGGCGGGCTGGATATCCGGCGCCCGTCCGCGCCCGGCGAGCGCCTGCGCCGTGCCCGGGCCGATCGCGGCGATGCGCGCGGCCGCGTCCGCGGCCGCGTCGAAGCCGTGCTCCACCGCGTTCGGGCTGGCGTAGATCACGATGTCCGCCGCGGGCAGCGCTCCGCGCTCGCGCTTCAGGATCTCGGGGTCCCGCGCCTGGATCTCGATGACCGGGAACAGGATGGGCGTGCCGCCGGCCTCCCGGATCGCCTCGGTCAGCGGACCGGCCTGGTGGACGGCCCGTGTAACCAGCACCCCGCGGCCGGCAAGCGGCCTGGCATTCCCGCCCGCGGCGCTCATGGCCGCCCGGGCGAATGCAGGAAGCGCGCGGCCCCGCGGGCCAGCAGCCGCTCCGCCACGGCGCGCCCCAGCCCCGGCGCATCCAAGGCGGCGCCCTCGGTGCGCTCGCGCAGCACGGTCGTGCCGTCCGCCGCCGCCACCAGGGCGTCGAGCACGATGCGCTCGCCGTCCTGCACCGCGAAGCTCGCGACCGGCGCCTCGCAGGTCGCGCCCAGGTGCTCCGTGACCGCCCGTTCGGCCGCCGTGGTGCGGCGCGTGACAGCGTCGTCGAGCGCCGCCAGGTGCTGGCGCAGGTCCCCGCGATCGGCGCGGCACTCGATGCCGATCACTCCCTGGGTGCAGGCCGGCAGCACCCGCTCCGGGGCGAAAGTCTCCGCGATGCGGCCGTCCTGCCCCAGCCGCTCGAGTCCCGCGCGGGCAAGCACAATGGCGTCGAACTCGCCGGCATCGAGCTTCCCGAGGCGCGAGCCGACGTTGCCGCGGAGCGGCCGCGTGACGAGATCCGGGCGGAGTGCCCTGAGCTGCGCCTGGCGGCGCAGGCTCGAGGTACCGACGACGGCGCCGGGTGGCAGCGCATCGAGGCCGCTGCCATCGCGGGTGATGAGGGCATCGAAGGGGTTGCCGCGCGGCAGCACGGCGGCGATGAGGAATCCCTCGGGCATCCGCGCCGGCACGTCCTTCATGGAATGCACCGCGATCTCCGCGCGGTCCTCTCGCATCGCGACTTCCAGCTCCTTGATGAAGAGGCCCTTGCCGCCGATCTCGTAGAGGCTGCGATCGAGATTCCGGTCGCCGCGGGTCGTCATCGGCACGAGCTCGACCGAGTCGACGGACGCCAGCCCCTCGAGCAGCGCCGCGACGTAACGGGCCTGCCAGAGCGCGAGCTCGCTCCGCCGCGTTGCAATCCTTATTTTCAGTGTCCTGGTTCCCTGGATGACCGCGCAACCCCGGCCGCGGAGCGGAATTGTGCAGGGTTTTGCGGGACAGGGCACTACCGGTGTCCTGCGCGGCGGACCGGACCGGGCCTACTGTCCCCTGATGCGGCGCCGGACCTCGGCCAGGTGGCGGCGGCTGATGACCAGTCGGTCGCGGTCCGGCGACGGCCGGCCGGCGGCGCCGCGCAGCGCGACCTCGATGCGGCCGTCCGGCGCCCGCCGCAGCGCGTCGATCTTCGCCACCGCAACCAGGGCGCCGCGATGGATGCGCACGAAGCGGTCCGCGAACTCCTCTTCCAGCATCTTCAGCGAGTCGTCGATCAGGTCTTCGCCGCCGCGATGGCGCACCCGCACGTACTTCTGGTCGGCGATGCAATACTCGACGTCGCCGATCGGGATGAGCTTGAGCTCGCCGCGCGCGCGGGCGCAGACGTGCTGCCGTCGGGGCACCACGCCGGGAGCCTCGCCCAGCGCCTTGAGCGCCGAGCCGAGCCGCGCGGCCTGCTCGAGCGCCCGCTCCAGGCGCTCGCGCCTGACGGGTTTCAGCACGTAGCCGATGGCGCGTGCGTCGAACGCCTCCACGGCGTGCTCGTCGTAGGCGGTGGTGAAGATCACGGCCGGCGGCCGGTCGAGCGCGTTCAGGTGGTGTGCGGTTTCGATGCCGCTGATGCCCGGCATGCTGATGTCGAGCAGGACGACGTCCGGCAGGAGCTTCGCGCAAAGATCGAGCGCCTGCTGCCCGTTCTGCGCCTCGCCCACCACGGCGTGCCGTCCGCTCTCCTCGAGCAGCTGCCGCAGGCGTGCCCGCGCGGGCGGCTCGTCGTCGACGATCAGGACGTTCATGCCGGCGCCTCGTCGCAGGGCACCGCGAGCCGCACCGTGAAGCTCTCGGGCCCCTCCTCGATCACCACGCCGCCGCGCGCGCCGTAGGCGAGCTCGAAGCGCTGGCGGATGTTCGAGAGCGCCATGCGATTGCCGGCGCGGCGCCGGTCGGGTGCCTGCGCCTCGCGCGGCCGCGGGTTACTGATCTCGATGTGCAGCGTCCCGTTGCTGCGGGTCCCCGTCACCTTTACCTCGCCCCCTTCCGGCACGAGCTCCACGCCATGATAGATCGCGTTCTCGATGAGCGGCTGCAGCGTGAGGCTCGGCAGCAGCGCGTGCATCGGCAGCTCGTCGATCTCCCATTTTATTTGCAGACGCTCGCCGAGGCGCAATTTCTCGATGCGCTCGTAGATGGACGCGACTTCGATCTCCTCCCTGAGCGTCGCGCGGTCCCGCGGGCCTCCGAGGTTCGCGCGCATCAGGTCCGCGAGATCCTCCACCGCCTCCTCGGCGCGGGCGGGATCGCTGCGCGCCAGGGAGGCGATCGTGTTCAGGCTGTTGAACAGGAAGTGCGGGCGGATCAGTGCCTGCAATGCGCTGACCCGCGATTGGGCCTCGAGGGCGATGCTGCGCTGCCACTCGCTGGAGACGTAGAGATAACGCATCGCGAGCGCGATCACGATGCAGCTGATCGCGAACGTGCGCAGCAGGAACGCGCCGTGCGTGCCCTCGATCACGGGGGACCGCGAAAACCTCGCCGTGATCTGCCAGGCCGCCTCCGACAGGAGCAGGCACAGGCCCGCGAGCAGCACGAAGCTCACGATGAACGCCTTGAGCTTGCCGAGGCGCTCGACCCGGGCGCGCATGCGGCACAGGATCGCGGAGGCGAGCAGCGCGAACCAGAGCGCGTACAGCGACGTCTCGCCGAGCTCGACCATGAACAGGCCGGGCGGCGGCTTCGCCGCGAGTGTCAGCGCGATGGCGACCAGCTCGGCGACGAGGAGCACCACGAATACGGTGCCGGCCGAGCAGAAGTCGGGCAGGTAGGCCTTGTATGCGTCGTCGACGGCAGGGTCAGGTCTGGCCAAGGCGCGTCCCGGTGCCGGGTCACCCCGCATTGTACGAGGGACGGCGGCCGCAACTCCATACGACGCAGGGGACGGCGTCAGCGCTCGCAGAACTCGACGATTTTTTCCTGGACTTTGGCGCGGGCCGCGAGCGTCTCCTCCTCGTTCAGGTAGATGCGCTCGCCGTTCTCGCCCTGGCGGTACAGGCGCCGCGAGGTGAGATAGGTCTGCAGGCGCTCCTTGTACATCTCGCATTGCTTCGCCCGCTCCTGCTCCCGGGCGCGCTTCTCCGCTTCGGTCAGCTCCTTCGTCTCGGGAGCGGCTGCCGGG
>CAZBGV010000154.1:0-2329 GCA_964491485.1 uncultured Woeseiaceae bacterium | reverse complement strand
GGGGCCGCGGCTGCGGGTGCCGGGGCCGGAGCCGGGGACGTGCTCTCGGAGGCCAGGTGAATCACCCGTTCGGTTCCGGCGCCGGACGGCCGGTCGCCGTAATGCACGACGCCGTCCTCGTCCGTCCACGTGTAAATGTCGCCGCCTTGCACCGCGGGCGCGGCAGCAACCAGCACGGCGAGGGCCGCGAGGATGGCGGAGCTGCGAAGGCGCTTCATGACCGGCCGATTTAACCACGGGCGCGGGCGGCGCGGTGTGATCCCGGTCAACATCCCGCTCTCGCCTCCACGGCGCGCTCGTGCCCGCCGATGGTGCGCCGGCTGCACCAAAACCGGGCGCCGCCGCGCGCCCGCTGCGCGCAACTGCTTGAAATTACTGACCTCCCGGCATGGCACGGATGCTGCAACGACGCGCGGCGACCACGTTCCGGCGGCGCGAAAAACAACGCGCAATGAGCACTCACCGTCGATTGAGGAGGACAAGAATGAGAATCCCGAGCAAAGCCGTCGCGGGGCTTGCCCTGTGTGCCGCGGCCGCCCCCGCCGCGGCGGCGGACATCGACACCGGCAACACGGCCTGGATGCTGACGTCGACCGCTCTGGTGCTGTTCATGACGATTCCGGGCCTGTCGCTGTTTTATGCGGGCATGGTCAGGGCCAAGAACGCGCTGTCCGTGATGATGCAGTGCTTCACGATCACCTGCCTCGTGACCATCCTCTGGACGGTGTACCTCTACAGCCTTGCGTTCGGCGAAGGCGGCAGCCTGATCGGCGGCCTCGGCAAGGCGTTCATGGCGGGCGTGACTGTCGACGCCATGAGCGGCTCCATTCCCGAAACGGTTTTCGCCACCTTCCAGCTCACGTTCGCGATCATCACGCCGGCGCTCATCGTGGGGGCTTTTGCGGAGCGCATGAAATTCTCCGCGATGCTCTGGTTCATGACCTTCTGGACGACGCTCGTCTATGCGCCGGTCGCGCACTGGGTGTGGGGCGGCGGCTGGCTCGGCGCGCTCGGCACGAAGGATTTCGCCGGCGGCACGGTCGTGCACATCAACGCCGGCGTCGCCGGGTTGGTCTGCGCGCTCGTCCTCGGCCGCCGCCGCGGTTACCCGCACACGCCCATGAAGCCGAGCAACATGGTGCTCACCATGGTGGGTGCGGCCATGCTGTGGGTCGGCTGGTTCGGGTTCAACGCGGGCAGCGAGCTGGCCGCGGACGGCGTCGCGGGCATGGCGATGGCCGTGACGCAGATCGCCACCGCGGGCGCGGCGCTCACCTGGATGTTCTCGGAGTGGCTTGCGCACGGCAAGCCGAGCGCCCTCGGCCTCGTTTCCGGCGCGGTCGCCGGGCTCGTCGCCATCACACCCGCGGCGGGGTTCGTCGGGCCGATGGGCGCGCTCACCATCGGCGTCATCGCCGGGTTCGTGTGTTACCTGGCGGTCGTCAAGGTCAAGCGCGGCTTCGGCTACGACGACTCGCTCGATGCGTTCGGCGTGCACGGCGTGGGCGGCATCGTCGGCGCGCTGCTGACCGGCATCTTCATCGATGCGGAGCTCGGCGGTGCCGGCCTTGCCGAAGGCGTGACCGTCGGCCGCCAGCTCGCCCTGCAGGCGCTCGGGGTGGCCGCCACGGTCATCTACTGCGCCGCCCTGAGCTTCGTGATCCTGAAGGCGCTCGACGCCGTCATCGGGCTGCGCGTCAGCGAGGAGCACGAGGAGCAGGGGCTGGACCTCGTGCTCCACGAGGAGAAGGGCTACAACCTGACTTAACAGGCTGGCGTGGTTACACAGGGGGAGCTCTGTCGATGACAGAGCTCCCCGTGTACGCTTCAGATGGCCATCGCGCCGGTTTCGCCCGTGCGGATGCGCACGACGTGCTCGAGGTGCGCGACGAAGATCTTGCCGTCGCCGACCTGGCCGGTGCGCGCCGCGTCGATGATGGCCTCCACGGCGCGATCGAGATCGTCGTCGGCCACCGCGATCTCGATCTTCGATTTCGGCAGGAAATCCACGACGTACTCGGCGCCGCGATAGAGCTCCGTATGCCCGCGCTGCCGGCCGAAGCCCTTCACCTCGGTCACGGTGATCCCGTGGACGCCGATGTTCGAGAGCGCCTCGCGCACGTCGTCCAGCTTGAACGGCTTGATGATGGCAGTGATCAGCTTCATGGTCCGGTCCTCACTGAATGTCGAAGGATTTGCCGATGCTGAAGACCAGCGATTCGGTCGATTCCCCGACGAGCTCGTCGTCCGCCAGGATCAGCATCACGCCGAGATCGAGCTCGGCGAGCGAGAGCGTGTAGCCGAGCTCGGCGTAGCTGCCCTCGAAGTC
>CAZBGV010000153.1:0-7874 GCA_964491485.1 uncultured Woeseiaceae bacterium | reverse complement strand
GCGCCGAGATCGTCGGCGCGCACGGCGGCGAGCGCACCGCCGTAACGCCCGATGGGCGTGCGGATCGCGTCACAGATCCACGCGTTTTGCGTCATGCAGAGTCCTCTCTCCAGCCTCGGCGGGCGCGGGCGCGGGCTCGCGCCCGGCCCGATCGTAACGTCGCCCGAGGTAAGCCGCGACGGCGGTCCAGGCGAGCGCAATGCACGCGCCGACCGCGGCGACGGCTTTGGATCCGAGCCCCAGCCCCGTGGTGAGCCCGGTGAAGGCCCAGGCCCATACCGCGTCCCCGCCGCGGTAGATGACGATGTCGATCACCGGCTTGGCGCGGAAGCGCCGGTCGCGGTCGACGATGGTGAACAGCATTTCCCGGCCGGGGCGCGTAATTGCATAGTTGCCGGCCCGGCGGGCGATTTCAAGGCCGATGACCACGGCGAGGATGGGCGCCGCCGCGACGATCACGAAGCCCGCGGCGATGCCCGCCGGCACCAGCGCGAGCGTCTTCGCCATTCCCAGGCGGATCGCGATCCGGCCGGTGACGAACAGCGCCGTGACGATCGAGAGCGTGTTCACGGTGAGATCGATCAACGCCCACATCTGGCTGCGGGTCGCCTCCTCGAACGGGCGCATCAGGTCGGCGAGCAGGAAATAGACGAAAGCGCCCATGGAGACGTACAGGAAGATGAACAGCCCGATGCCGAACAGGAACGAGTCGCTGAAGAACAGCGTGAAGCCGCGGAAAGGATTGCGGCTCATGACCTGGCGGCTCAGGTCCGCCTGGAGGTCGGCGTTGCCGAGCTCGGTGACCTTCAACCGGTTCAGCACGCCGATGATCGGCAGCGGCAGCAGCAGCATGACGGCGGCCACGAGCAGCATCTCGTAGGTGCCGAAGACTTCCGCGAGCCCGATGGTGAGCGCGGGGCCGGCGATCGCGCCGAGGCTCGAGCCTGCGGCGATGAACGCGAACAGGCGCGGGGCCTGGTGGCGGTTGTAGATGTCGGCCATGAAGCTCCAGAAGACCGACACGTGAAAGAGGCTGAACACGCTGACCCAGATGTAGAACGCGGCGTTCAGCCACTCGCGGCTCTCGATCTGCGTGGCGGCCGCGTAGAACGCGAAAAACGACAGCGTGAAGAAGACGTAGACGCCCGGCACCAGCCAGCGGAACCGGACCCGCGGGATGATGCCGCCGTAGACCGTGACGGCGAGCAGGCTGAAGACGAAGGTGCCGGTCCAGAGCAGGCTGAGCCCGGTGTCGTCCCAGTTGCTCGCCATGGCGTTCCGCACCGGGCGCAGGATGAAGTACGCGGCCATGAGGAGGAACACGAACAGGAAGGAGAGCAGAACCGCCTTCTGCTCCCCGGGCTCGATGCGCGTCGTCGCCCGGATGAACCGGTCGACCGGGCCGTTGCGGGTCACACGTACTCCTCCCCAGCCTCAGGCGCGTTAGACTGCCACAAAGGGCCGGTGGTCCGGGCGGCTCCCGTCACCTTGCAAAACGGCCCGTCGCCGCCATACTGAACAGGAGGACCGGCGAAGTCCTTGTTTTTACTGTGCCCCAGGAGGCATCGTGAGCCAGACACCGCAAATAATCGTCTCCGAACGAGACGCCGAGCGCCTCGAAGCATTGCTGGAAAGGCTGCCCGGAGGCTCGTTTCCGGGTAAGGAAGCGCTGGAGGCGGAGCTCGAGCGCGCCGAGCTCGTCGCGCCCGAGGACGTTCCCCCGGACGTGGTCACGATGAACTCCACGATTCGCTTCCGCGTGGCCTCCACCGACGAGGAGTTCACGCTGCGCCTCGTCTACCCGAAGGACGTCGACGAGAGCGGCGGCACCATTTCCGTGCTGGCGCCGGTCGGCAGCGCCCTGCTGGGCCTGAAGCAGGGCGACGAGATCGAATGGCCGAGGCCGGGCGGCGGCAAGCTGAAGGTGCAGCTGGTCGAGATCCTGTACCAGCCCGAGCGCGCCGGGGAATTCCACCGCTAGGTCGGCCGCCGCGCCGATCCTCGCAGGGGCGCACGCGGTGCACCCCTGCGGCTCATTCGCCCGATCGGCCCGCGTGGAGCTTCACCCAGGCGCCAAACCGTTCCATCCAGCCCTTCAGGAAGTCGCGGCTGCCGGCGCCGATGCTGCCGTCGGCGTTGACGAGCTCGTCGCTGAACGTGATGTAGACCTCGGGCTGCCCCAGCACGGGCATGTCGAGGTACGCCAGCGAATCGCGCAGGTGCTGCTGGGCGCACGCGGTGCCGATCTGGCCGGACGAGACGCCCATGATGCCGCAGGGCTTGCCGGCCCAGGCGCTGTCGCCGTACGGCCGCGAGGCGTTGTCGAGCGCGTTCTTGAGCACGCCCGGCATCGAGCGGTTGTACTCGGGGGTGACGAACAGGATGCCGTGGCATTCGCGGATCTCGCTCTTCAGCCGCTTGACGGCCTCGGGCTGGTCGCTGTCCGTGTCCTGGTTGTAGAGCGGCTGGTCGCCGATCTCCAGATGCCGGAAGGCGAAGTCCGGCGGACCGAGCCGGGTGACGCCGTTCGCGAGCTTGCGATTGAACGATTCGCGGCGCAGGCTGCCGACGACCACGCCGATCTGGTACTGGGTCATGGAGTCCTCCTGGACAATACGCATGCCGGCGTCCGTTTCAGCGTAGCACCCAAAAACGGCGGCGAACACCCGCGCCGGCCGGGCGCTTCTTGACGGAGTTCATGGCGGCGCGGCGCGGGCCGCGCTACATTGGCGCCCTGCAATGCCGCGCAGGTGACGAGCATGGCGGACGAACACACGACGACGATCCGCATCCGGCGACCGGCGAAGATCAGGACGGACGAGCGGGGCCGGAGCGTCTGGGCCGGCGAGATCGAAACGGCCGAGCTGGAGCTCGTGTCGACCCAGCAGCTCGAGGGGCTGCTCGCCGGGAGCGACGAGGAGAGCCGCACGGCGATCGAGGCCGCGCTCGCCGGCGACGCCGAGGGCGTGCTGGCGCGCGACCCGGCGACCGGCCTGTTCCAGATCGTGACGGACGAGGAAGTGGCCGCGGCGCTCGGCGCGCGTGCGGGCAAGCCGCGCGCGCGGCCGGAGCGGCCGGGCAGCGCCGCGGAAGAGCTGTCGCTCGTCAGCACGCAGGTGCTGCGCCGGCGGCTGGATACGGGCCGCCTGCAGCCGGAACGGCCGCCGCGCGCGGCGCGGCCCACGCCCGTCGCCACGAAGCCGAAGCGCGACGCCGGCGGCGGCTTCGACCCGTACAACAGCGGCTGAATTCACCGCCGGCACCGGGCCGGGCAGGCGCGGACGCGGGCGCCCCACGCCACCTCCACCGTCGCAAGGACCGCATCGCGCGCTGCGGCGCCTTGGCCCATTCGCCGCGATCCGTATAGAATGCTTCGCTCGCCCGCAATCGCAAATCCACACAGGACTTAGAAGAAATGGCGCTCGACATCACCTTCACCCTGAGCGACGAGGACCTGGAGCATTTCCAGGAAATCGTGGACCGCGCCAAGATGGCGATGGAGGACGACAAGGAGTCCGGCGAGATCGAGGCCGCCGCCCAGAAGATGATCGACGAGGCGCGGGCACGGGCGGACCTTCCCGACTTCATCTCGAGCCGCCTCTTCAAGCTCGAGACCGTGATCAACATGGTCCGGGACGAGGAGTGGAAGCTGAACGAGGAGGAGCGGGCCCGGATCCGCGGCGCCCTCGTTTACTTCACGAACCCGCAGGACCTCATTCCCGACAGCATCCCCGGCATCGGCTTCCTCGACGACGCCATCTACGTCGAGCTCATCCTGCGCGAGCTCAAGAACGAGATCGAGCACTACGAAGAGTTCTGCATCTTCCGCTCGAACGAGGAGCGCAAGCGCCTCGAGCAGGGGCAGGACCCGCACACCAATCGCGAGGACTGGCTCAAGGACAAGCGCGCGCAGCTGCACGCGCGCATGCGCCGCTACCGCCGCAAGCGGCTCGGCGATCCGACGCTGACCTGGCGTTTCCGCTGGTAATCAGCCCGCCTTCGCTTCCGTAGGAGCCCGCCATGCGGGCGACCCGAGCGATCCATGTCGCCCGCATGGCGGGCTCCTACAACCACTTCTCCGTGCTCGGGGCGCTGTAGCGTTCGTAGGCTTCGAGCAGCGCGCGCGGCTCGTCCGCTACCATGAGCATCCGCCGGTGCTCCGGCTTCAGGAAGCCTTCCCGCTCCGCGTGCTCCAGGTACGCGACGAGGTGATCGAAGTAACCGTCGACGTTGAAGAGCCCGCACGGCTTGCCGTGGAAGCGCAACTGCGCCCAGGTGACGATCTCGATGATCTCCTCCAGCGTCCCGAAGCCGCCCGGCATCGCCACGAACCCGTCCGAGAGCTTCGCCATGAGGGCCTTGCGCTCGTGCATCGTGTCCACCATGTGCAGCCGGGTGATGCCGGTGTGCGCAATCTCCTTGTGCATGAGCGCTTGCGGGATGACGCCCTGCACTTCCCCGCCGGCATCGAGCACGGCGTCGGCGATGCGTCCCATGAGGCCCTTGGCCGCGCCGCCGTAGACCAGCGTGATGCCGCGTTCCGCGAGGGCGCGCCCGAGCGCCTCGGCGGCTTCGGCGTAGATGCCGCGGAATCCCGGATTGGACCCGCAATAGACGCAGAGCGCTTTCACGTGCTGCGGATGAGGTCGTAAACCGCCGGCCGGTGGGCCGCGAGCTCCTCGTCGGAAAGGGAATCCAGCTCGTGCGGGAACACCAGCCACTCGGCCGTCTCGCGGACGAAGTAATCCGGGACGATGTCGGTCTCGTTGCGGGACGGCTTGTACCAGGGCACCGCGACGCGCATGTCCTCCGGCGTGTTGCCGCGCGCGCGGCGCCGGATCTCGGCGAGCACCGCGGCGATGGTGTTGCCCGTGTCGAACACGTCGTCGACGATCAGGAGGCGGTCGTCGTGGCACACCTTGTCGATGATGTAGTCGAGGCCGTGCACGGCGACGGCGCCCCGACGGTCGACGCCGACGTAGGACGACGTGCGAATCGCGATGTGATCGGCCGTGACCCCGCAGTAGGCGAGGATCTCCTGCACCGCCATCCCGACCGGCGTGCCGCCGCGCCAGATCGCCACGATCAGCGTCGGCTCGAAGCCGCTTTCGAGGATCTTCACGCCGAGCCGGAAGGAATCTTCCAGGAGCTCCCTCGCGCTCAGCACGGTCTTTTGCATCGGTGTCGCAGCCCGGCGGCCGGACGGCCGCGTTCGTTATAATGGCGCACATACTACAGCACGCGCGGCCCACCGAGGCGTTGATGAAAAAGACTTTCGTCGCGGCAGACGACCTGCTGCTGGATTCCTTCCGGTTGGCGGTGGCCGTGCGCGAATCCGGCTTCCGCCCGGATTTCCTGGTCGGCCTGTGGCGCGGCGGCAGCGCCGTCGGCATCGCCGTGCAGGAAGGGCTGGAGCACTTCGGCATACAGACGGACCACATCGCCGTCCGGACCTCCTACAGCGGGCTGCCGGATTACCAGCAGATGGTGCAGCGGGCGGAGTCGATCCGCGTGCACGGACTCGATTACATCATCAACCGCGTGTGCGCGGAGCACTCGCTCCTGATCGTCGACGACGTGTTCAGCACGGGGTCGAGCGTCCACGCCGTGCTCGAGCGCCTGGAGAAGAAGGCGCGCCGCAACCTGCCGCACGACATCCGCGTGGCATGCGTATGGTATCGGCCGACCGCGCGTACCGTCCGCGTCCCGGATTACTACGTGCACGAGACGTCCGACTGGCTGGTGCTGCCGTACGAGCTGTCGGGGCTCACGATCGACGAGCTCAGGGAGCACAAGCGCGAGATCGCGCCCGTCGTCGAGCGGCTCGCCGCGCTGTGCGACGGAGAACGCAGGAGACGCTGAAAGCGCTCCGTTGCCACCATTTTACGGCCGCTGTTCAATTTTCCAATGTCGTACCCGTTCGCCGACAGCGGATGCCTGCAGCGCATCGAGATCCCGGAGGCTGACGTGTGGTACCGGCCGCGCATCGAGCTGCACGCGTCGCCCGAGGAGGTTCTCGGGCAGCTCATTGCAGAGACGCCGTGGCGCGCCGAGAAGATCACGGTCTTCGGCCGGCCGCATCGTCAGCCGCGACTGACTGCCTGGTACGGCGATCCGGAGGCTCGTTACCGGTATTCCGGGCTCGATCTCGAGCCGCTGCCGTGGACGGAGCGGCTCGCCCGGGTGCGCCGGGCGGTCGAGGGCGCGGCGGGCTCTCGGTTCAACAGCGTGTTACTCAACTTCTACCGCGACCATCGCGACGCCATGGGGATGCACAGCGACGACGAGCCGGAGCTCGGTCCCGAGCCCGTCATTGCCTCGCTGAGCCTGGGCGCGACCCGGACGTTCACGCTGAAGCACCGCCGGCGCAAGGACCTCGAGCCGATCCGGCTCGCGCTGCCATCGCGGACCCTGCTCGTCATGCGCGGCGCGACGCAGCGCAACTGGAAGCACGGCATTGCCCGGCAGAGCCGCCCCTGCGGCCCGCGAGTCAACCTGACCTTCCGCCGCATCATGCCCCGATAGCCGCTTGCGATGCGGCGCGAAGTCATCACCGCCCGTTTCAACGTCGATTTCCCGATCTTTCGCGGCGATTCGACGAGCCTTCCCGACGGCTTGATCCGTTCTAATCGTTCGCTACGCGTCGTTGCACGTCCCACGTCATGCGTACGCGTCGTTGCACGTCCCACGTCATGCGAACCGGGTAAAGACACGTTGCTCCCGCGGGCCACGAATTCTTACGAACAACAACTCCTCCATAACCTGAAGACCTGGGGATGGAGCTTCACGCATGTCCTCGGCTCCGAAGATGAGCCCTGCTTCTCGTATTCGATCGGCCTGCTCTTCTCGTATGCACACCCCGAAATCATCGTTCTGGGCCTGAGCAAGGAGTCGTCGCACGGCTTGGTCAGCCGGGTAGCGCAGCGCGCTGCACAGGGCGATCCCATCGATCTCGTGCGGCCGAGTAAGGACCTCGTTCACGGTTATACCTTCCTCTTCAACGAGGTGGGCAGCATCCATCGGGAGAAATACGCCAAGTCGGACTGCTGGCTGTACGGCGGCTACGACTTTCCGCTGTACCAGCTCATCTGGCCGTCCGAAGCGGGCCTGTTCCCGTGGCACCCGCTTGCCCCTGAAAGCTACCGCATCGCGCAGCCGATCCTCGGCCATGCCGCCCGCGGCCTGTAACCTTCCGGCGCCGCAAGGACATTGGGATTGCGGGGACCGGTTGCTATCATCGCCGGGTGCGACGACCGACCAGGGAAGAGCTGAGCGCCGCCGTCGGGCGCAAGGTGCCGGACGTCATCGCGCCGGATCTCGACGTGCTGTTCTGCGGCATCAATCCGGGGCTGTACTCGGGCGCCACCGGGCATCATTTCGCGCGTCCCGGCAACCGCTTCTGGCCCGCGCTGCACGGCGCCGGGTTCACCGATCGCCTGCTCCATCCGTCGGAAGAGGGCCTGCTGCCGGAGGCGGGCTGCGGCATCACCAATCTCGTCTCGCGCACGACCGCCGCGGCCGCCGAGCTCAGCGAGGAAGAGCTGGTCCGGGGGCGCCGCGAGCTCACGCGCAAGCTGCGGCGCTACCGGCCGCGGTGGCTCGCCGTGCTCGGCATCGGCGCTTACCGCACCGCGTTCGGGCAGCGCCGCGCGGCCATCGGCCGGCAGCCGGAGGTGCTGGGCGAGACGCGGGTGTGGGTGCTGCCGAACCCCAGCGGCCTCAACGCGAGTTACCAGCTCCCCGAGCTGATCCGCCTGTTCGGCGAGCTGCGGGCCGCGACGCGCGACGGCTAGGAGCGCGCATTGCGCGCGACCGGGAACGCGAGGCCCGAATCAACGTTGCTGCACGTTTGGTCGCGCGCGGTGCGCGCTCCT
>CAZBGV010000152.1:0-7878 GCA_964491485.1 uncultured Woeseiaceae bacterium | reverse complement strand
GGCGTCGTTTTTCACTTCCGGCCTCGTGGCTGGGGAGCGCGATTGTACGGCGGCGCAGACCGGATGGGTAGATCCTATGTATGGGGGCTGCTTGCCTACCCTCTAAGATTCAGTGTTCCACCAACGAACCAAGAGGGTAGTGAGATGCAAGCAGCCTTGGATCGAGGATACGAGTCGGGATCGGTGTTGTACATGGCGCTGGAGCTGTCGAACCGCAAGTGGAAGCTGGGGTTCAGCAACGGCTTGCGGATGCGGTGCAAGAGCATCGAGGCCCGGGATCAGGCGCGCCTGCTGGAGGAGGTGTTGCGGGCGAAACGGAAGCTGGGATTGTCGGCGCAAGCGCGGGTGATCTGCTGCTACGAGGCGGGGCGGGGCGGAGGTGTTTGCCTGGCGACAGTTCCGCAATGCCCGGGAGGTGGGCGGCATGAGCGGCTTGACGCCGACGCCCGCGCAAAGTGGCGATGAGCGCCGGGAACAGGGCATCTCGAAGGCCGGCAACCGACGGGTGCGCTGGGTGGCGATCGAGTTCGCCTGGTTGTGGCTGCGCTGGCAGCCGGACAGCGCGTTGAGCCGCTGGTACACACGACGCTTTGCGCACGGCAGCAAGCGAATGCGGCGCATCGGCATCGTGGCCTTGGCTCGCAAGTTGCTGATCGCCTTGTGGCGCTACCTGGAGTTCGGTGAGCTGCCGGCCGGCGCCGTGCCCAAGGCCTGAGCAGATCGACCCACAGCCAAGATTGTGTTTCCGTAAGGACGAGGTTTTTCGTTTACGCAACTCGCCGCGCTCCAGGGCCAGCGGGCCTGCTGACGCCGATTTCGTAGATGGAGTTGCGTTTTATCGTGATCGTGACCCGTATGCTGGAACTGGTGCTCGGCGCTGCCGACACGGATAGAAGGTGGTTCCGATCCATCATCGGATCGGACAAACGGATCACGAGCCGAATTTACGACCTCCGGGAAGGGTTCCAGCGCATAAGTTGACATCGGGGGGTTGACAACACCCATACATAGAAGGAGCGCGCATCGCGCGCGACCGCTATTTGGCGGCGTCACCACGAACGCCGAGCCATGCCAGCCGATGGAGGTCGCGCGCAATGCGCGCTCCTTGTATGTCGGCAGTCTTGCCTGATTAGCTACCGGGGAAGACGGGCGGCGTGGAGCAGACTGACGCGCTCCGAAGGTCATAGGAACCTGTGCTGTAGATCAGCCTCCACGCTGCCACGCCACCCGCCGAGCGATTGTATGGTATCGAAGCTCTCGAAGCTGCAAAAACAAGGTAAGTCCGAAGGGTGGCTGTCTCGATCTGTCGATAAGGAACAAGGAGATTGGGATGATCATGGTCGGTTGCGATGTGTCCAAAGCCACGCTGGACGCCGCCTGGTTCGACGATGTCCAGCAACGTTGGCAGCCGCACGCGCCCTTTGCCAATAACGGTCGCGGCTGGCGTTTGCTGCTGGCCTGGCTTGAGAAAAGTACGGCGCGGAGCCGGCAGGAGCTTACGCTGGTGATCGAAGCCACCGGGGTGTATCACTTGCCGCTGGCGCAGTTCGCCTGTCGGCAGGGGCTGCGGGTGATCGTCACCAATCCCGGTCGCGCGGCGCAGAACGCTCGCAGCCACAATCGGCTCAACAAGTCCGATCCTTTGGATGCACGCGGCCTGTCTCAGTACGGTCGGGAGCTCGAAAACCCGCACGAGTACCTGCCGGATGCACCGGAAATCAGCCGCTTAAAAGCCCTGTTGTCGCGCCAGCGTCAGCTCGATAAGGACCTGCAGCGGGAGCGCAACCGGCTCGAAAAATGCCCCTATATCGCCGAAAGCGCACCGCTGGCCGCCTCCATACGGCGCGGCATCAAGGAGCGTCAGCGGGAGCATAAGCTGATCCAGGGCGAAATCGATGCGCTGATCCGCGGCGACGCCGAGCTCAACCACCTGCACCGGCTGCTGTGCTCGATCAAGGGCATCGGCAAAATCACCTCGCAATGGCTGCTGCCGCTGCTCTATCGCCAGCAGTTCGCGTCTGCCCGCCAGCTCGCCGCCTTTCTCGGCCTCACCCCGATCCACCAGCGCTCCGGCACCTCGCTGCGCAAACGCGGCCGCTTGAGCGGTCTGGGCAATCCCTACCTGCGCTCACGGCTCTATATGCCCGCCGTCAGCGCCATCACTCATAACCCTGATCTGAAAGCCTTCTACGACCGCCTCATCCGCCGCGGCAAGACACCCAAGCAGGCGCTCACCGCCGTGATGCGCAAGCTGGTCCATGTCGCCTACGGCGTAGTCAAAAACGACGAGCCGTATCGATACGCTATGGCCGCTTGACCCCCATTTGAAACATGGTATCTACGGCAAGTACGTTCCCGCCGGAGGCGGTCATTTTTGGTCCGCAACCGGCAGTCAGTGCCAGCCGAGGGCACGGGCGCGCTCGCGCGCTGCGCGTGGCACGTCGGTCGCCACGAAATGCTTATGTAAAATCTGCACGCTCAGGAGGTGATTGACGACGGCGTCGAGCTGCGTGCGCGTCGCGGGGGTCGTGCCCGGCGCCTCGTGCAGCGCGAACACGTCGCGCACGCCGCGGGCATCGAGCAGGCCCGCCGCCTCGATGGCCGCATCGCCGAGGTACTCGTTTGCCAGCCGCCGCATTGCCGCCCACTTCGCCGCATCGGCGTGCGCCGGCGGCGCCATGAACGCGACCTTCTCCCGCTCGTACAGCCGTTTCGGCAGCAATCCCCGCATCGCTTCGCGCAGCACGTACTTCTCGGTCCGGCCCTTGATGCGCAGCGGCGGCGGCACCGTCACCGCGTATTCCGCGAGATGATGATCGAGGAAAGCCGGACGCGCCTCCATCGAGTTCGCCATGTCCACCCGATCGCCGCCCCAGGTGAGGATCTGCCCTTCGAGCATGGTCTTGATCCACACGTACTGCGCCTGATCGAGCGGATTACGCCCGCGCAGCGCGTCGGGATCGAGCGCTTCCGCTATCGCCCGGCCGGGGTCATAGCCCGAGACCGCGCGGCGTTGCTCCGGATGCAGCAGGCCGGGCACGCGCCGCCCGGCCGCCAGCCACGGCTGCAGGCACGACGGCGTGAAGCCGAGCAGCGCCTCGAACGCGGGATCGTCCACCGCGTCCTCGGCGAGCATGGCGCCGCGAAAACGCTCGTTGCGGCTCGCGAGCAGCGACGCCCATTCCGCGCGCTCGTTCACCGGCAACTCGTGGAGGCCATGCAGGATGAAGTCGCGGCGCAGGGCCGGGTAGCCGGCAAACAGCTCGTCGGAGCCCTCGCCGGTCAGCACCACCTTGTAATCCAGCTCGCGGACGCGCCGGCTCATGAGGAGCTTCGCGACGCCGAGGGTGTTGTAGATCGAGCGCTCCGTGTGCCAGAGCGTTTCCTCGAAGTGGTCGTAGAGGTGATCGGAGTCGATGCGGAGGATTTCCTGCTCGGCACCGGCCGCCTCCGCCATCTCGCGCGCAATGGCCGTCTCGTCGTATTCGTCGGTATCGAAGCCGATGGTGAACGCCGTGACCGGCTCCTGGCGCACGGCGGCGGCGAGCCCCATGATCGAGCAGGAGTCGATGCCGCCGGAGAGGTAACAGCCGACGGGCACGTCCGCTTCGAGCCGCAGGTGCACGGCATCGACGAGCCGCCGCCGCACCTCGTCGATGTACGGCTGCTCGTCCC
This sequence comes from uncultured Woeseiaceae bacterium, assembly GCA_964491485.1. Classification (GTDB taxonomy): domain Bacteria; phylum Pseudomonadota; class Gammaproteobacteria; order Steroidobacterales; family Woeseiaceae; genus IDS-8. The sequence goes on along the minus strand of CAZBGV010000152.1, from coordinate 4,203 downwards.
GGATCTCGAGCGGGCCCTCGACGACCGGGAAGTCGAGGTCCCAGTAGCGGTGATTGCGCACCTCGAGCCGGCCGTCGCGCCGCCGCACCTCGAGGTAATGTCCCGGTTCGACCTGGCGGATGCCCGCGAACGCCGTGGTACCCGGCACCATGGTCTGCATGAGCTGGTGATACAGCCCTTCCGGTGTGAACTTGCGCGCCACTTCCGGATGGGCGAACAGCGCCTTGAGCTCCGAGCCGAAGACGAGCCCCTGCCGCGTGCGCGCCCAGTAGAGCGGCTTGATGCCGAAACGGTCGCGGGCGAGGAACAGCGTGTCTTCGTTGCGGTCGTACAGGGCGAACGCGAACTCGCCGCGCAGGTACGGCAGCATGCCCGCGAACCCGAGGCGCGGGTACAGATGCAGGATGAGCTCGGAATCGGATTTCGTGCGGAAGCGCGCGCCGCGCGCGGTCAGGCTCGCGCGCAGCCGCTGGTAGTCGTAGACCTCGCCGTTCTTGCTGAGCATGAAACGCCCGTCGCGGTGCGTGAACGGCTGGCGGCCGCGTTCGGGGTGCAGGTCGACGATCGAGAGTCGCGAGTGCCCGAAGCCGACGCCTTCGTCGATCGAGCAGCCGTAGCCGTCCGGGCCGCGGTGGTGCAGGATCGCCGCCATCGCCACCAGCGTCTCGCGCGCCACGGGTCGTGCCCGGTCCTCGTGGATCACACCGGCGATGCCGCACATCAGGTGCGCACCTCGTGCACGGTGCCGCCGCTGCGCGTGGATATCCCGGTACGTCGCATCAGATGAAAATCTTCAGGATGGTCGCGAGCAGCGCCATGCGGATGAACACGGCGCCGCGCGCCTGCGCGAAATACCAGTTGTGCGAGGTGCCGTCGAGGTCGACGGACAGCTCCGGGCCGCGCGCGAGCGGGTGCAGGACGACGGCGCCCGGCTTCAGGGGTGAGCTCGCGTCCAGGCGGAAACGCACGCCGAGTTCCTCGTAATCATTGCCGGTCCACAGGATCGCGTTCTGGTACACGACGTCGAGTCCCGGCAGTTCCTGCACGAAGCGGTCGGTCACGCGGACGCGCAATCCCGCTGCGGTCAGCTCCTCGCGCTGGCCTTCGGCAAACGGCTCGTCCTCGTCCGAGATCACGACGATCTCGTCCACCGCGTCGGCGAAGTTGCGCAGCAGGAGCAGGAGACTGCGTACCGTGCGCATCTTCCCGGGGACGCCGATGATGCCGAAGCGCACCGGCTTTACGCCCGGCCCGTTTGCCATCGAGGGCCGCCATTTGAGCATCGCGTAGACGTCGGCCAGCGCCTGCGTGGGGTGCTCGTCGCAGCCATTGCCGCCGCTGATGATGGGAATGCGCAGCGACTCCGCCATCTCGTACACGGAGCTCGCGTTGCTGTCGCGCAGCACTACGAGATCGCCGTAGTTGTTCAGCATCTCGCCGACGTCGCGCAGGGTTTCGCCCTTGGCGATGCCGGTCGACGCGGAATCCGTGATCGACATGATGTCGCCGCCCAGCCGGTGCCAGGCCGATTCGAATGACAGGCGCGTGCGTGTCGAGGGCTCGTAAAAGGCGCTGATGAGGATCTTGCCCGTGAGCGGCCGCGTCGTGAGCTGCGGCTGGGTTTCGAAGCGCGCGGACAGCCGCGCGAGCTGCACGATCTGCTCGCGCGTGAACTGGCGCGCGGACAGGACCGGCCGCCGCACGAGATCGAGCAGCGGCGTGAGATCCTCCCCGATCGTGTTGATCAGCGCACGCGGGCGGTCGAAGCCGCGAAGGTCGAGCGGCGCGTCCGCGAGCTGCTCGCCCGGAATGGCACGTGCTTTCGTCACCACATCTGCCCCTTTTTCCAGTCGCGAATGAGCAGCAGGAGAAGGAGGATCGGCGCCGCGACGGTGATCGCGAGCGCGACGGTGACGAGGGTGGCGAAGGCGCCGCTGGAAAGGATCATGCTTGCACTCCGGAAGCGAGCGGATGCCCCTCCTGCAGCGCCTTCCACTGGAAGCGCGAGGAGGAAAGCAACGTGGCCGCCACCACCGCCGCCATCGAGGCCGCCGCGCTCACCAGCGCGGCGACGTAGAAGCCGACGGCAAAGTAGCTGTAGAGCCCCGCGCTGATCCCGAGCAGCATCCCGGCGATCGCGCCGGCGGGCGTCGCGCGCCGCCAGAACAGGCCGGCGATGACGGGCCAGATCGTGCTGGCGACGAATGCGCCGGTGAAATAGAGCAGCTCGGCCAGGGTAGAGATGCGCGGCGCACATAGGAGCCACGTGAGCGCGCCGAGCCCCAGGATGATCCATGCCGCGGCGCGTCGCAGCTCCGGCGCCTTGGCGCGCGGCCGGAAGTGCCGCCGGTAGACGTCCTCGACGAGCAGGATGCTGGTCGCGGCAAGCAGAGAATCCAGGCTGGACGAGAGCGCGGCGAACACCATCACCAGCACCAGCACCGCGCCGGTAGTCCCGAGGATCTCGGCGGCCACCATCGGGCCGACCATGTCGGCCGCCGGCACGTTGAGGTTCAGCGCCGGCGTGGCCAGCGCGATGAAGCCGGCGACGATCGGGATGGGCGCCCACATCAGGCCCGCGAGGGTATACGCCTTGAAGCCGACGTCCTCGCGGAACGCGAAGGCGCGGCTCCACCACACGTTCGAATGAAAGATCTCGCCGACGCCGAACAGCAGGTTGTTGAATAGGAACATAATGGCGGCCGGCATCAGCAGGTCGAGCAGCTCCGGCCGCTCGGCGAGCACCGCCGCGTGGATCTGCTCGAAGCCGATCGTGTGGATCGCGAGCACCGCGATGGCCACGACTCCGACGAGGATCAGCAACGCCTGGATGAAATCGGTGCCGATGACCGCGCGCAGCCCGCCGAGCAGCGTGTACCCCACGCAGATGCCGAGGATCACGCTCATGCCGTAGAGGTAGGGAATGCCGGTCAGCGCGTGGATCAGGATGCCGCCGGCCATGCCCATGCTGACCAGCCACCCGAGGCTGTAGAACAGCGAGATCACGAGAAAGATCCGCCAGGCGGCGGGCCCGTAACGCAGCCGGATGAAGTCGCCGCTCGTATAGCCCGTCGGCATCAGGCGGCGGATGCGCCGTGCCACCGGCGCGAACATGAACAACCCGACGCAGCCGAGCGAGTAGCCGGCCATGCCCCAGATGCCCATCTGCAGCGCAAGCTGCGGCGCCGCCATGGTGGTGTTGCTCGTGACCCAGGTGGCCATGACGGTGGCGGTGCCGAGCGCCAGGCCGACGTTGCGCCCGGCGAGCACGTACTCGTCGAGCTCGTCGGCGTCCCGGCCGAGATACCAGCCGAGCACTACCCAAAGGGCGCTGAACCCCGCGAGGATCGCCCAGCCGACCGCGGGGTCGAGAATGGCGCTCTCGACTACGTCCACGGACCCGGGAGGATGCTCTGCTGGTATGCGGCCGTGCCGGCCATCTTCGTTGTGTCGCAGCTCATGCCGAGCGGGCTCCGGTAATGATCGCCGTCAGCGTGGCGAGGAACACGAGCGCGCCGACCGCGAAGAACGCGAGGGCGCGCGCCAGGGAATGGTGCTGCACGGTGACCTCCAGCACGTCGCCGAAGACGCCGTCGGAGCCCGCGGTTCGCGCGCGGTAATACCACTCGCCGTCCGTCTTGCCGGACAGCACGCGGGCGTTGTCGGGGCCGCGGTACACGAGGCGCGGGCTGGTGAATGCCGGCGTCGTATCTTCCTGCAGCACCACGGCCTTGCCCGGCGCGCTCCAGTGCAGCTGGAAATAGCCCGCCGTCGCGACCTCGGTGCTCGCGTGCAGCTCGACGGGCGCGCCGCCGGCCGGGGGCGCCGCTGCCAGCACGGCAGCCGCGCAGAAGCCGATCACAAGGAGACGGTGGGAACGGGAACAGGCCTGCGTTTGCGCAACCGGATCAGGGATGACGGTTCCTTGAGGGGGTTGTCGTTGCGAACGGGCGGCCCAGTGTAGCGAATCGCGCCGCGCATTTCACGGATCGAGCCGGCGGCGCTGCCCGGTGCCGATATGCGGCATCGATCTAAGGTCCTGCCCGCCCTTGTTGCGGGCTGCCGAGGCGCGGGCTAGAGTAATCAGGCGGCGCCACCTTCCTGCCGGCGCCGATTCCTACTGTGCAGCTTTGCGTGCGAGGTCCGTCCCGGGCCGCTGTCGCTTCCACCGTCGTGCGTCCCGCTCCCGGGCCCCGTTGCGCT
>CAZBGV010000151.1:0-8016 GCA_964491485.1 uncultured Woeseiaceae bacterium | reverse complement strand
GCTCGACGCGCAGCGAGTCGCCGCGCTCGAGGTGGCGCAGGAAACTGAAGTGGGTGTCGCGATGGCCGGCGATCACGCTGTTGCCCGGATCGCCGGGCAGCGCGCTGGCGCTCAGGTGGCCGGGGCCGAAAGCGAGCGTGCGGCCCGAGCCGCCGGACAGGACGATGAGATCCACCTGCCCGCCGCGGGCCGTCAGCCGGGCCACCGGAAAGGTATCGGCCCAGGGCCAGGGCGCGGGCTGCGCCTCGCCGGCTTCCGCCCGGTGCCACGCCCGCTGCAGGAGCTCCTGCGCGACCCATGCCTTCGCCGGGATGTAGGCGCCCTGGCCGAGCTGCCAGAAGCCGAGGCACAGGACGGCGCTCACCGCCACGACTCCGGGCGCGGAGCTAACGCGCCCGCGCCGCATGGCACGTCCTCCTCCGCGTCGCGGCGAGCGCACCGAGAGCGAGCAGGAGCAGCGCCGCACCGGCCGCGAAGTGCGCCTGCCAGCCGGTGGCGGTCGCCGGAAAGCCGAAGATGGCGTCGGTGCTCTGGCCGTACGGCAGCAGGTTCGGCACCTGTTCCTTCTGCAGGCGCTCCGCGGCCGGCCGCACCGGCGTCTTGTCGACCGCGACCAGGCTCGTGTACTTGCTGACGAGGTGATGCGCGAGCGCCGTCTCGAGCACCTCGGCGCGAAGGTGCTCGGCGTCTCCGTCGCGCCGCTCGCGATCGAGGAGATCCGCGATGCGCGCCCGCGCCCATTCCGCGCCGATGCCGGGATGGCCGGCCGCCGCCGCCAGAGGCAGCGTTTTGCTCCATTCGCCGCCGGGCGAGCGGCCGGTGATGCGCACGCCGTCGCCGGGACGCGCCATGACCGGCAACCGCGCCGTGACCACGACCGGCTCGCCCGCGTACAGGTCGGGCACCGCGGGAGGATACGCCTCGGCGTCCGCCCCGGGCCAGCTCACGTCGATGTCCGTCACCTGCGGCTGCTTCAGCTTCTCGAACAAGCCGTGCATCTTTTCGTTCACCTCGTGCAGCGCGCTCACGGTCGTGAACGTGCCGCGCCCGGCCTCCGCCGCCTTGCGCATGAACCAGCCGTTCGGTGCGGAGCCGATGCCGACGGTGAACAGGCGCGCCGCGCCGAGCTCGGCTTCGATCAGCGAGAAGAGCTCGGCTTCGTTGCCGACGCTGCCGTCGGTGATGAAGACGACCTGCTTCAAGTGCGTCTCGCGCGCGGGCTGGCGCAGCGCGCGCAGCAGCGCGGGACGCATCTCCGTGCCGCCGTTCGCCTGCAAACCTGCGACCCAGGCACGGGCACGCGCAACGTTTTCGGGCGTGGCCGGGACGCTCGTCTGGTAAAGCGCCTCGGTCACCGAGTTGAACTGGATGACGTTGAAGCGATCGCTCGCGCCGAGGTCGTCGAGCGCGAAGGACAGCGCTTGCTTCGCCTGCTCTAGCGAGACGCCGTGCATCGAGCCGGAGGTGTCGATGACGAGGATCATCTCGCGCGGCACGGCGGGCACTTCGGCGGCCATGTCGGTCGGGGGCAGCAGCATCAGCAGGTAGTGCGGGAGGCCGCCGATGGTCTCCTCGAACAGGCTGGCGCGCGGCAGCTCGCTCGGCACCGGCTGCCAGGTCAGCTCCAGGTCGTGGTCCATGGGCACGTCGCTGCCGGCGAGCTCGACGGAATAGCGCACGCCGCCTTCTTCCGTGATCCGCACCGGGTGATAGCGGCTCACGATGTGCGCGAGCGGCACGCCGATGTCGATGGTCGCGTGCAGCGTCAGGCGGTGCGCGGTCGACGAGGTCACGACGGGCGGCGTGACGAGGGAGGCGTCCGGCACCCGGTCCGTGTCCGCCGACCAGCCTGAACCCTGCCTGTCGGGCAGCGGGGAGCCGGGGATGTAGCGCGGCGTGAGGGTCGTCGGGAACCTGAGCGTGAACACGCCGGCGTCGAAAGCGACGCGCTCCTGGTACTCGATCTCCACGATGACGGTGGCGCCCGGCGCCACGTTCGCGAGGTGTGTGGTGAACAGGTTCGCGCGCTGCGCCTCGACCAGGCCGGCGCGCTGGCCTGCGGCCTTCGCGGCCTCGTATTCCTTCTTCGCCTGCTCCTTCTCGCGGATCTCGCCTTCGATGTAGCGCTCGCCGATGCGCAGGCGCAGGCGGTCCACGGCGGCCCGGTCGGGCAGCGGAAACACGTACACGGCTTCGACCCACTCGGCACCGTCGTTGCGGAATTGCTGGCGCACGGTGGTGCGGGCGACCGGTCCGCTCACGCGGATTTCCACGTCGGTGTTGATGCGGGTTGCGACCGCGTAGCCGCCGCGCATGGCGAGCAGGAGGCTGCCGCTTTGCATCTGCGCGGGAGACAGCGGCTGCTCGGGCAGCCCCTGGCCGAAAGCCGCCGTCGCGATCGCGTGCAGCAGCAGCACACCGAGCACCGCGGCCGCGCGCCAGCGGCGCGCCGCGGCGGGGAAGATGCGCACGGTGCCGGGTCTTGCCGGCGCGGGCGGAACACGGGTGGTCAGGATCGTCGTTGCCATGGTCGTTCTCCCTTTTGCCGGGATTCGAACACGGCGGTGCGGCAGCGCGCGGGCGGGGGCGTGGCAAACGAACGGCGCAATATGGCACATTGTGGCGCCGGCCCTTACAGGAGTTTCCGTGCCCAGGCGCATCGCGATCGTCGAGGACGAAGCCGCCATTCGTGAGAACTACGCGGCGGCATTCCGCCGCGAGGGCTACGCCGTCGATACCTACGCGGCGCGCCGCCCGGCGCTCGATGCATTCTCGGCGCGCCTGCCGGATCTCGTCGTCATCGACGTGAGCCTCGCGGACGAGGTCGAGGGCGGCTTCGAGCTGTGCCGCGAGCTGCGCAGCCTGTCGCCGGACCTGCCGATCATTTTCCTGACCGCCCGCGACAGCGAGCTCGATGCCGTGTCGGGGCTCAGGCTCGGCGCGGACGATTACCTGACCAAGGACATCGGCCTGCCGCACCTGATGGCGCGGGTCGCGGCGCTGTTCCGCCGCCTCGACGCCCTGCGCAACCCGGACAGCGGCGTGCAGCGCATGACGCGCGGGCCGCTCGAGATGGACGTCGAGCGCATGGTGGCGCGCTGGCGCGAGCAGCCCGTCGGGCTCACGCTCACCGAGTTCTGGATCGTGCACGCGCTCGCGCGCTATCCGGGGCACGTCAAGAACCGGCAGCAGCTCATGGATGCCGCGCGCGCGGTGCTCGACGACAACACCATCACGTCGCACGTCAAGCGCATTCGCCGCAAGTTTGCCGCCATCGATCCCGCCTTCGACGCGATCGAGACGGTCTACGGCATGGGTTACCGTTGGCGCGGCGATTGATCGCCATGCCGAACGCCCCCCGTAGGAGCCCGCCATGCGGGCGACCGAACGATCGGTATCGCCCGCATGGCGGGCTCCCACGGGCATGAATCTCAGGCGGCAGCTGCTGCTGGTCAGCCTGCTCACGCTGGTGCTGCCGTGGGCCGGGATCCAGTTCGTGCGCGAGACCGAGAGCGCGCTGCGCGAGGGGCAGCAGCGCATGCTCGCCGGCACGGCGCAGGCGATCGCCGATGCCCTGGCGCAGTTCCCGCGCGAGTTCCTGGTGGACGGTCACCCGGCAACGTGGCGCGAGGGCCAGCTTTACGCCCACGCGCTCGCGGGCGCGCCGTTGATCGACGGCTATTTCGACGACTGGCTGTTGTCCCGCGATTCGCTCGTCGCCCTCGGCGAGGGCCCGATCGCACACTACGTCCTCGGCGCCTGGCGCCAGTACGTGTTCCTGTACGTCGACGTCCACGACGGCAATGTCGTCTATGCGGCGCGGGACGCGGCCGCTGGCGGATACGCCGACCGCATCGAGGTCGTCACCGTGCAGGACGGCGCCAGGACGGTGTATGCCTTCGCACCCGAAGCGCCGGGCGCCCTGATCGCCCGGCGCGAGGACGCCAGCGGCTCGGCGGAAGAGACGCGCATCGCCGCGCACTGGCAGGACACGCCCGGCGGCTATCGCCTCGAAGCCCGCCTGCCGCGCGAGCTCGTCGGCACTGCGATGGGCATCGTGATCACCGACGTCGACCGGCGCGACGCTGCCGGCACGCGCATCGCGACCTGGCCCGGCCGGGAGCCGACGCGGCTGGTCACCGGCTCGCCGCTCCTGCAGAGCGTCACCTCCGGCTACCTGCAGCCGGGGCTGCGCCTCATCGTCACCGATGCGGCCGGCTGGCGCCTCGCGGAAGCCGGCAGCCTCACGCCGTACGGCGCCGGGGATGTCATGGAGGTTTCCGGCTGGACGCGGCGCCTCTACGACCTGCTGCTCGAATCCGGCGACGCCCCGGAGCTCGCGGAGCCCGACGCTTCCGGCCGCGAGCAACAGGCGTACGTGAAAACGGCGCTGGGCGGGGAGCGGGCGACGGACTGGTTCCGCGCCTCGAGCTCGGGCCGCGCGGTGGTCGCCGTGGCCCAGCCGGTCTGGGCCGGCACGGTGCAGACCGGAGTCGTCGTGCTGCAGCAGGGCACCGACGCGATCCTGAGCCTCACGAACCGGGTGCTCGGCCGCCTGATGAACATCACGCTCCTCGCCTCGCTGCTGGCGGCCGCCGGCCTGCTCGGCTATGCGAGCTGGCTGTCGCTGCGCATCGGCCGCCTGAGCTTTGCCGCCCTGCACGCGCTCGATCGCGACGAGGTCCGGGCGGACCTGCCGAGCGGGGACGCGCGCGACGAGATCGGCGACCTGTCGCGCAGCTTTTCGCGCGTGCTGCGCCAGCTCGGCGAATACAACGCCTACCTGCGCTCGCTCGCGTCCAAGCTCTCGCACGAGATGCGCACGCCGCTCACCATCGTGACGTCGTCGCTCGAGAACCTCGAGCACGAGCCGCTGACGGACGACGCGGCCGTGTACACCGCCCGCGCGCGCGAAGGAGCCGAGCGGCTGCAGAAAATCCTTGCCGCGATGAGCGAAGCAAGCCGTGTCGAAGAGCTGATCGAGCACGCGGAGCCCGAGCCGTTCGACCTGGCGCGCGTGCTCGCCTCCGCCGTCGACGCGTACGCGAGCGCATGGCCCGCGCGCCGGTTCCGCTTCGATCGGTCGGTCGACGATGCGCCTTTCCACGGCTCGCCGGAGCTCATCGTGCAGATGCTCGACAAGCTGGTCGACAACGCCGTGGGGTTCAGCACGGAGGGCGACGAGATCCGCATCGCTTTGGGCCGGCGGGATGACGGATACGTGCTCTCGGTGACGAATCCGGGACCGCCGCTCCCCGAGCGCATGCGCGAGCAGCTGTTCGACTCGATGGTGTCGGTGCGTCCCGAGAGCAGGACTCGCCACCTGGGGCTCGGGCTTTTCATCGCACGCCTGATCGCCGTCGGCCACGACGGCGCGATCGCCGCCGCCAACGTCGAGGGCGGCGTCACCTTCGAGATCCGCCTCCCCGCCGCGCCCGGGAGCCGCTGATTCGCAGTATTTCCGCGCAGTCGGTCACATCGCCTGGCCGGTCCCCGACGTATCTTGGCGCGATGCCGAGCCTCCCCCAGCCCCAGAGCGCCGCTTCCGCGGATTCGCCCTATGCGGCGGAGCTGCAACGCGGGGAGACGCGGCGGCGCTTCCAGCCGCGCCTCGAGGCGGAGTACGTCCGGCTGCGCCTCCGCGAGACTCGCTCGCTCATCAGGGTGACGTGCGTTCTCGGCGCTCTGCTGGCGCTGTTCTGCCTGGTGGGAAGGGGCTTCCAGGGATCCGCGGGTCGAGGTCACCTGCTGGCGCTCGCGATGGTGCTGCTGGCCTCCGCCGCGCTCGCAGTCATCGCTTTGAGCTCCTGGTTCGAGCGCCGGTACCTGCCCATCGCCGACATCGTCGTGCCCGCACGCAACGCGCTCGCGGCCGTCCTCATCACGCGCATGGCGGCGCACGGGCAGTTCGAAACCCTGATGGCCATGCCGCTCATGGTCGTCGGGCCGTTCTTCTTCATCGGGCTTGCCGTCCGGCCGGCATTGTTCGCGGTCGCGGTCGCGCTCGCTTCGTTCATCGTCTCGGCCGCGGTCTTCGGGCTGCCGCTGCAGCTTTTCGTCTATTCCTGTGCGTTCCTGCTGATCCTCACGGGCGCCAGCAGTATCGCTGCCCTGCAGCTCGATGAACGGTTCCGCAAGAGCTTCCTCGAAGGCCGGCTGATCGCGGAGCTGGCGGAGCACGACGCCCTGACCGGCACCAAGAATCGCCGCGTGTTCGACCAGCATCTTGCGGGCCTGTGGCAGCAGGCGATGGGTGCGCAGCGGACGATCGCCGTGCTGCTGATCGACGTCGATCATTTCAAAGCCTACAACGACCGCTACGGACACCAGGCCGGCGACCGCGCGCTGCGGCGGGTCGCGGAGGCGCTGCAGGCGAACGCCGGCGGATCGCACGGCCTGCTCGCGCGCTATGGCGGGGAGGAATTCGTCGTGGTCCTCGACGACGTGCAGGCGCCGCAGGCCGTGCGGCTCGCCGAACGCATGCGCAAGGCGGTGGCCGAGCTGGCCCTCGAGCATCGCGGCGGCGAGGAGAGGAAGGTGACGATCAGCGTCGGGGTGGCGGCGCTCGCTCCGGCTCCCGGGCGCGGGCCGCGCGGCGCGCTGCAGCTCGCCGACCAGGCCCTGTACGATGCCAAGGTGCGCGGCCGCAACCGGGTCGAGCTCCTCGAGGAGGAGGACTACAGCCTGCTGGTCACCGGCAGCTTCTCCAAGAGCACGGTTGCCGGCCCGCTCGGCGCGAAAGGCGCCGACCGCCTGCGGGCCGCCCGCGTCTGATCGCTTTGCTCGCCCCGTAGGAGCCCGCCATGCGGGCGACTGGCAGATCGATGTCGCCCGCATGGCGGGCTCCTACCGGGGGCGATCAGACGCCGAGGTACGCGGCGATGCTCTTCGCGGCCTCGCGGCCCTCGAAGATGGCGGTGACGACGAGGTCGGCGCCGCGCACCATGTCGCCGCCGGCGAAGACTTTCGGGTTCATGGTCTGGTACGGGTGCTCGCCGTGCGTCTTGACGCGCACGCGGCGGCTCGGCAGGCACTCGATGCCGAACGCGTCGAACCATGCCGGCGGATTCGGCCGGAAGCCGAAAGCGACGAGCACGGCATCCGCCTCGATGACTTCCTCGCTGCCCGGCACGGTCTCCGGCACGCGGCGCCCGCTCGCGTCGGGCGGCCCCAGCCGTGTTTCGGCCAGCACGACCGCTTCGACCTTGTCGCGGCCGGTGATCGCGATCGGCTGGCGATTGAACAGGAACGCGACGCCTTCCTCGCGGCTGTTGTCGAACTCGCGGCGCGAGCCCGGCATGTTCTCCGCGTCCCGCCGATAGGCGCAGGTGACGCTGGTCGCCCCCTGGCGCACCGCGGTGCGGTTGCAGTCCATGGCGGTGTCGCCGCCGCCGAGCACGACGACGCGCTGGCCGGCGAGATCGATCCACGGCCGCTCGGGGCCGTCGATCCCGAGCTCGTGAAAGGAGTTCGAGATGAGGTACGGCAGCGCCTCGTGCACGCCGGGCAGGTCGAGGCCGGGGAAATCGCCCTGCACCGCCTCGTAGGCGCCCATGCCGAGGAACACGGCGTCGTACTCGTCGAGCAGCTGCGCGAACGGAACGTCGTCCCCCACGCGCGTGCCCAGCACGAACTCGATGCCCATGCCCTGCATGATCTCGCGGCGCTTGCGCACGACGTCCCTCTCGAGCTTGAACGGCGGGATGCCGAACGTGAGCAGCCCGCCGATCTCGGTGTAGGCGTCGTAGACGACGGAGCGGATACCGAGCCGTGCCAGCACGTCCGCGGCGGCGAGGCCCGCCGGGCCCGCGCCCACCACGCCGACGCGCTTGCCGGTATCGAGCACGTGCGTCATGTCGGGACGCCAGCCCTGCTTCAGCGCCTCGTCGGTGATGTACTTCTCGATGGCGCCGATCGAGACCGCGCCGAAGCCGTCGTTCAGGGTGCACGCGCCCTCGCATAGCCGGTCCTGCGGGCAGATGCGCCCGCAGATCTCGGGCAGCGAGTTCGTCTGGT
>CAZBGV010000150.1:0-8022 GCA_964491485.1 uncultured Woeseiaceae bacterium | reverse complement strand
CCGTCATCGCGGAAGTCCGCAGGCTCGGCGAATGGTTCCACAACCTGCACCTGCCGGGCGGCGTCGAGACGGCGCCCGGGCATCCGCTCGGTGACTTTCCCGCACGCAAATGGGAGCGCATCCGTCACGTCGTGCCCGACGATCTCACCGGCTGGCGGGTTCTCGACGTCGGCTGCAACGCGGGCTACTACAGTTTCGCGCTCGCCGAGCGCGGCGCCGCGGTCGTCGGCGTCGACATCGACGAGCACTATCTCGTGCAGGCGCGCTGGGCTTCGTCACTGATCGGGCTGGAGCGGCCGCCGGTGTTCCGCCGGCTGTCCGTGTACCGGCTTCCCGAGCTGGAAGGACGCTTCGATCTCGTCTGGTTCATGGGCGTCGCCTATCACCTGCGCCACCCCCTGCTCGCGCTCGACATCGTGCGCTCGCTCGCGCCGCGTTACCTCATGTTCCAGATGATGACCTTCCCGGACGTGGCGGCCCGCCGCGTGCCGCGCGACTTCCCGCTGAGCGAGCGCTATCGCATCGCGCGGCCCGGCTGGCCCAAGCTCGGCTTCATCGAGCACGGCGTCGCCGGCGACGGCACCAACTGGTGGGCAGCCAACGCAGCCTGCGCGCGCGCCATGCTGCGCAGCAGCGGCTTCGAGGTGCTCGACTCCCCTGAGCACGAGACGTTCTGGTGCGAGAGCGCCGCGGTCGCGCCCGCCGTCAGGGCGGAGCTCGAAGAAATCGCCGGGAGCGCCGCCGCTCACCCATAGCCGCCTCGCGTCCGCGGCCCGGCCGCCGCGCTCCGGCACGGCCGGATGCCGGTCGCGCGCCCTCTTGCGGGTTCCACCGACCATAAATCGTGCGCCCTCCTGTGTCGCTGCCGGGGGCAGCTGTGCTGCCTCTGCACGTTTTTTACCGTATACAATGCCGTGGCATGAATCGACATGAAATGCGCATCGTGGGAATGTCACGCAGCGGCAATCACGCCATCATCAACTGGATCCTGTCGCAGGCTTCGGGCCGCACCTGCTTCGTCAACTGCGCGGAACCGCGCTGCAACCCTTTCACCAGCGCGCGCCCCATGGCCGACGGCCGTGAAATCGTCGCCAGCTACCGCCCTTTCTGCGTGGCGGCGGAGCGCCGCGGCGAGCACTCGCACAAGGATCTCCTCCTCGTGAGCTACGAGGATTGTTTTCTCGGTCCGATCGCGAGCGAGGCATTCGAGCGCCGCCACGAGGAATGGGTCGGCAGCTCGCTGCGGCGCACCGACGTCATCATCCTGAGAGACCCTTACAACCTGTTCGCCAGCCGGAGGCGCAGCGGAATCGGTGGAGTCACGCACGGAGCCGTGCTGCGCATCTGGAAACAGCACGCGCGCGAAGTGCACGGTATCCGCCGCTATCTCGACCGGAGTCGGGTAGCGATCAGCTACAACCGCTGGGTCGCGGACAGGAGCTATCGCCGCGGCCTCGCCGCGGCGCTCGGCCTCGAGTTCACCGACACCGGCCTGGAACGGGTCCCCGCGACCGGCAACGGCAGCTCCTTCGACGGTCTCACCTACGACGGTTGCGCACAGGTCATGCGAACGCATGAGCGCTGGCGGCACTTCGAGCACGACCCGGAATTCACAGCGCTCTTCGACGACGAGGTCCACGAGCTCTCGCGGCGCATCTTCGGGACCTGCGAGCCGGACGCCGACTTGACCTGCTGGCGCTGTAAGCCTTACACGGCGGCGTAACAAGTTACCGCAATTGCCGGGAGTACCGGCGGAAACCGGCTTTTTCGCGGTGCGCGGCGGACATGTCAGCCGGGCCTCCGGGCACGGCACGGAATTTGTATACCTGCGAGCTTCCCTGAAAGCGAGCGAGTCAAGGAGTACCGCAGTGGAAAGGATCGAGAAATCCGTCGACGTCAACTGCCCGATCGACGTCGTCTACAACCAGTGGACGCAGTTCGAGGAGTTGCCGAAATTCATGTCCGGCGTGAAGGAGGTGCGGCAGATCGACGATACGCACGTGCACTGGCGCGCCGAGGTGTGGGGCAAGGACAAGGAATGGGACGCGCAGATCGTCGAGGAGATCCCGGACCAGCGCATCGCCTGGCGCAGCGTCTCCGGCGACGCGCCGAATGCGGGTGAGGTCCGCTTCGAGCCACTCTCGGAGGACAGCACCCGCGTGCGGCTGGCGATGGAATACGAGCCGCAGGGTGCGATCGAGAACATCGGCGACGCGCTCGGCGCGATGGAAACGCGCGTGCAGAGCACGGTCGAGGACTTCAAGCAGTTCATCGAAAGCCGCGGGCGCGAGACGGGTGCCTGGCGCGGCGAGGTGCACGGCGGACAGAGGACGTCCTGACCGGCTCCCGGCTCGCGCCTGGCGGTTGACCCGCTCAGCGCTTCCTGGCGAGGACCTGCGCGACCTTGCGCAGGTCCTCCACGAGTGTCTGCAGCAGCGCGGCGCGTGACGCGGAATCCCGCGCGCGCAGCACGGCGGAAGGATGCTGCGTCGCCGTCACGAAGGGCGCGAGGTCGGAAGCTACGAACCGGCCGTGCTCGCGGCTCACGCGGAACGCGGGCCCAAGCAGCTCCTTCGCGGCGGTCGCCCCGAGACACACCAGCACTTCCGGCTCGACGACCTGGAGCTCCGCATCGAACCACGGGCGGCAGGCGTTGACCTGCGCGGCGTTAGGCTTCTTGTGCAGACGGCGCTTGCCGCGCGGCTCCCAGCGAAAATGCTTCACGACGTTGGTGACGTAGGCGTCGCTGCGCTCGATCCCGGCTTCGGCCAGCGCCGTATCGAGCACGCGGCCGGCCGGGCCGACGAACGGGTGACCCTCGAGATCCTCGTCCTTACCGGGCATTTCGCCGACCAGCATCAGCCGGGCCCGCTTCAGCCCTTCACCGAAAACGGTCTGCGTGGCATCGCGCCACAGGTCGCAGCCGCGGCAGCCGCGCGCGGCCGCAGCCAGGGTCGTGAGCGAAAGGCGCGCCGGCAGGAAATCCGCGGCGCTGGTTGCAGTGTCGTCCGGGTTCACGCCTCTCGGACGGTCTCGAGCCGTCGCTCCGCCTCCACGAAAATCCTCTTCACCTGAGGATAGTCGCTGCGGATGCGCTTCTCGATGCGCGCTATCGTCTTTTCGAGCTCGGCCGCCGTCACGTCATCGGCGAATTTCACGGACAGGTTCAGGAGAATGAAATCGGGTCCCATGTGCATCGTGAGGATCTCGTTCACGTGCCGAACCTCCTTGAACCCGAGCAGAATATTTCGGATGCCCTCCGTCACGCGCCGGGTGGCGGCCTCGCCTATCAGCAGGCCCTTGGTCTCGTAGGCGAGCCACGTTGCGGTGGCCGCGAGGATCATACCGATCAGGATCGAGGCCGTGCCGTCGAACCAGGCGAGGCCCGTTGCATCCGCGAGCGCCACGCCGGCGAACGCGACCAGCAGCCCCAGCATCGCCGCGGTATCCTCGAACAGCACGACGAACAGCGTCGGATCCTTGCCCTGGTGGACCGCCTCGAAGTACCCCAGCTTGCCACGGGTCCTGTTGAACTCGACTAAGGCATAGGTCCACGCCACACCTTCGAACAGCATCGCGAGCGCGAGCACGACGTAGTTGACGAGCGGATCGCTCATCGGGTGCGGGTTCAGCAGGTGGCGGATGCCTTCGTAGATGGAGATGCCGGCACCGACGGCGAAGATCAGGATGGCGACGACGAAGCTCCAGAAGTACACCTCCTTGCCGTGGCCGAACGGATACTGCGGATCGGGCGGCCGCCGCGCCTGCCGGAGGCCGTAGAGCAGCAGCAGCTGGTTGCCGGTATCGACGACGGAGTGGATGCCTTCCGACAGCATCGCCGAGCTGCCAGTGAACAACGCGGCGGCGAACTTGGTCATCGCGATCAGCGTATTGCCGACGAGCGCGGCGACGATGACCTTCTTCGAGCCGGATGCCATCGCGCCATGATACCGGCACGCAGGCTCCCGCGGGTTCACGGCAATGCGCGGCGCACTATACTGGGCCGAACGCCTGCAACGTGAGGCACGCACGTGAATCCACCGGCTTACGCACGATTGCTCGATCTCTCGGGGAAAGTCGCCCTCGTCACCGGCGCGAGCCGGGGCATCGGCGCCTCGATCGCGCGGCGGCTCGCGGAGGCCGGCGCCGCGGTCGCGCTGCACTATCGCGGCAACGAGGGCGCCGCGCGCGAGGTCGCGCGGGGGATCGAGCAGCGCGGGGGGCGTGCCGCCGTCTTCCACGCCGAGCTGGCCGACGCGGTCGCGGCCAGCCGGCTCACCGATGGCGTCGTGGCGGCGTTCGGCCGGCTCGACATCGCAGTGAACAACGCGGGCAGCTTCCCCAACCGTCCGCTGCTCGAGATCTCCGACACGGAATGGCGCGACATGTACCGCGCGAACGTCGAGTCCACGTTCTTCTGCCTGCGCGCGGCGGCGCGGGAAATGCAGGCGGCCGGCGGCGGCTCGATCGTGAACATCGCTTCCATCGCGGCCGTCGCCCCGGGGCCGGAGCATGCGCACTACAACAGTGCCAAGGCGGCAGTCGTCATGCTCACGCGCTCGGCAGCGCAGGAGCTCGGCCGCTATAATGTCCGGGTCAACGTGGTCTCGCCCGGGCTCGTCGCCCGTCCAGGCATCGAGGAACAATGGCCGGAAGGCGTGGCGCGCTGGCTCGCAAAAGCGCCGCTCGCGCGGCTGGGTGAGCCGGAAGACGTGGCCGACGCCTGCCTGTTCCTGGCATCCTCCGCCGCTCGCTGGATCACCGGCCACAATCTCGTCGTCGACGGCGGCGTGCTGTCATCGCAAATCTACTGAGGAGGGCGCATGCGCCTCGGAATGATCGGTTTGGGGCGAATGGGCGCGGCCATGGCCGAGCGGCTCATGGCCGACGGCCACGAGTGCGTGGTCTTCGACCGCAAGGAAGCGAGCGTCGCAAGGCTTGCCGAGCGCGGCGCCGTCGGCGCCGCCAGCATCGACGACCTGGTGGCGAGCCTCACACCGCCGCGCATCGTGTGGCTCATGGTGCCGGTAGCCGTGGTCGGCGAGGTGCTCGGCTCGCTGCAGCCGCTGCTGTCGGCGGGCGACATCGTGATCGACGGCGGCAATTCCTTCTATCGCGACGCCATCTCCCGCGCGGACACGCTGCTCGAGAGCGGCATCCATTATCTCGACGTGGGCGTGAGCGGCGGCGTGTGGGGTCTCGAGGAGGGCTACTGCCTGATGATCGGCGGCGACCGCAGCGTCGCCGCGCGCCTCGCACCGATTTTCTCCTCGCTGGCCCCGCGGCCCCCCGGTGACGATCGCGGCGGCGAGCCGTCCATTACCGAGCCCGCGCGCGGCTTTCTCTACTGCGGGCCGAGCGGCGCCGGCCACTTCGTCAAGATGGTGCACAACGGCATCGAGTACGGGCTGATGGCCGCCTACGCCGAAGGCTTCAACCTGCTGAAGCACGCGAATGCCGGCAGCACCGAGACCGCGAAAGATGCCGAAACGGCTCCCCTCTTCGATCCGCACATGCTGCAGTACGAGCTCGACGTCGCGGCCATCGCGGAACTGTGGCGCCACGGCAGCGTCGTGCGCTCGTGGCTGCTCGACCTGACGGCCGAAGCGCTGGCCCGCGACGCGCGCCTTTCCGACCTGCGCGGCAACGTCTCCGATTCCGGCGAAGGCCGCTGGACGCTGCAGACGGCAATCGATGCCGCCGTGCCGATGCCGGTGCTCTCCGCCGCGCTGTTCGGCCGCTTCACGTCGCGCGAGCGCGACGACTACGCGAACCGCATCCTCTCGGCCATGCGCCGCCAGTTCGGAGGGCACGAGGAACGATGAGCAGAGAAGCGGACACCCTGGTGCTTTTCGGCGCCACCGGCGACCTCGCCTACAAGGACATCTATCCCGCGCTGCAGGCGCTTGTGGCCAAAGACAGGCTCACCGTGCCGGTGATCGGCACCGGCCGCGGCGGCCGGACGCTGGAATACCTGAAGCAGCGGGTCCAGGACAGCATCGCCGAGCACGGCCGCCCGGAAGACACGGCCGCGACGGAAAAGCTGCTCGGGCTGCTCGACTACGTCGACGGCGATTACGCGGATCCGGACACCTTCGAGCGGCTGTGCCGCGCTTTGGGAGACTCCAAAGCTCCGCTCTATTATCTCGCCATTCCGCCGGACATGTTCGGCACGGTCGTGCGCAGCCTCGACGGCGCGGGGTGCGCCGGCGGGCACGCGCAGGTCGTCGTCGAGAAGCCGTTCGGGCGCGATCTCGAATCGGCGCGCGCGCTCGGCGAGACGCTGCACGAGGTGTTCGACGAGAGCGAGATCTACCGCATCGACCACTACCTCGGAAAGGAGTCGGTGCAGAACCTGCTCTACTTCCGCTTCGCCAACACCTTCCTCGAGCCGATCTGGAACGCCGGTTACGTGCAAAGCGTGCAGATCACGATGGCGGAAGACTTCGGCGTCGAGACCCGCGGCGCGTTCTACGACAGCGTGGGAGCGATCCGTGACGTCGTGCAGAATCACCTGCTGCAGGTCGTCGCCCACGTCGCCATGGAGCGGCCCCGGGACATGGCCGGCGACGCCGTGCGGGACGCCAAGGCCGAGCTGCTGTCGCAGGTGCGGCCGCTGCGCCCGGAGCAGGTCGTGCGCGGCCAGTACGCCGGCTATCGCGAGGAGCACGGCGTGAATCCCCGTTCGAACGTCGAAACCTTCGCGGCACTCCGGCTCGACATCGACTCGAATCGCTGGCGCGGCGTGCCGTTCCTCATCCGCACCGGCAAGTGCCTCGCGACGACACTGACGGAGGTGGTGGTCGAGCTGAAACGCGCAACCGGCGTGGCGGAACATGCCAACACCTGCGCGCCGAATTACTTCCGCTTCCGGCTGGGACCGCAGCGCGTCGCCATCGCACTCGGCGCGCTGTCGAAAAAGCCCGGCACCGAGATGGTCGGCGAAAACGTCGAGCTCCTCGTGCGCGACGAGACGCGCAACCACATGAGCGCGTACGAGCGCCTGATCGGCGACGCCATGCGCGGCGACCACACGCTGTTCGCGCGCGAGGACACCGTCGCTCACTCGTGGTCCATCGTCGAGCCCGTGCTCGACCTGCCGGACCCCGTGCTGCCCTACGAGCGCGGCAGCTGGGGGCCGAAGAAAGCACAGGACCTCGCCGATTCCGTCGGCGGCTGGCTGTTCCCGGGCTGCGAATGAAGATACACATCGAGCCCGATGCCGACCGCCTCGCGCTCGAGTGCGCCGCGTGGATGGCCGGGCAGGTGCGCCTCGGCCTCGCCGAGCGCGACACGTTCTCGCTCGCACTGAGCGGCGGGCGTGGCCCGCACCGGCTGTTCGAAGCGCTCGCGCGCGAGAAGGTGCCGTGGCAGCGCGTGCACCTGTTCCAGGTCGATGAACGTGCGGCGCCTGCGGATTCGCCCGACCGTAACCTCACGGCCATCCGCTCGCTCCTCGTCGACCGGGTGGCAATTCCCGCCGGTAACGTGCACCCGATGCCGGTCGAGCAGGACGACCTCGAGGCGGCGGCCCGGGAATACGCGGACACCCTCGAGCGCGTGCTCGGCCGCGGCTCCGTCCTCGACCTCGTGCACCTGGGGCTCGGCGAGGACGGCCACACGGCCTCGCTGCTGCCCGGCGATCCGGTCGCCGGGTCCGACCGGACGGTCATCGTTTCGCGTGAGCACGGCGGCTTCCGCCGGATGTCGCTCAACTACTCCGTCCTGTCCGACGCGCGGCAGCGCGTGTGGTTCGTGACCGGCGCCGCGAAAAGCGAGATGCTGCTGCGCGCCATGGACGGCGACGTCACGATTCCCGCCGGGCGCATCCGCCGCGAGGACACCCTCTTCTTCGCGGACCAGGCGGCGGGGGCGCTGCTGGAGGGCTGAGCTGCGGGGCTGTCAGCCAGCAATCAGTACGCTGCGGCCCCGCCTCGCCCGGACGCCGGTATTCCTTTTTTCCTGACGTTCTCGCGGACCAGCGAGGCCCCGGTCGAAGCCTATAATCTGTTGATTTTCGCT
>CAZBGV010000149.1:0-8061 GCA_964491485.1 uncultured Woeseiaceae bacterium | reverse complement strand
TGGAGCTCTCTGAGCTCCGCCAAGTCTGTGACAATGGCCGCGGCCTGGTCAAGCTGGACGTCGGGCTCGTCGTCGTCGTCAAGAGCCTTCGTGTCCGGGAGCGGCTCCAGCCCGCGCGCGGCACGCCGCTCGTTGACGAGCGTAAGGCGATGCTCGAGCTCCTGCTTCTGCTCCGTCCTGCGCGTCTCGAGATTCAGCGAGACCGCCTTGCGCGCGCGCAGCGCGGTGTCTTCCTTGATGACGTTGACCAGGTACTGGTAGTCCGGGTCGGTCTTGCTGCGCGCCAGGTAGTTGGCGGTCAGGGTGCTGATCGCCGCGTCCAGCGGACGCCCCGGCTCGAAGCGCGTCGTCTCGATCGTATCCCACGGCAGGGCCGTCTTGCGGGCGCTTTCGCCGATCTCGTTGGCGTCGATGTTGGAGGGCAGCGAGATGTCCGGAGTGACCCCCCGGTGCTGCGTGCTCTCGCCGGTCACACGATAGTACTTGCCGATCGTGAGCGTGAGCTGGCCGAGGCCGTCGCCTTCCGGCGAGCGCACGTACTGGTCGAGCGAATACAGGTTCTGCACCGTGCCCTTGCCGAAGGTGCGCTGCCCGATGATGACGCCGCGCTCGTAATCCTGGATGGCCGCGGCGAAAATCTCCGATGCCGACGCGCTGTAGCGGTTCACCAGCACGGCCAGCGGGCCGCTGTAGGCGACGCGCGCCACGGGGTCGGGATCGTCGAGCCGGCTGATGCGCCCGTTCGAGCCCTTGAGCTGCACGACCGGCCCGTTGTCGATGAACAGGCCGGAGAGGGCGGTCGCCTCGGTGAGGTGGCCGCCGCCGTTGTTCCTGAGGTCGATGATCAGGCCGTCGATGCCCTTCTGCTCGAGCTCGCCGATCAGGCGCTTCACGTCCCTCGTCGTGCTCGTGTAATTCTCGTCGCCGTTACTGAGCGCCCGGTAGTCGCGGTAGAAGCTCGGCACCTCGATCACGCCGATGCGCCACTCGCGGCCGTGCTTCGGCACCGTGACGATCTCGCTTTTCGCGGCCTGCTCCTCGAGCTTCACCTGGTTACGGGTCAGTGTCAGGGTCTTCGGCGGGGTGCCGGGAAGCGCGCCGCCCGGCAGGATCTGCAGCTGCACGACCGTGTTGGCCGGGCCGCGGATGAGCTGTACCACGTCGTCCAGCCGCCAGCCCACGACGTCGACCATCTCGCCTTCCGCCCCCTGCGCGACCGCGGTGATGCGGTCGTTCGGCTGAAGGCGCCCGTCGATGTCCGCAGGTCCGCCGGGAATGATGTCGACGACCTTGACGTAATCGTCCTCCATCTGCAGCGATGCGCCGATGCCGAAGTACGACAGGCTCATCGCGATCCGGTATTCCTCGGAGCTGCGCGGTGACAGGTAGCTCGAGTGCGGATCGAGCGTGTGCGCGAAAGCGTTCATGAACGTTTCGAAGACGTCGTCGCTCTTGATCTGATCCATGCGCTTCAGGAAGCGGGTATAGCGCTTTTGCAGCGTGTCGTGCGCTTCCTCCCACGTCTTGTCCGCGAGGATCAGGCTGAGCGCGTCGTTCTTCACCCGCTGGCGCCACAGCTCGTCCATCTCGGCTTCGGACGAGATCCAGTCCATGTCCTTGCGATCGAAAACATATTCCTCGTCGACGGTGAAATCCGGCTCCGTCGCGAGCAGCTTCAGCGCGTATTCCAGCCGTTCGCGCGCGCGAGTGCGGTACACTTCGAACATGTCGAACACGGGTTCGAGGGATTCGGACCGCACCATGTCATCCAGCTCGTGACTGTACTTCCGGAATGCCGCGATGTCGCTCGCGAAGAAATACATCTTGTTGCTGTCCAGCGACTCGATGTAGCGGTCCAGCACCTTGGCGGACAGGGCGTCGTCGACGGGCAGCCGCTCGTAGTGGGATTTTTCGACGAACTCGGTCACGAGCTCGGCGATGCGCTCGTGCTTGGGCAGCGGCCGCAGCTCCGCGTGGATATCGGTGGGGGGCACGGTCGCGGCGAGCGCCGGCAGGGCAAGCAGCCCGAGGAGGAGGGCGAGGCAGGGGCGGCGCAGGCCGGCGGCAACGGTGGATTTCAACACGGTCTCCATGCGTCCGGGTCCTTCGGACCCGACAAGGTTAAAGCTAGGCTAGAGTGCACCAGCCCGGCGATCAAGGGCGCAATCAGCAAAAATGCGCCCTTCTTCGGATCACCGGCGCGGGAGGCTGCCCGGGGTAAGCGCACATGCGACCTTTGACCGTCATCACCGGAATCGTTCTCGGCTCCTGTGCGTCGATCGCGGTGAGCCTGGTAGCCGTTCTCATCATGTTCCTGCTGCTCGTGGGCGATCACCCGCGGGTGGCGGCCGAGTTTCCCTCCATGGGCACGAGCCTGGCCCTGTTCGCCGCTATGACCGCGCTGGCGGGCGCGAGTTTCTATGCCCTGGTCATGCGGCAGAAGTGGTGGCTCGCCGCGCAGCTCCTGATGTGGGCAGGGCTGGCCGGCACGGGCTGGTACTACTGGCCATAGCTCAGGAGAAGATGCCCGGCCGCTCCGTGTTGCGCTTGCGCCGCCGTCGCATGCGGGACTGGAGCTCCTTGCGCCGCTCGGCGAGCCACTCCTCGCGCGCCGCGTCAGGCGAGCGCGGCCCGCCCGCGGGCCGCCGCGAGCGGAACTCGCAGAAATCGCGATAGGCGTCGAGCTCGTGCCGGAGCTCGCGCGCGACCAGCTCGATCATGATCGCGTCATCGAGAAAGCCGAGACCCGGAATGTGGTCCGGGATCAGGTCGTCCGGCTCGCTGAAGTAGGCGAGGGCGTTCAACACCCGGGTCGACTCCTGCTTGGGCAGGCGCCACTCGATGTCCCTGAGCATCCGGATCATCAGCTCGAGGTTGTCCAGCCGGTCCTGGATGAACTGCGGCACGCTCGTCTCGCCGACGCGCGCGAGCAGCTTCTCGGCGCCCGCGACGATTTCCTCCGGCGCGGCCCGGGCGGCCACCTTGCGGGCTTCGCGCATGATCAGGCGAAAGTGATTGAGATCACTGTCGCCGAGATCGAAGGACACCCTGAGGCTCATGCGCCCGCGCTCCGCCGCGTGCCGCGGCGGAGGTCCGCCGCGAGAAATGCGCGAGATTACCCGCGGGTCGTGGAAGCGTCAATTTGCGGCCGCCGGGCGACGGCTACTTGCGAAACCGCGTTTCCCAGTGCTTCGCGCGATCGAAGCGGCCGGTGTTGTAGGGATCGATGCCGGCTTCTTCCTCCTCCGGCGGGAGCAGCGTCTCGTCCAGGATCTTCAGCGTCTCGTGCGTGCCGGTGTCTTCACGGACGAAGCGGTTGCGCACGAGCACGTTCTTGCCGGGGCCGGCTTCCTCGATCCTGCCGTCGACCTGGGAACGGAAGCCGACGACCTCGCGCTTCGCCGCTCGGGGTGCGCCCGCCTGCGGACGCTCGGAGGGCGGTCGTACCCGCACCCCGACCGGGCGCGGCGAAGCCGGCGGCGCTTCCCTCGGGAACAGCCTGGTGCCGAGCCACTTGAGGAACTGCTGAAACATCGTTGCGGACGACCCTGGATCTGTGTACCGGCCCGCGTCGTCGCGAGCGGCGGCGCGTGCCTCAAGAATGCCCCAGGATTGACATAACCGCCAGCCGAAAGGTCCCGAAAAACCGAATGGAATCAGGAATCTGTGACGTAGGTCACAAATTGCGTGCGCGCGGCTCCCGGCGGGCGCCGGCGTCCTCCGGGCGCGGCGGAGCGAGGCGCCGGAAGGCCAGGAGGGTGAGGCGCAGGAGCTGCCACAGGAGCCACGGCGAAAACAGCAGGAATGCCACCGCCGGCTCGCCGGCACGCAACTCGCTCTGCAGGGCGCCGAAGAAGGCGACGAGACCGCCGTCGTCGTAGGCGCCGAACATCGCGGAGCCGACCAGGTAGATGCAGAGCGGCAGCACGACGAACCCGACGAACACGAGCGCGACGAAGAGCGCGCCTTCGCGCGCCAGGAGCTTCTTCAACGTATCGCGATCCACCAGGCCCCGCCCTCGGCACCGAGGCGGGCATCGTTCACGATGACCGGCGGCAGGTCAAGCCCGCCCACGGCCGGTATCCGGGCCGGCACTAATCGCGGCGGCCCCGGTGCCGCTTGCGCAGCACGACGAAGCCGAGGTGCACGCAGGCCAGCGAGAACAGGAAATAGTGCGGGACGACCCAGAGCCACGTACTGACGTAAACGGTCGCAAGGAACGCGAGTATGCCGGCGGTGAGATAGAACCAGGGAAGACTGTCGTAGAGGAGCTTGGGCAGCCAGATCTTCTTCGTGGCCAGCTCCCCGGCGGTGCGGGCGATGTCCTCCGCCGCGCCGGATGCCAACTCCCTGTGCGCCGTCCTGGGCGTCGTCATTCGTCGTCCGTGACCGGTCTGGTCGCTCGGGCCGTGCCTCGGCAGCCGGGATGCAGGATCCGCGCGCGGCCGCACGGGATGGGTGCGAAGCGTGACCGTAGCACCGTGCGCGGCGCTTTGCCGTGATTGCTCTCACAAGACGCGCGCCGGCCGCCGGCTCGCCATGCGGCCGTAGAGCGGGCGGCCTGCCGGGCACGGCGCCGTCAGCGCTTCGCCAGCTCCTCGTAGCGGAAGTCGGCGGTGCCCACGGTGACCCGGTCGCCGTGGGCGAGGATCTTCTCCGCGACGCGTAGCCCGTTCACGTAGATGCCGTTTTTGCTGCCCCAGTCCACGATGCGGGTACTGTCGTGGTCGCACACGATGACCGCGTGGCGGCGGCTGACGTACTGTGCCTTGAGCTGGATGTCGTTGTGCGCGGTGCGGCCGATGGTGAGCTTGTTCTTGAACAGCGGGAAGCGCACCTCCTGGCCGTCGAGCGTGCCGACCAGAAGGCGCGCGACGCGCTCCTTGTCCTGGGCCGCCGGGCGCTCTTCCGGCGCCGCGAGCTTGCGCTCGGGCAGGAGGTGCACCACGGGCTCCGGTGGGCTTTCCGCCGCCTCTCCCGGCTTGCCGGCGAGCTCCGCGAGCAGCACCCCGATCGCCGCGTCCTTGCTGGCGAGCTTGCGCTGATAATCCTCGACCTGCTGGCGCAGCTTCTTCGCGTCCCGCCCGAGCGCCTGCACCTGCTTGCGGTAGCTTTCGTCGGACTGCGCAAGCTGCGATTCGAGCGCGACCCGGAAAGTCGAGGTTTCGAGCAGGTCGGCGTTCAGCTGCTCGTTCAAGGCCTGGTTCTCGGCGAGTGCCTGCTCGGCGCGCGTGAGGTCGAGCCGCAGCCGCTCGATCTCTTCCGCGAGCGCCCTTCGTTTCTCCTCCTCCCCGGCTTGCAGCTCGGCGCGGCTCGCACGCTCGGCGTCGAGCGCCTGCGCCAGCTCGTCGTTGCGCGTGCGCAGGACCTCGAGCGCGCGCTCGAGCTCGCGGTGCGGTGCGGCTCTCGCTTCCGCTGCGGCGGAGAGCTCGCCGATCTGCCGGCGCAGCTCGTCGGCATAGCGTTCGGTGCGCTCGAGTTGCTGCCGCGCGGCACGCAGCTCCACCCGTGCCGCAGCGAGCGCGCCGGCGAGGCGCTCGCGCTCGGCGGCCAGCGCACCTGCGCTGTCCGCCCCGGCCCGCAAAGCCTCCGCTTCGGCGCGCAGGACCTCGGTGCGCTCGGAGAGCGCCGCGTACCGCGCCTGCAGGTTGCGGTGCTCTGCACTGGCCTGGGCCCGCGCCTCGGCATCGCCGCTGGCCGCTCGCAGCTCGGCAGCCAGGCGCGCGATCTCCTCCTCGAGAACGACTTTGCGCGCACGCAGCTCGCCGGCCTCTGCCTGTACCTCCGAGAGCCGCTGCCGCTGCTCGTCGGCTTCGCTCGCGAATTGCTCGAGCCGGCGATGCTGCTCTTCGAGCAGCGCGTCTTTCGTGCGCAGCAGCACGTCCTGCTGCTCCCACTGCGCCTTGCGGCCATCGATGTATTGCCTGAGGGTCTCGACCAGCGAGCGCGTTTCGGCGTGCTGCTGCTCGAGCTCCGCGTGCCGCTCTGCGTCGGCCTTCTCCCGCTCGCGCGCCCGCCGGAGCGCCTCGCGCTCGCGCTCGAGGTCGGCGGTGAGCGCCGCGATGCGCCGCTCCGCGTCCTGCCGCGTCGCTTCGAGCTCGCCTTGCGCCGATTGCGACGCGGCGGCCGCGCGCCGGGCTTCCGCCAGCGCGCCCTCGGTGTCGGCCAGGCGGGTGGATTGCAGGCGGTGCTCTTCTTCGAGGTGCGCGAGTTTTTCGTCACGGCGCTGGACCCGCTCGCGCGTCGCGGCGAGCGCCTCGCGCGCTTCAGCGAGCTCCTTCGCGAGGTTCGCGAAGGCCGCTTCGCGTGCTCGGATCTCGGTCTCGAGGCCGCCAAGGCGCGAGCGCAGCTGCTCGAGCTCGTACTCCAGCCGGCCGATCGTGGCGTCGCGCTCCTCGAGCTCCGACGTGAGCGCGGCGAAGGATTCGGACTGGCGCCGCCGATCCAGGTTTTCGAACGAGTGCGTGGCGGCATCGGATTCGGACTCGTAGTCCTGTTCCGAACCGCTCACCAGGGTGTCACAGAGAATCTCGAGCTCGGAGGTGTCCTCGTCGCTCTCGGAGGCTAACTCGTGGGCTTTCTTGTTCTCGTTAGCCATGGGACGATTTTATCACTCCGCCCGTTTGCAAGTGACGGTCCCGCCGGATGCCGGACGGCGCTTCACGAGGCCGCGTCCGTCTCGCATCCGGGCAGGTCCCCGAGTGCCTCGACCGGCTCGCCGGCGGCCGCGGCCGCCGCCTCGCGCAGCGCCGCGACGGTCACGTTGCGGCCGCTCTCCGCCAGCGCGGCGAGCACGTCGTCCAGGCTGCCGCGTCCGCCGGACTTGTCGCGTATCTCGGCGTCGACGCGCGCCAGCACCGTCACGGCGCGTGCCGTGCGGCTGCCGCTCGAGTGCCGCGTGCAGAGGTTCTCCACGTCGCGACCCCACTCCGCGAGGCCCTCGCGGGCGAGCTCGTAGCGCCGCCCGCCGATCGTACCGCTGCGCCGCAGCATCTCCAGACTGTAGTATTCGGCAAGCCCTTCGACCACCCAGTCGGCGCCGTGCCCGGCGCCGACGCCGAGCCCGACGTGCACCACCTCGTGCAGCAGGGTGCTGGTGCCGTTCTCGCTGATCAGCGGGCGCTCGGCGTGCAGGTACAGCGACTGCGGCGCGGAGAGGGCGCCTCGCCACATCGGGTCGCCGGCGCTGACGATCGTCAGCCGGTGCGGAAAATCGGGCAGGATGCGCAGGAGCTCGGGCAGCGTCCAGCGCAGCAGCGCGAGCATGTCTATGCGGCGCACGCCCTGGTTTACGGGCCCGGCCACCTTCGTGCGGATGCCGGAGATCGTGTCGTAGCGCACGCCGAGGTGGCCGAGCACGATCCAGCCGGTCGGCGTGTCGAAGCGCCGCTCGGGATTGTCGATCTCGTAGCGGTCGTTCGTGCCGGCATAGGGGGTGACCGAGGACCAGCCGTGCGGCATGCGGAACTCGAGCCACGTGCGGCTGCGGGCGCGCTTGAGCGTGCGCGTGACTGCCGACGGAACGATGTCTTCGCCGCGAAACAGCGCCCAGTCGTCGGTGACGTAGGCGTCGTACTCGTCCTCGTCCCGCAGGTGCTCGAGGCTCGCGAACCAGCGGAGCTTCCCGCCGTTCTTCGGTGGCCGCCACACGGCGCGGCCGTCTCTTACGGACACCTCGCCGTCGCCCGCGACGTCGCTCAGCCGGCCCCCGAGCAGCGACATGTCGAGCTCGCGCAGGTAGGCGTCGTCCTGCTCGAGCGAGAGCTGCACCAGCGCGCCCCCCGCGGCCGGATCCATGGTCACGACGTACTCGAGATCGTAGATGCGGGCAGGCTCGGCCGCCTCGGCGTCGCCGGTGGCGAGGCCGCAGCCGGCGAACGGGAGGACGACCGCCGCAGACAGGAAGGCGGGAAAATGCTTCATCGAACGCGGGCTCCGGGCGTCTGGACGTAAACCGCGGCAGTGTTCCACAGGTCGCCGCCGCCTGCCAAACCGGCCGGGGTCGGATGTAATTGCGCCGTAGGAGCCCGCCATGCGGGCGACCCCGGGATCCGGGTCGCC
>CAZBGV010000148.1:0-8099 GCA_964491485.1 uncultured Woeseiaceae bacterium | reverse complement strand
GCTACGACATGACGAGCCTCGCCATGCTGTTGCACGACAAGGGCGATCTCGCCGGTGCCGAGGCGATGCTGACCGACGCACTGGGAATTTACGCGCAGGCGCTGGACGAGAATCATCAATACGTGGCGTCGGCGCTGACGGAGCTCGGCGCCGTGCTCACGAGCGCGGGGCAGGCCTCCGAGGCGATCGCGCCCCTCGAGCGCGCGCTCAGGATCCGGCGCCTGGATTACGGCGACGACAACGTGCTCGTTGCCGCCACGCTGTCCGAATACGGCAATGCCCTGCTGGCCCTCGGCGAGACGGAGCGCGCCCGCCCGCTGCTCGAGCAGAGCGCCCGAGTCCTTTTGCAGTACGACGACCGCCGGGCGCAGCGCGCTCGCGCGGTGATGGCGCGCCTCGAGGAGACGGCATCCACCCTGCCGGTACAACCGGCGCCCGCCGCCGGCGATAGTCACGTACCGAAGCTGCCGTAGCCTCGCTCCACGGGGGCTGCGGTAAGCCCGGATTCAGAACTGGACCGTCAAGCCCAGCGAATAACTCTTGAAATCCCCCTCGATGAACTGCGCGTCAAGATCCCGGGTTGCGTAACTCAGTTTGAGCGCGACATTTTCGGTGAAGAAGTGAGTGAAATCGAACGAGTAGGTGTCATCCTTGGCGACGCCGAGGCCCAGTGATGTGCGCCGGTTGAGGTAATAATCCCCTTCGAACGTCCAAAGGTCCTCGATGTTGTTGGGGAAAAGCGTGTAGGAAACCTCTGCCGCGAGGTAGCTTTCGCCGCTCAGCCGGGTGAAGTACCTGGATGAGATGGTCTTCACGTCGAATTCATCATCCGTGCTGAAGTTGAACCCGATGTAGTTCGTCCCGCTCAGCTGGTGGTTATAACGGGCGTTGAAAAGGTAATGCGTATCCAAGCCTTCAGTTTTCAAGGCTTCCGCACTAATCAGGAAAGCGTCGCTGAACAGGTAACCGAGGGTTCCCGTGAATCCGTCGGGGCCGTCAAGGCCGGTGTAGGACCCGCCCAGCAGGAAGTTGCCGGCAAAGTACTCTCCGCCGATCGTTGCCTGGTGGGCATGCGATCCCGATCCGTCAAATTGTGACCAGGCCCCGAAAATGTTGCTGGTCTTGTTGATGTACTCGAATTCGTTGAGCGGCCCCAAAGTTTCCTTGCTGTCGAAGTACCAGGTCGAACTGAGCGTGTACAAGTCCTGCTCAGTCGTGAACCTCTGGCCTGCAAAAACCAGCGTACCGAAATCGCTCCGCGTGTAATCGAAGTCGGAAATCGAGTGGTAGTCCTCGGCGAAGGCGACCGAAGACGAGAGCACGAGCGGCAGCAAGACTTTCAGGTTCATTCTCATCGTCGAACCCCCATGGTCCGTTGTTCTCAATGGTGGCGGTACAGTCTAGGGCGGCTCGCTGAACCGAACCTGAACGCCCACGGACTCGAGGCCGGGCCATCGGCCCCGGAGAACCTGGAACCGGAATTGCACGCCGACGCCGAAGCTGTACTGATCCGTATCGGTGTTGTCGCTCTCATCCACGCCGCGGCTGTAGCCCAGCGAGAGGCCGGAGGCGCGGCCGATGAAAGCCGCCCGGCTCAGCGGGCCGGTGGACGTGCGCACGTCATCGAAGTACCACGTACCGGTGAGTCCGAGCTCGTCGTTGTCTGTCTCGGACGAGACGCTGAGATCCAGGAAAGGAGTGTCGAAATTCGATTCGAGCGACGCACGATCGGCGTCGTAAGCGAGGTCCAGCTCGTATTTGTAGCTGTCCGCGTGAGCCGTCACAGATGCCGCGAGCAACCATGCGAGTCCCGAAGCCAGGCACGGCGCATGGTTGCCCTGCTCGTGGACGGGCTGCGCTACGGTCCTGCCCGGACCTGATCGGTCAACGGCTACGCACTGGATACGGCAACGACCGTCGCCTCACATCTGCCGGAACAGGTGCAGGTAATTCCGGCTTACGGGCAGCACGTCATCCCGGTTCTTCAGGTGGATTTCTCCCGTCTCGTTGCCGCCTCGGGTGACGTGGTCGACGCGGCTCAGGTTGACGACGATCGAGCGATGCACCTGCGCGAACTGCGCCGGGTCCAGGCGTGAGCTGATCTCCTTCAGCGGCATCCGGATCAGCGCTTCGCGCGGCCGCCCGTCGTCGTCCCGCCACGCGACCAGCGTGTACTTCCGGTCGGAGCGCAGGAAATCGATGCTGTCGACCGGGATGAGGTGCACCGTCTTGCCGAGCGACGCGCGCAGCCAGCGCAGCGGGCCCTCGGCGGTCCGCTGCTGCAGGCTCGCCGCGAGTTGTTCCAGCAGCGCCTCCGTGTTCAGGGCCGGCCGCGACGCGCGCAGCCGTTCCTGCAAGCGCGCCACTGTCGCGGCCAGCCGGGTCGCCTCGACGGGCTTCACCAGGTAATCGAGAACGCCCTGCGCAAACGCCTGCACGGCGTACTGGTCGTAAGCGGTGACGAACACGATGTGCGCGCGTCCGCCGATGTGACTCGCGGCCTCGACGCCGGTTTTCCCCGGCATCTGCACATCCAGGAAGCAGATGTCCGGCGCGCGGGACTCGAACAGCTCGATCGCCTCACGCCCGTTACGTGCCCTGGCGACTATTTCGAGCTCCGGCCATTCCCTCGCGAGCATGCGCTCGAGCGCATCGCGCAGCAACGGTTCGTCATCCGCGATCAGCGCCGTGGGCCGCGTCGCCGTCATTGCCGCCGCGCCGGCAAGTCGAGCTCGGCACGTACGCCGTGCGGCTCGATCTCCGTGAGGCGCAGTTGCGCGTCGCCGCCGAAGGCCAGTTGCAGCCGCTCGCGCAGGTTGTTGAGCCCCGTGCCTGGCCCGTGGCCGGATTCCGCGAGCCCGAGGCCGGTGTCGGTCACGCGCAGCAGGCAGCGATCGCCGTCCAGGCGGACATCGATCTCGATGCGCCCGCCTTCTTCGCTCGGATCGATGCCGTGGCGGACGGCGTTCTCGACCAGCGTCAGCAGCGTCATCGGCGGGCAGTGCAGCCCGTTCACCGCCGGATCGACGTGCAGCTCGAAATCCAGCCGATCCGGCATCCGCATCCGCATCAGCTCCAGGTACGCGCGCACCAGCTCGAGCTCCTGGCCGAGCGTCGTGGCCGGCTCGTGCATGCGCGGCACCGCGGCGCGCAGGTAGGCCACGAGGCTCGCGAGCACTTGCGAAGCCTGCGGCGAGCCCGCGTCGACCAGCGCTTGCACGTTCGCGAGCGTATTGAAGAGGAAATGCGGCTCGACCTGCGCCTGCAGCAGCCGCAACCTCGCGTCGAGCGCGTCGCGCTCGAGCCGGCTTCTCTCGAGCTCGAACCCGAGCGCCTGGTCGCGAGCGAAAAGGTCCCGTTGGCGAAGCATCGCGCCGAGCGCGATCCAGGGGCCGAACAGCAGGCCTTCGACGAGCAGGGCGATGAGGGCCGTCACCTGCGGTCGCTCGTGGGCGAGCTCCACGTCGACGGCCATCGAGACCAGGTGCGCAAGCAGCACCCCCGCAGGCACGGCGACGACGACGCCGACGAGCTGCAGGATCCAGCGCGGGAGCCAGCCCGGCAGCCGGGGCGGGTAACGCTCGAAGACCCCGAAGCCGAGCAGCGCAACCAGGCCTGCAACGACGGCGTGACCCATCGTCACGTACGCCGGAGGCGCCGTGCCGGGAAGGCTGTTGAGCACGCCGAGCAGGACGGACACGCCGAGCATGAGCAGCAAGCGCCGCGGCCCGAGCAGCGCGGCCCGGCGTGGTTCGACCGATACAGCCGTCACCGCCATCACGCCAATATAGACGAACGACGCTGCCCCGGTGCGCGATCCGCCGGGCTCGGAGCACAACGGAAAGCCGCCCGTCCGCCGCCATCGTCATTCGGTCGGCGAAATCCCCGATTGGTCGCAAAGGGCTGGCACGCAGGCCGCTGCAACCGAATAGTCGCAGCCGTACCTCGAGAGGAGATCCCGATGATCGCCCTGCGTTATCGCATCCTTGGCGTCGCCGGCGCACTGGTGGCCGTCTCGGTGGCCGCCGGCGCGTTGACCCTGAGCCACAACTCGCCGTGCGGCGCCACGGAATCCCCGACCGGCGCCGGGGAGCGGATGCAGGCCGTCGTCTATCGCTGTTACGGCCCTGCATCCGTCCTCGAAGTCGCCCGGATCGCAAAACCTGCGCCGGCTGACAACGAGGTTCTCGTGAAGGTTCGTGCCGCCGCGATCAACCCGGTCGACTGGCACCTGATGACCGGCAGGCCATACATCATCCGCCTGTCGGAGGGGCTCGGCACGCCGGGCTTCATGCGCTTCGGCGTGGACTATGCCGGCGTGGTGGTTGCCGTCGGCGAGAAGGTCACGCGCTTCGAGCCCGGCGACGAAGTCTTCGGCGCCAGGTCGGGTGCAATGGCGGAATATGTCACGGCCGACGCGGATCGTACGCTCGCTCTCAAACCGCCGAACGTCAGCTTCGAGCAGGCCGCAGCCATACCGGTTGCCGCCATCACCGCATTGCAGGGGCTGCGGGACCAGGGCGGCATCCGCCCCGGCGACAAGGTACTGATCAACGGGGCGTCGGGCGGCGTCGGCACGTTCGCGGTACAGATCGCCAAAGCCTTCGGCGCGGAAGTGACCGGCGTGTGCAGCACCAGGAACGTCGAGCTGGTCCGCTCGCTCGGCGCCGACCGTGTCATCGATTACACGCAGCAAAGCATCATCGATCTCCCGGAGCGATACGACCTGATCCTGGACAACGCCGGGAATCATTCGCCGTTCGCGACGCGACGGCTGCTCGAGGAGGATGGAACCCTCGTCATCGTCGGCGGACCGAAAGACAACCCGTGGATCGGCCCGCTATCGCGCCCGATCCAGGCCATGCTCCTGCGGCCGTTCGTGCATCAGGAGCTCGTCTTCTTCATCTCGGAACTGAACCGCGCAGACATCGAGACCCTCGGCGAGCTGGTGCGCACCGGCAAGGTGACCCCGGTGATCGATCGCGTGTATCCGTTACCGGAGACCGCCAAGGCGGTCGACTATCTCGCAACCGGACACGCCCGCGCCAAGATCGTCGTCACGCTGGACTGAACGGCCCGCGCTCGACGAGTTTGCCCAGCAACTTGAGCCCTTTTCGCAATGTTTGAGTATCCTCTACTCCGAGCGATCGGATGTGTGCAGCCGCACGGCTCCGGTTGCCCTTGAAGCTGTCGAGAGACAATCGAAGGCTTCTCCGGATGGCCGCTCCGTAAGCCTGTTCGGCCATTTCCATCCCCTTTTCAAGCTGCGGCGGGCTTGCATGGACCGCCACGAACGAGAGGTCCACCAGGTCTCTCGACAAGGTGGATTCGTCCAGACCGCGGTCGGCATTGGCGAGAAACTTTTCCGCAATCGCGCATTCCCTGGCCAGGGTCGGGACACCCAGGGTTTCGTCGATTGCCCCTGCAAGATCGATGCGAGCCTCGAGAATGATCTCGAATTTAATGAGCACGTCGCCGACCTTGAGGAATGTACGTATGCCGTCACGGTCGGCCCGAACCTCTCGCGCAAGCTCGACGGATTCGCGAAAAATTGCGCCCAGTGACCGGTTCGTGATCGTCTCGCGGAGCAACTTGAATCCTTCCCTGCTCGAGCACAGAAAGTCGATATCGCGGGATTCCCGATATTCCCCGAGCGTCATCGCGAGCAAGGTGCCGCCTCCGAAATAGCACTCGGCTCTGGCAAGAAAACCGGCATCCATCCTTTGCAGTGCGCCCTCCACGAGCCGATGGTGCGGCCTGCGATACTTACGCATTGATCACGCCGCCCCCGAATCTCGCCTTCAGACGATCGATCAACGCCCGTTCCTCCGGTTCGAGGCGCCCAGGCTCGACGAATCGCCAGTTGCGCTCGTAGAGCTGAAAGGCTTCTCTTGCCGGTATGTACTCGTCGGTACGATTCCACGCCAGCGCACGGAGCTCCGGATAATCGGCTATACGCACGACCAGCTCATCGAGGGCATCGTCCAGGAGGTCCGGAAAATCGGCCGCACGACGTGCGACGGCCAGCTTGGCGGCCGTGTCTCCGGGCAAGACGAGCTGTACGTTGACGAGGCCTGACCGGCGTTGCCGTTCGCGTTGGGCACGCTTGGCGCGTCGGAGTTGTTCCGCACGCTTCGTCCTGGTTGTCTCTGTTCGGCCGGCTTTGCCCATGCGAGGATTGTCCGCGAACATTGATGACATGTCAACACGCAGAACGTGAGCGCGCCGACGTCGCGGGCTTCCGGCCGTATAGTTGGTGCTTCACCCGCACGAGGGACCCGCATGCTGAGCACGCAGGCGGGCGGCCGCCTGGCCCGGGCGGTCGACCCGGCACACGACCACATGCTCGGCCCGGCCGGCGCCCGGATTTCGCTGGTGGAATACGGCAGCTACGCCTGCCCGCACTGCCGCGCGGCCAACGAGCCGATCGCCGCGCTGCGCGATCGATTCGGCGAGCGGCTGTGCTACGTGTTCCGGCACCGGCCGCTGACCGGCAGCGACATCGCCCGCCGCGCCGCCGTGCTCGTCGAGCGCGCCCGCGACGAAGAGCACTTCTGGCGTGCGCACGTCGAGCTGATGACGCGCTCCGAGACCCTCACGGAAGACGATCTCACCGCGGTGGCCGCCGGGCTCGGGATCGACCTGGAGGATCCCGCCGAGGCGGCGGCGTCGGAACAGTACGCCCGGGAGCGCGTCGAAGACGACCAGCGAACCGCGCAGGCCAGCGGCGTGCAGTTCACCCCGACCTTCTTCATCAACGGGCGCCTCTACGAAGGACCGTGGGACGAAGTGTCGCTCTCCGACGCGATGCTCAACACGCTCGGCCATCGCGTCCGCTCGGCGGCTCTCGATTTCGCGAGCTGGGGCCCGTCGGCCGGTTTCCTGCTCCTGCTGGCGACCGTGCTCGCCGTGGCGCTCGCGAATTCGCCGCTCGGTCCCGCCTTCCAGTCGTTCTGGCAGCAGGATTTTGCATTCCGCCTCGGCAGCGCGGCATTCGGGATGTCGGTGCAGCACTGGATCGACGACGGCCTGCTGACGATCTTTTTCCTGGTCGTCGGACTGGAGGTCAAGCGCGAATTCACCGTCGGCCATCTCGCGGAGAAACGATCCGCGGCGCTGCCCGTCGCCGCCGCCATCGGCGGCATGGCGGTGCCGGCCGTTCTCTACATGCTCATTCTTCCGGACGGACCCTGGGCACACGGCTGGGGCGTACCCATGGCGACGGATACGGCCTTCGCCGTCGCGCTGATCGCCCTGCTGGGTCCGCGCGTGCCGGTCGAGCTGCGCATCTTCCTGACGGCGGCCGCGATCGTCGACGACATCGGCGCCATCCTCGTCGTCGCCGTGTCCTATTCCGGCTCCCTGGACCTTGAGTGGCTCGGCATGGCCGCGGCGATCGTCGCCGCGCTGGCGCTGTTCAGCCGCTGGCACATCTATCGCGTGACACCGTACGCGCTACTCGGCGTGGCGCTCTGGGTGTGTGTGTACCAGGGCGGGTTGCACGCGACCCTCGCCGGCGTCCTGCTCGCGCTGTTCATTCCGACGCGCCCGCCGGCCAACCTGCGCAGGCTTTCCACCCAGGCCGACGCCATCATCGCCGCGGAAGCGGCGCACGGCGGCGGCGTGCTGCGGCACGGGCCTTCGCTTTCCGCCCTGCGGGCGCTGGACTCGATACACGACCGGCTCGAATCGCCCGCCGACCGCCTGCTGCGGAACGCGGGCGCGCGTTCGAGCTATATCGTGCTGCCGATCTTCGCGCTCGCGAACGCAGGCGTCACCATGGCTCCCGATATCATCGTCGGCCATGGCTCCCTGCTGCTCGCCATCATCGTGGGACTGGTCGTCGGCAAACCGCTCGGCATGACGCTGGCCGCGGCACTCGCCGTCGCTGCCGGCGTCGCAACCAAGCCCGACGAGTATTCCTGGCGGCAACTGGCCGGGGCCGGCGCGCTCGGCGGAATCGGCTTCACCATGTCGCTGTTCATCGCCGGCCAGGCATTCCCGGTCGAAGCGGATTTCACGGCGGCGAAGATCGCCGTGTTCGCCGCGTCGGTGCTGTCGGCCTGCATCGGCGTGTTCCTGCTGCGGCGCGCACCTAG
>CAZBGV010000147.1:0-8250 GCA_964491485.1 uncultured Woeseiaceae bacterium | reverse complement strand
CCCGTCTGCCAGGAGTTGTAGCCCTTGCGATAGAAGCCGCGCAGCAGGTCCTGCGGATTCTTGGCGCTGTAGTCGAGCGCCGCGAGCACGCCGGTCTGCATGTAGTTCGTGTTGTTGCGCAGGGACCAGCGCACCTCGCGATCCGGCGGCAGCGGGCGATACCACTGCTGCGTGGTCACCGGCTTGCCGGCGATATCCTCTTCCTCGCTCGGGCGCAGCACCCGGTCGAGCGTCTCCGCGGTGGCGTTGCCGAAAGTCTCGTAACCGCGGCCGATCGCGTTGTGATTGACCGCGACCGACTCGAGGTAGTGGTGACCCCAGCCTTCCCCGAATCCCCAGGTCCAGACGCCCGGCATGCCGAACGTCGTCATCGTGGTGATCTCGGCGAAGGACATCGCGAACCATTCGTCGATCAGGATGGGATCGATGTTGACGTTGAACGGGCCGGTGCCGTTCCACGTCTGGAGCAGCGGAATGGATTCGTGCAGGTCGTGCACTACCGTCGGGTGATACTCGTAGAACATGCGGTGCACGGCCTGCGTAATGTGCAGGGCCTTCTGGTGCGTGTCACGGTTGTTGTCGTGGAACGCGTAATGTCCCCAGTACGGCGGAGAGCGCGGCGGCAGCTCGTCGAAATCGGTCTTGCCCTTGAGGTAGCGATAGAACCAGTCGACGACCTTGTCGCGCCCGTCCGGCTCGGAGACGGGATTGATCAGCACGATCAGGTTCTCGCGAATGTTTTTGATCAGCGGCTGCTCGGAAACGGCGAGCCGGTACGCGAGCTCCATCACCATCTCGGGGCTGCCGGTCTCGGTGGAGTGCAGGCCGGCGTTCAGGTAATAGATGGGGCGCGCATCGGCGATGAGCTTCTCGGCCTGCTCCGGCGAGGTCACGCGCGGATCCGCCAGCGCGGCCGTGGCTGCCTTGTAGCGCTCGAGATCGGCGATGCCCTGCTCGTCGGCGACCGCGACCAGCAGGATGTCGCGCCCCTCCTCGGTCTTGCCGATCACGGCAACCCGCACGCGTTCCGACGCGCGATCGAGCGCGCGGAAATAGCCGTAGATGTCCGTCGTGCGCGAGAGCTCGCCGGCCGCGCCGGCGACGTGGCCGAGGTAGTCTCCGGGTGAGGGCACGGTCGCGGATTCGGGCACGTAGGCGACCCAGGGACTTAAGAATTTCGGCGCCGTCGTGAAACCGGCGATCGCCTCGACCGAGCCCGGCTCGGGCGTGTCGGGCCCGTAGTCGCCGCTGCCGGCTGTCTGCCCGGCGGCGGCCATCGAGAGCAGTAACGAGGGGAGAATGGCGCGGAGCGCAGGCTTTTGATTCATAGGCCGGCGATCCTAGCAGCATCCCTGCAAAGCCGCGCTCGCCGTCCCATCATATAAAAGAACAAGGGTGGACCGGCGGGGCGCCAGCCCGCATCATAGCGCCTCATCGCCGGCGTGCCGCGCTGCAACATCCGAGACAGGGCGCGTCCTGAGTACTTAAAACCGGGGGTTAGGACTCGATGCGCCACCTGTTGCTGAGCACATTGCTTTTCATTCTCATGGCGGCAGCCGTGCCGGGTGGACCCGCAATCGCGGCTCCCGCGGCGGACGAGGCCGGCTCCGCCGCCCGGAGTGCCGTCGAGCTCCGCCAGGAAGGCGTAATGGATGTCGCCGACCAGGCGATGGGCGACCTCAACGCGATCGTGGGCGCGGTGCTCTTCTTCGACGTCGTGTTCTGGGACGACACGGTGCAGTTGCCGTTCATCGTCCTGTGGCTGGTGGCCGGCGGCGTTTTCCTGACGCTGCGCATGGGCTTCTTCAATCTTCGCGGTTTCCGGCACGCCGTCCAGCTCGTGCGCGGCAAGTACACCGATCCGAGCGAGCCCGGGGACGTGTCGCACTTCCAGGCGCTGAGCTGCGCCCTGTCCGCCACCGTGGGCCTCGGCAACATCGCCGGCGTCGCCATCGCGATCACGCTCGGCGGCCCCGGCGCGACCTTCTGGATGATCGTCGCCGGCCTGATCGGCATGACCACGAAGTTCACGGAATGCACGCTGGGACTGATGTACCGGGAGATCCGCACTGACAACCGGGTGCTCGGCGGTCCCGTGCAGTACCTGTCGAAGGGCTTTGCGGAGAAAGGCTGGCCACGGTTCGGCAAGGGCATCGCGGTGCTGTTCGCCATCCTGTGCGTCGGCGGATCGCTGGCCGGAGGCAACTCCTTCCAGGTCAACCAGTCGATGAATGCCGTGCAGGAGTCCATCCCGTGGCTTAACGGCGTACCCTGGGTGTACGGCCTGGTGATGACGTTCCTCGTCGGCATCGTCATTCTCGGCGGCATCCGGCGCATCGCGAACGTCGCCGAGAAGATCGTGCCGCTGATGGCGATCGTCTACATCCTCGGCTGCCTCTTCGTGATCCTGACGAACTCGGGGATGGTCCCGGTGGCGTTCGCCCGCATCTTCACCGAAGCGTTCGCGCCGGATGCGGCTTTCGGCGGGCTGGTCGGCGTGATGGTGGTCGGATTCCAGCGGGCCGCGTTCTCGAACGAGGCCGGTGCCGGGTCCGCGTCGATTGCACACTCGGCGGCGAAAACGAAGTTCCCGATCCGGGAAGGCACGGTCGCGCTGCTCGAGCCGTTCATCGACACCGTGGTCATCTGCACCATGACAGCGCTGGTGATCAACATCACCGGTGCCTACAACAACCCGGCCTACGCGGACGTCATCGCCACTGCCCAGGGCGCGGCGCTCACGTCGCGCGCGTTCGGCGAGCACATCGCCTGGTTCCCCTACGTGCTCGCGTTCTCGGTGTTCATGTTCGCCTATTCGACCATGATCTCGTGGTCGTATTACGGCGAGCGCTGCACCGTCTGGCTGTTCGGCGAGCGTGCATCGATCTACTACAAGCTGCTGTTCCTGCTGTTCACGTTCCTCGGCTCCGTGATCACGGCGCTGAACGTGCTCGAGTTCGGCGACCTCATGATCCTCGGCATGTCGCTGCCCAACCTCATCGGCGTGTACCTGCTGCACGGCAAGGTGAAGGCGACGCTGGACGACTACTGGCGGCGCTACAAGGCCGGGGAGTTCCCGGTGTTCAACGGGAGGGGAAAAAGCGCCATCGCTCCGCTGCCCGCCGCGGCGCCGGACGCCGCCCTGCGGATCGAGGGGACCGATTAGCCCGACGGCGAGCACGGGAGCGCGAGCGGCTCCCCTCGCCGACGCCCGGCGATGTGCTTTTTCGCCGCCAGCAGCGTTCAACCCGACCTGACGGTCGCGGGGCCGCGCATGCTCCGCAGGAGGGGCTGCATGCTTCGCTCTCTCATTGTGGCTGCCTGGCTTCTCGGCGTCGGCGCCTGCGCCCAGCCTGCACCGGCGCCGGCGCCCACCGCGCGATCCACGGTCGGCCTCCCTGCCTGGTCGACGGCGCGGGCGCATCCCGACCGGTACGTCTCGGTACACGGCCTGCGTGCATTCGCAGGCGGCTACCCGGAAGACGGCCTGGAGTTCTGGACATTTCCTCTGCAGCTCGTGTCCGGCTATACGCTGGAATTCGTACAACCCGGCGGCGCTGCCGTTCCGGGCATCACGCTGCTCTCCGCGGTGGACGTCGACCCGCTGGCGGTCACGCGCATCTACACCGGTGCGGACTTCCGGGTGCGCGAACGCATCACCACGCGTGAGGAGCGGCCCGGGATCCTCGTGCGCTTCGAGTTGGAGGGCCGGCGTGACCTCGAGGTCAAGGTACGATTCCGTTCATCCCTGAACCTGATGTGGCCGGCGGCAATCGGCGGCCAGGAAATGGCCTGGGACGAGGACGCGCATGGCTTCCTGCTGAGCGAGCCGACGGGCCGGTTCCGCGCGCTCATTTCGTCGCCGCAGGCCGGCGAGCACACCCGGCCGGGCAACGACCGTCGCGGCGGCGCCTTCGAGCGTTTCGTCTCTGTTACGCTCGAACCCGTGCCGTGCGAGGGTGGACGCTGCGCGACACTGGTATTCGCCGGGCAGAGCGAAGCGGATGAAGACGTCCACGCAACCACCGCGTCGCTGCTGCGCGCTCCGGGCGCTCCGGCTCCAGCAGACGTCGGGCGCTTCGAGCAGCGTGGCGTCGTGAGAATTACGACGCCCGATCCGCACGCGAATCGCGCCATCCGCTGGGCGCAGATCGCCCTGGAGCAGGCCTGGACTTGCAATGCCCGCCTCGGCTGCGGGCTCGTCGCGGGCTACGGACCTTCGCGCGGCGCGCGCCGACCGCAATACGCCTGGTACTTCGCCGGCGACGGCCTGCTCGCCACGCGCGCGCTGCTCCTCGAAGGCGACTACGCGCGTGCCGCCGACGAGCTCGAATTCATCTACCGTTACCAGAAACCCGAGAACGGGATGATCTGGCACGAGATCGCGCAGAGCGCGCCGTTCCTGGACTGGGCCAACGACTATCCGTACCTCTATGTGCACGTCGACATCACGTTCGACTTCCTGGCCGTGCTCGCCGAGTATGACCGCGCCACCGGCGATCACGCGTTTCTGGTCCGCCACTGGCCGCAAACGCTCGCAGCGTATCGCTACTGTCTTTCGACTCTCGACGAGAGCGACGGCCTGCCGCGCGTGCCGGCCGACAAGATGGCCGGCAACGAGCAGGACCGGTTGACCGACGAGCTCACGCTGTCCGCGGCCTGGGTGGAGGCTGCCCAGGCGATGTCCGGACTGGCAACAGCGATGGGGGACACCGCGCTGAGCGAGGAGGCGGCAGCGGCCAGCCTTCGCGCCCGCGCGAGCCTGCGGTCGCGCTACCGCGATACACGCGCGCACCGCTGGATCAGCGGGTTCTTCCGCTCCGGCAAACCGGGAGAGAGCACCGCCGCTGCGGACCTCGCCGCGACCACCTCCGGCGCCGCGACACCGGAAGAGAGGTCAGCGACACTGGATCGGCTCACGACGCCGACCTACCTGACGCCCTGGGGACTGCGCAGCAAGCCGACCACGGCCCGAGACTACGATCCGGCGTCTTACGCGAAAGGCAGCGTGTGGGGTCACGGCACCGCGGCGGCGGCAGAGATCCTGTGGCGCGCGCGGCGGCCGGAGGACGCATACACGCTGTGGCGGAGCCTCGTGCCGTGGGCGTCGGCCGATTCGCTCGGACACATGCACGAGGTGATGACCGGCAACGCGTTCACGCCGCAACGCGAGTCCGTGCCGGAGCAGACCTGGTCGTCGGCCGGGTTCCTGTCGGCGGCGATCCACGGCATGCTGGGTTTGCAATCCGACGCCAGGAACAACCTCCTCGAGTTTGCACCGCAACTGCCTGCCTCGTGGCAGGCGCTCCGAGTCGAAGGGGTGCGCGTCGGCAAGAGCGTGGTCGATCTCGAGTGGCAGGCGACGGACGGATGGGTGACGCTGAACCTGAACAACAGTGGACCGGCGTTCCGCCTGCGCTGGACTCGGCCCGGCAAAACATCGCCGCCCGCCGTCCTCGATCGCGATATTCCGCGTGGCCATACCCGGTTGGTCCTGCCTGCCGAGGACGCGGCGGCGTCGCTGCAGGACTCGCGCGCAGCCGATGGGCTGAGGAAGTGATGCGAGTTCCCGTTAAACAATACGCATGGAATGCGCTGGACTCGCCCACTACCCACGCTGCAAATTGATCGTACGTTATTCGCGAGATGCCTGACGGCCCCCGATCCGTTCCTGCCGGGTAGCTCGTTCGCGCCGGACACACCTCGCCTTACTTGGATCGACAATACCAGGGAGGGCTTTCCTTTGCCCCCTCACATTGCCGGGATTGCAGCACGCGCCAGCGGGCATACTGTTGTTCTTTTCGGCTATCGTCGTCCTCGACTCCCTGCAGCCAGAAGCGGAACCAGTCCAGGTCGCGCTCATAGGAAGCGAGTTTCTGCCTCG
The DNA here is from genome assembly GCA_964491485.1 of uncultured Woeseiaceae bacterium. Classification (GTDB taxonomy): domain Bacteria; phylum Pseudomonadota; class Gammaproteobacteria; order Steroidobacterales; family Woeseiaceae; genus IDS-8. Next base: position 2,366 of record CAZBGV010000147.1, on the reverse strand, counting down.
GTAAGAACTTCCAATGCCCCGCATGCGGAAAAGCATACATTTCCACGGGGGCACCTGCCCGGACCATCGGCACATAGTAGTCCAGCGCTGCCCGGTATTCTTCCTCAGCCATCTGCATGAGTAGAGGTGCCTTGATCCGTTCCGGGAAGTAGGCAGGCGATATCTGCCTCCAACGATCAGGAGTTTCCATCGGTGACCCCAACCTCCAGCTCCTCATGGCAGCTTCGGGCCAGCCCTCCAGCAGTGCCAGGGACCAATACCAGGTGGGCGTGCCTGACGGTGACGTAGTCGAAGCGGCCGCGAGTAGATCGGAATTCGCCGCAGTCCAGATCGTAATTTCGCTGCCGTAGCTCAGGCCACCCATCCCGATGGCTTCACGATCAACAAGACCACGGTCATACAAGATGCCGGCGATCGTCTCGACGCTGACGCGGCCGATGTCATAGTCGACTGCGGCGTCGCGATTGACCCTGCTTGGACGATAGTGATTCACGCAGAGCGCCGCGATTCCGGAGCTCGCGAATGACAAGAGCGGCCATTCGTCACCGAAACCGCCCCGAAGATAGCCGGGGCAAGCGTAATAGGTGACGAAAAGTGGAACCCGCTCGTCGGGTCGACGGAATGGGGGCATGAACAGGTGCCCTGTAAACCGGTGTCCGTCCGGATTCGCCCAGGTAAGCAACTCGGAATCTACAGTGCTGCTTGCCTGAGCCAATACGATATTCGGGTCGAACAGAATTTCTCGTTTCCCGGAGTCCAGATCGACGCGCTCCAGACGGGGCGGCACGTTTGCGGAGGCCGACACACATATGCCGAACTGCGCACCGATAGCGCATGATGCATTGCTGGAGGGAAACCGAAAGCCATTTAAAAGACCATCCGCAGCCACGATGAGCCGGATCGAATCCTTCGAGATACGCCATGAATAGAGCGATTGGGCGTAGTCCTGCGTAGCATCATTCCGCGCCGTAATGATGAGCTCACCGTCGTTTCTCCATGCGAGACCTTCCACGAAGAGCTCTCCACACGGTCCGCAAACAGAAGACGAAGACGGTTCTGCGAGCCCGAGTACCTCGACTTCCCGAACATCTCTCGTTCCCGACAAGATTGCGACGTGCCTGCCGCTCGGCGACGGGAAGCGAGCAATCACATTGTCGGATGCATCAGCCCGGATGTCGTCCGCTTCGCCTAAGGCTGCGATCCCGGCATCCGTTGCGGGCCCGACCTCTAATGTTGCGAGATCAACTGAGCGATACTGCGGGGGTACGTCTCCCAGCGGAGATGTCATGTGCCAGCCTGCGCCCACCCGGGGACTGACGAGGCGGCCATTGACCAAGGTCGATCGGAACAGGTTTTGCAGGGGCCTGATCGATCCGTCGATCAGGATTCCGCGATCGTATTCATCCTCTTCTGCGATCTCGATTGCATAGCGCGTCGGACCGACCCGGTAGGTCAGCGTTCGACCCTGGGGATCAATCGAAAAGGCCTCGACGTCCGCCGGATCAGATGTCACGCGTTCAGCACGAGAACCGTCCCGTGATGCACGCCAAACCTGCGTTTCCCCGGCGAACGACGCCCGAAAGTAGAGCCAGGCGGAATCGGGCGACCATTGTGGTATCTCGTTGACCGGCACTCCACCCCACCTGGGTGGAAGCCCGCCGTCCGCGAGTCTCAGCGGGGGTTGCGCTCCTTTGATATCTGTCACGTACCAGGTCGAATCGTAGGTGTTCCGCTCGATGGATGCTCTGTCTACGCGAAAGGCTACGCTCGAACCGTCCGGTGAGATAGCGAGCCCCGCAAAATCGGCGACCTCGACCAGCATCCGGGGTGTTGGCTTCGGCGTCGTTTGCGCATGGCTGTCGCCAGAGATCGCAACCAGGAGCGCCGCCGCAAAGCAGCTTCGCAGCACGAATCCCATAGGTATTCTCCTCGGAGTACTGGATCAGATATGTTCCCGGGCCACGCGCTTTCGACCAGCGCTCGCGGCCGGGATCAGAATCGCTTGCGCACGCTCAGGTTGATCACACGCCCAAGCGCTGAATAGTTCAGGGAGTCATAGCTGATGTATATCGGATTCACCGGCTGCATGAACGGCGGCGCCTCGTTGAACAGGTTGGTGATCGCCAGATTGATTCCGAGATCGCCAATCATCGGCGTGTCCATCTGGTAGTCCGCCACGACGTCAAGCGTCGTCATCGAGCCACGGCCGACGTTCGGAGTCACCAGCGTGTCCGTCAGTCCGCCGATGTAGTTCACGGCAGCGGCGAGGATCAGGTCATCGTGCGACCAGTTCGCTCCGACCCGCCCTCTGAACTCCGATGGAAAGAACGCGACGCCTGCTGTTGGTGTTTCCGGTGACGTGCTCG
>CAZBGV010000146.1:6886-8268 GCA_964491485.1 uncultured Woeseiaceae bacterium | reverse complement strand
GCCCGCCATGCGGGCGACCGGCAGCCGCACGAAACCGCAGGAGCCCGCCATGCGGGCGACCGGACCGCACATACAACGAGGGAGAGGGGACCTTGAGCAACGTACGCATTCGCCTGTCGGTGATGATGTTCATCGAGTTCTTCATCTGGGGCGCGTGGTTCGTCACGATGGGCAGCTTTCTTGCGAACAATCTCGGCGCCTCCGGAGCGCAGATCGGGCAGGCCTACTCCACGCAGTCGTGGGGCGCGATCATCGCGCCGTTCATCATCGGCCTGATCGCGGACAAGTACTTCAACGCCGAGCGCCTGCTCGGCGTCATTCATCTCATCGGCGCCGTTCTCCTGTACCTGACCTGGCGCGCCGCGGACTTCGCGCAGTTCTATCCGTACCTTCTCGGCTACATGATCCTGTACATGCCGACCCTCGCCCTCGTGAACTCCATCTCGTTCCGCCAGATGGACGATCCGTCGAGGCACTTCGGCCGGATCCGCGTCTGGGGGACGATCGGCTGGATCGTCGCCGGGCTCGCGATCAGCTACGTGTTCGCCTGGGATTCGCAGGCCGGCATCGAAGCCGGCCTGCTCAGGCAGACGTTCCTGATGGCCGCGATCGCCTCGCTCGTGCTCGGGCTCTTCAGCTTCACGCTGCCCGCCACCCCGCCGACACCGGGCCAGGAATCGGGCCTGCGGCAGATGCTCGGTCTCGACGCGCTCGCATTGCTTCGCGACAGGAGCTTCCTGACGTTCTTCATCGCGTCGATCCTGATCTGCATTCCGCTCGCGTTCTATTACCAGCACGCGAACCAGTTCATGACCGAAATCGGGCTGGCAAACGCCACCGGCAAGCAGACCATCGGCCAGATGTCGGAGGTGCTGTTCATGCTCGCGATCCCGATCTTCCTGCTCCGGGTCGGCATGAAGTGGACGCTCCTGATCGGTATGGCGGCCTGGGCCGTCCGCTACGTCCTGTTCGCCTTCGGCGACGCCGGCGAGCTGCAGTTCATGCTGATCGTCGGCATCGCGCTGCACGGGATCTGCTACGACTTCTTCTTCGTCTCCGGACAGATCTACACGGACTCGAAGGCCGGCGAGCGCTACAAGAGCGCGGCGCAGGGGCTCATCACGCTCGCCACGTACGGGGTCGGCATGCTCATCGGGTTCTTCATCGCGGGCCGCATCACGGACCTCTACTCGGAAGCCGGAGTGCATGACTGGCGCACGATCTGGCTCTTCCCCGCCGGCTTCGCCGCCGTGATCTTCGTGCTGTTCGCGCTGACGTTCCGCGAGCGCCGCAACGTCGCGGTCAGGGACGCAGGCACGGTGGGGGCGTAAGGTCGAGGAGCGGACCGGCGGATTCGGCGCGCGGTCGGGTCAATCGCGCGC
>CAZBGV010000146.1:0-6786 GCA_964491485.1 uncultured Woeseiaceae bacterium | reverse complement strand
TCAATCGCGCGCTATGCGCGCTCCTGCAGGAAGTCGTCGCAGTAGCGGTAGGCGTCGATGACGGCCTGCTCGCCGGCGGCGCTGTCGCTGGCCTTGCCGTGTTCCATGCCGAGGACGCCGTCGAACCCCTTGGCGTGGATGTGCCGGAAGATGTTGCGGTAATTGATCTCGCCGGTCGTGGGCTCGTTGCGTCCCGGCACGTCGCCGATCTGGAAATACGCGATCTCGTCCCACGCCGTATCGATGTTCGGGATGATGTTCCCTTCCGTGATCTGCTGGTGATACATGTCGAACAGGATCTTGCAGGCGGGGCTCGCGACCGCTTTGCAGATCAGGTACGCCTGCGGGATCTCCGTCAGGAACATACCCGGGTGATCGTGGAAGTTCAGTGACTCCAGCACCATGACGAGCCCGTGCGGCTCGAGGATCGCGCTCGCACGCTTCAGCGTCTCGACGACGTTCGCCATCTGGTAGTACGGGCGGAGCCGCGGCGCGACGTGATCCGGGACGACCGTCATCCAGGTCGCGTCGACGCGCTTCGCGACCTCGACCGAGCCCTCGATTTCGGACAGGAACTTCTCCCGCAGCGCTGCGTCGCCGCTCGTGATGCCGGGCTCGCTCCACGAGATCTCGTGGCCGACGAACACGCCCATGCGCATGCCATGCTCGGCGAGCGCCGCGCCGATGCGCTCCTGCTCGGCCACGCTGCGGCCGCGCATGTCGTTGTCCTCCCACGCGGTAAACCCCGCCTCGGCCGCGAACGCGATCTGCTCGACGATGTCGGGACCCGCGGAGCGCTCGAACAGACCGGCGTGCGGCGCGTAGCGGAGGTTGAACGGCCGCGATCGGGCGAACGCCGGCCGGGGAAGCGCCGCGGCAAGGCCGGCGGCGGCGGCCGCCTTGAGCAGCGTGCGGCGGGTGGTCATGCGTTCACCGTCCTTTGCCCGTCATGTGTGCCACGGTGCCGTAGGAGCCCGCCGTGCGGGCGACCCGGCGATCGTTGTCGCCCGCATGGCGGGCTCCTACGAATGCTCGTTCCACAGCGGCGCGATCGCGGCGAAGTTCCTGCGGATGTCGGCGCGGGCGTCCGCGGGATTGTCGCGCTCGACGAAGCCGTGCTCGAGGCCGGCCGTCGCGGCGTGCGCGAAGACGCGCGCGAAATCCACGTCGCCGTCGCCGACGTTCACGTCCTTGCCGTCGCGATAATCCTTGATGTGACACAGCGGAAAGCGGCCCGGCCACTGCTCGAAATACGCGACCGGGTCGGCGTTGCCGCCGCGGGCCCAGCAGAGGTCGAGCTCCATCAGCACCCGCTCCGGGTCCGTTTCGGCGAGCAGCAGGTCATAGGGTATTCGACCGTCCGTCTCCTCGAACTCGAACGTGTGGTTGTGATACGCGAAGCGCAGGCCCGCGGCCGCGCACGCCTCCCCCCAGCGATTGAAGTTCTCCGCGTGCTGCCGCCAGTCGTCGAGCGTGCGATGTTGCTCGTCGATCCACGGCACGACGACGAATTCGTGCCCGACGGCCTGCGCCTGCTCGATCACGGCATGCACGCCCGCGGCGAATTGCTCGTAAGGGATGTGCGCGGACGGCGCGGCCAGGCCGGCGTCGGCAAGCATGCGGCGGATCTCCGCCGGCGGATGCTCGAAGTAACCGGCGAGCTCGACCTCGCGGTAGCCGACCTCGGCGACCAGCGCAAGCGTCGCCGCGACGTCTTCGGCCATCAGCTCCCGCACGGTGTAGAGCTGCAGCCCGAGCGGCCGCCCGCCGGCGGGCGGCGGGCTCGACCCATCGCCGCTCGCCTGCGTGCTGCTGCCCGCGTCCCGCGCGGCATTCCCCGCTGCAGCGGGATCCGTCCCCTCGCGCGTGCAACCCGCCGCGAGCGCCGCGGCGGCCAGGATGAAACGGCGCCGGTCCATCACTCTTCCCCTCGTTGGCTGGTGGCGCGAGCCGTTGGTATTGATATCGCTACCAGCGGTATAGTACACAACGACGACGGTGAGCACGAAGGGGGACCACGTGGGGCGCATCGCATTCCTGTCGATCATCCTGGCCTCCGTTGCCGCGTGCAGCGATGCAGAGGCACCGCAAGCCGAAGCGGACGCCGACACACCCGCAGCCGTGAGCGAAGCACCCGCGAACGATGCCGGAGCCGACCGGGCCGCGGGTGACTGGGTAGTGCTGTTCGACGGCAGCAACCTCGATGCCTGGCGCGGATACAACAAGGAGGCCCCCGGCGCCGGCTGGAAGATCGAGGACGGCGTCCTCGTCCTCGACGTCGGGCCGGAGGTCGAGGGGGTGACCGCCGGCGACCTCATCACCCGCGAGCAGTACGAGAATTTCGAGCTCGAGCTCGAGTGGAAGATCTCGGAAGGCGGCAACAGCGGTATCTTCTACGGCGTGCGCGAATTCCCGGATCAGGACGTCGCGTACGAGACGGGCATCGAGATGCAGGTGCTCGACGACTCGCGCCATCCGGACGGCAAGGTGCCCGAGACCAGCGCCGGCGCCTGCTATGCGCTGTATGCCCCGGAGGACAAGGAGCTCCGGCCGGTGGGCGAGTGGAACTCGGTGCGGCTCGTCGTGAAGGACGGCCATGCCGAGCACTGGCTGAACGGCAGGAAGATCGTCGAATACCAGGTCGGCTCCGACGACTGGAACCGGCGCGTCGCGAGTTCCAAGTTCGCGGACTGGCCACATTTCGCGGAATTCCGCCGCGGCCACATCGGGCTCCAGGACCACAGCGACCGCGTCTGGTACCGCAACATCCGGATCCGGACTCTCTGAGCTTGGCCAAAGCGGAACGCTACGACGCGGTCATCGTCGGCTCCGGGGCCGGCGGCGGCATGGCCGCGTACGTGCTGACGCGGCGCGGACTGAACGTCCTGATGCTGGAAGCCGGGCGCCACTACGATCCGCACACCGAGATCCCGATGCTCGCGCCGAACCGCACGGCGCCGCTGCGCGGCGACTCGACGCCCGACAAGGAGTTCGGCTATTTCGACGCCACGGTCGACGGCGGCTGGAGCATCCCCGGCGAGCCGTACGCCTCCGCGCCGGGCTCCGAGTTCATGTGGTGGCGCTCGCGCATGCTGGGCGGCCGCACCAACCACTGGGCGCGCAACTCCTTCCGCATGGGGCCGTACGATTTCAAGCCGCGCTCGCGCGACGGTCTCGGCGTCGACTGGCCGATTGCCTACGAGGACATCGCGCCCTGGTACGACCGGACGGAGACGCTGGTCGGCGTCTACGGCAGCAACAACGGGCTGACGAACCACCCGGATTCCGCGCCCGGCGTGCTGCACGATCCGCCGAAGCCGCGGATCGGCGAGCTCTACATCCAGGCGGCCTGCCGGGACCTCGGCATGCCCTGCATTCCGGCGCGCCGCGCCGTGCTCACGCGCCCGATCGACCGGCGCGCCGCCTGCTACTACGCCTCCAGCTGCGGGCGCGGCTGCGCGATCGGCGCCGCGTTCCAGACGACGACGTCGCTGCTCCCGATGGCGCTCGCGACCGGCAAGCTCGAAATCGTCACGGACGCGATGGCGTACGAGGTGCTGCTCGGTGACGACGGCAAAGCCAGGGGCGTGGCCTACATCGACAAGAAGACCGGCAAGGACGCGCAGGCCGAAGGCCGCACCGTCGTGCTCGCCGCGAGCTCCTGCGAGACCGCGCGCCTGCTGCTCAACTCGAAGAGCGCGGCGTTCCCGGACGGCCTCGCGAACTCGAGCGGACAGGTCGGCCGCAACCTGCTGGATACGGTCGGCGCCGCCATGGGCGCGCAGTTCCCGTTGCTCGAGAACCGCCCGCGCTACAACGAGGACGGCGCGAGGGGCCTGCACCTCTACATCCCGTTCTGGCTGTACGAGGAGCAGGCACGCGGCGAGCTCGACTTCCCGCGCGGCTATCACTACGAGCTCGGCGCGGACGGGCGCGGCGAGCCGTCCATGGGCGAGATGGGCAGCGTCGCGGACTGGGCGGGCGGCTACGGCCTCGAGCTCAAGGAAGACATGCGCCGCTACTACGGCAGCTTCATGAGCTTCACCTGCCGCGGCGAGATGATCCCGAACGAGCATTCGTACTGCGAGGTCGACCCGGACACGAAGGACCGCTTCGGCATCCCGACGCTCCGCTTCCACTTCAAGTGGAGCGAGCACGAGCTCAACATGGTGCGCCACTTCCAGCAGACCACGAAGGCGCTCATCGAGCGCATGGGCGGCAAGCTCCACTGGGGCGGCGACCTCACCCCCGACCAGGCGATCTCGAAGGGTGGCGAGATCATCCACGAAGTCGGCACGACGCGCATGGGCGACGACCCGGCGTCCTCCGTCACGAACGCCTGGGGCCAGGCCTGGGACGTGCCGAACCTGTTCATCACCGACGGCGGCGTGTTCGCGAGCAAGGCGCACAAGAACCCGACGATCACCATCATGGCGCTCGCCATGCGCAACAGCGAACACCTCGCGGACGAGCTCGGGAAGCGCAACCTGTGAGCGCGAACCCGCTGCAGCGCCTGCGCGTCGACCGCCGCACCACCATCAAGTGGCTGGCGGCCAGCATGGCGGCGGGCTATGCCGGCTGCAGCCGCGACGGGAAGCGGGTCGGGCCGGAGATTCCGCCGGCGCAGCCGGCAGGGCCGTCCGTCGCCGCGGCGGCGAAGGGCTACGGGAAGGATCCGGACCTCATGCACCCGGCGGTGCCCTGGCCGCGCACGCTGACCGAAAGCCAGCTCGAGACGACGACCGCGCTCTGCGACATGATCCTGCCGGCCGACGAGCACTCGCCGGCGGCGAGCGCCGTGGGCGTCCCCGACTTCGTGGACGAGTGGGTGAGCGCGCCCTACCCGCAGCAGCAGGAAGACCGGGAGCACGTGCTGTCCGGCCTCGAGTGGCTCGAGTCCGAGAGCCGCTCCCGGTTCGGCACTTCCTTTGCCGGCTCGACGGACGCGCAGCGCCGCGAGATCCTCGATCTCGTCGCCTGGCCGGAGCGGGTCGCCCCGGGGCTCGCGCCGCGCGCCGAATTCTTCCGCCGCTTCCGCTGGATCGCGGTCGGCGCCTTCTACACCACGGACGAGGGCATGGCCGACGCAGGGTACGTCGGCAATACCCCCATCGCGGGCCCGTATCCCGGCCCGTCCGAGGAGGCGATGGCCCACCTCCGCGGCGTGCTGGAACAGCTCGGCCTGCCCCCGCCCTGACCGGGAGCGCGCCGGACAGGCACTTTCGTGGCCTTGTGCTATAGGTCATGAGCACAAACACGAGAGGTCACCGACGATGGACAGACGCCAGTTCTGCCGGGCGACGCTCGGCACCAGCCTGTTTGCGGGATATGCCTGGCTCGCGGGCTGCGAACGGACCCCGCCCCCGGTGGGCGCGGCGGACACCGGGATTCGCGCCGTATCGCTGGACGGCGCGGAGATCGAGCTCGAGAAAGCGGCCGTCAACGAGCTGGCCGAAGCCGTCTCGGGGCGGGTGCTGCTCGCCGGCCATCCCGCCTACGACAGCGCCCGCAGGATCTGGAACGGCATGCACGACAAGCGCCCGGCGCTCATCGTGCAATGCCGGAGCGCAGAGGACATCAGCAACGCCGTGACGTTCGCGCACGAGCGCGAGCTCCTCGTTGCCGTGCGCGGCGGCGGCCACAGCTGGCCGGGCAAATCGGTGTGCGACGGCGGGATGATGGTGGATCTCTCGCCCATGAACACCGTCGAGGTCGATCCGCAACGCAAGCGCGCGTACGCGCAGGGCGGCACGCTGCTCAACGGTCTCGACACCGCCGCCCGCAAACACGAGCTGATCACGACGGCCGGCGTCGTGTCGCACACCGGCGTGGGCGGCTTCACGCTGGGCGGCGGCTTCGGGCGGCTGAACCGCAAGTTCGGCCTTGCCGTCGACAACCTGCGCGGGGCCGAGATCGTCACCGCCGACGGGCGGATCCGCCGCATTGGCGAGCAGGACGAGCCGGATCTCTTCTGGGCCATTCGCGGGGGCGGCGGCAACTTCGGCGTCGTCTCGCAGTTCGAGTACGAGCTGCACCCGTTCCCGCTCGAGGTGTACTCCGGCAACATCGTCTGGCCGATCGCCGAGGCGCGCGCGGTGCTCGATTTCTACGGCGAGTGGCACGAGCGGCTGTCGGACGACATGTACACGGGGCCGAACATGCTCACCATGCCGGACGGCACGAGCGTGCTGCTCATGGAAGTCGTGTACGCCGGCGATCCCGCGCAGGGCGAGAAGGAGCTCGCGCCGCTGCTCGAGGTCGGCACTCCGATCGACAACACCGTCGGGCTGAACGATTACATGATGATGCAGACCCAGGAGGACGCCACGCTGGCGCACGGCCTGCGCTCGTACGCGAAGAACGGCATGGTGGAGAGGATCACACCGGCGCTGATCGACGCGATGATCGAGTCGTTCGTGCCGGACCCGCGGCTCGCCTTCTTCACGCACACGGCGGGCGGCGCGGTAAAGCGCGTCGACGAGCTCGCGACGGCGTTCCCGCATCGCAACGCGGAGACGATGCTCATCGTGGCGGGCGTCTGGAAGGATCCGGCGGAGGACGAGGAGGCGATCGCCAGGGCGCGCGCGTGGTTCGCGGCGCTGCAGCCGTTCACCGGCGGGTACTACGACAACATCGAGTTCGAGGGCGAGGCGGCCGACGAGAACTACGGGCCCGCGTACCCGCGGCTGGCAAAGCTCAAGGCGCAGTACGACCCGATGAACCTGTTCCGCCTGAACGCCAACATCCTGCCCGCAACAACGTAGGAGCCCGCCATGCGGGCGACCC
>CAZBGV010000145.1:0-8290 GCA_964491485.1 uncultured Woeseiaceae bacterium | reverse complement strand
CCGACGGAAAGGCAGATCGTGTCGCCGCGCTCCAGGCGCGGGTGATCGGCAGGATACGAAGTCGCCGCCCGGGCCGGGTCGATCAGCCGCCGCCGCGCCGCGGCATAGTCCTTGGACAGCAGCATCTCGAGCGGCGCGGCATGAAAATCCGGATCCGCGGAATGCCGCGCGCGGTCCTCGTACGCGAGCTTCTTCGCCTCGACGAACGCGTGCACGTACTCGGGGGTGGCGAACCCCATCGCGGCCAGGTCGAACCCTTCCAGGATGTTCAGCATCTCGAGCGCGGCGATGCCCTGGGTGTTGGGCGGCAGCTCGAAAACCTCCACGCCGCGATAAGAGGTCGACACCGGGACGACCCAATCGGAGCGGTGGCTCGCCAGGTCCTCGTAGCGCAGCAAGCCGCCCTGCTCCGCCATGTAGGCTTCGATGACCCGGGCGATCTCGCCGGTGTAGAACGCGTCGCGCCCGCCCTCGGCGATTCTCTGGTACGTATCGGCCAGGCGCGGGTTGCGGAAGATGTCGCCCTTGACGGGCGGCCTGCCGCCCGGCAGGAACGTTTCCGCGAAGCCGGGATACACCTGTCGCGCGGGCGCGTTCAGGCGCCAGTACCAGGCGATCAGCTCGGAGACGGGAAAACCCTCGCGCGCGTAGCCGATGGCCGGCGCAAGGATCTCGGCCATCGACAGCCGCCCGTAGCGGGCGTGCAGCTCGAACCACCCGTCCACGGCGCCCGGCACGCTGACCGCCAGCGGCCCGAGCTCCGGCACCTGTGCGAGCCCGCGCTCGCGGAATACGTCGAGGCCGAGCGCGCGCGGCGAGCGCCCGGAAGCGTTGAGCCCGGAGAGCTCGCGTGTTGCCGCATCCCATACGATTGCGAACAGGTCGCCGCCGATGCCGCAGCCGGTCGGCTCCATGAGCCCCAGGGCCGCGTTGGCCGCAATCGCGGCATCCACCGCGCTGCCGCCGGCCTTCAGGATGTCGAGGGCCACCTGGGTGGCGAGCGGCTGGCTGGTCGCTGCCATGGCGCTGGCAGCGATGACCTCCGAGCGCGACGCGAACGGCTCACCGGTGTGGCGATCGAACCCGCTCGTCACACCTGGTTTGCGCGATGCGTACATGCCTGCCGCTGCTCCGAAAGCGACGAATGATGCCCGGTTTGAGGTGTGATTGAAACCGGCCGGCGAGCGACAAGGCGGCGCCTGCCGGCCTGCGCGTCGGCCCCATGGCGGCGCCGCGGCAGCGGACTCGCGGCGGCCCGGAGCCACGGGTAAGATGCCGCCATGAGCAGCAACGATTACGCGGATGCCGCGAGGCTCGCGGCCCTTTATCCCGCTCACGTGCAGGAGATCTCGGCGCGGTTCGCTCGCGCGCTGAGCAAGGCCGGCGCCGGTCACGCCGTCGTCTACGCGGGCGCGCCCGAGCCCGTGTTCCTCGACGACTCCTACTACCCGTTCCGCGCCAATCCGCATTTCGTCACGTGGGCGCCCCTGACTGACGCACCCGGCTCGTATCTCGTGTACACGCCGGGGGAAAAGCCGGTGCTGATCCATTACCAGCCCGAGGATTACTGGCATCGTCCGCCGGAGTCGCCGTCGGGATTCTGGGTGGGGGAATTCGACATCCGCACCGTGCGCGACGAGAGTGAAGTCGCGCGTCACCTGCCGCAGGACCGCGAGCATTGCATCCTGCTCGGCAAGATCGACGAGCCTGCGCAGGCGTTCGGCATCGAACGGGTCAACCCGAGCAGTGTGCTGAACCTGTTGCATTACGCCCGCGCCGTGAAAACCGGCTACGAGCTCGAGTGCATGCGCGGCGCGAGCCGGCGCGCGGCGCTCGGGCACGCGGCGGCCGAGGGGGCATTCCGTGCCGGCGCGCCGGAGTACGAGATCCATCTGGCGTACTGCCGCGCGGTGTCGCATACGGAGCGCGAGCTGCCGTACGACAACATCGTCGCATTGAACGAGAATGCGTCCGTGCTCCACTACCAGCACCAGGCGCGGGAAGCGCCGGCCGCGATGCGCTCGCTGCTGATCGACGCGGGGGCGCGTGTGAACGGCTACGCCTCCGACGTCACGCGCACGTGGTCCTTCGACTCGGCCGAATTCGCCGACCTGATCGCGCGCATGGACCGCCTGCAGCAGGAGCTCGTGGCCGAAGTGCGCGCGGGCGTGGAGTTCATCGACCTGCACCTCGAGGCGCACCGGAAAATCGCCGGCGTGCTCACGGAAGCGGGCCTCGCGAGCGGCAGCGCGGACGCGCTGATCGGGAATGGCGTCACCAGCGCGTTCCTGCCGCACGGGCTCGGTCATCTGCTCGGCATCCAGGTGCACGACGTCGGCGGCTTCATGGCCGACGAGAGCGGCCGGACCATCGACCGGCCGAGCGGGCATCCCTTTCTGCGCCTCACCCGCCGCCTGGAGCCGGACATGGTGCTGACGATCGAGCCGGGCCTCTACGTCATCGATATGCTGCTCGCCAACCTGGACGGCACGCCGGCGGCGCAGATGGTGAACCGCGAGCGCATCGCTAGCCTGCGCCCCTTCGGCGGCATTCGCATCGAGGACAACGTGCGCGTGCTCCCGGACGGTCGCGAAAACCTCACCCGCGACGCTTTCACCGCGGCCGCTTCGTAGGAGCCCGCCATGCGGGCGACACCAATGTCAGGGTCGCCCGCATGGCGGGCTCCTACGCCAGCTCGTCGAGTTTCTTCGCGAGCGCGAAATCGAGCTCCGTGATGCCGCCGGCGCTGTGCGTGACGAGCTCGACGCGGACCTTGTTGTAGACGTTCGACCACTCCGGATGATGGTCCATCTTCTCGGCGTGCATGGCCGCGCGCGTCATGAACCCGAACGCGCCCACGAAGTCCTTGAATTTGAACTCGCGCGCGAGCTTGCCGTTTGCGAGCGACCAGCCGTCGAGCTCGCCGAGCCGCCGCTGAATGTCGGTGTCTGAAAGCTTCTGTGGCATACGCTTGCTCCTCGGGGGAAATCCTTCGGTTGTGATTCGTCGGGTGACGGTCTCGATGTGCCGGCGTTCGGCCGCTCGTGCGACCGCTGAACACCTGCTTTACGGGACACCGGCGGCGGCCCGGGCGTCCTTCGGCGTATCAGGGCGCGCCGCTTTCGCGCCGTGCCCTTGCCTCCATCTCGGCCTTGAGCCGCGCCTTGATGCGCCGTCCCTTGCGCGTCAAGGCAGGCTGGATCCACCGGCCGAGCGCCGGAAACAGGTAGGACAGCGTGGTCGTAATGCGGCTCGACGCCGGCATGGTGCGCTCGCGCTCGTCGTTGACGCAGAGCTCCAGAACCGCTCGCGCGACCTCGTCCGCGGTGCTGAGCGGCTGCGAAAACGTGATGTCCGCGACGGCGTCGATGTTCGCCATGATGAAGCCGGTGTCGATCGGCCCGGGCGATACGGCGGCGACCTTTATCCCTGAGCCGGCGAGCTCCTCCGCCAGCGCGAAGGTAAAGGCCCGCAGCCCGAATTTGCTCGCGCAGTACGTCGCGGCGCCGGGCAGCGGAGTGCGGCCCGCAAGTGAGGCCACGTTGACGATCGCACCGCCGCCGGCCTTGCGCAGGTACGGCAGGGCCAGGCGCGAGAGGACGATCGGCGCGCGCAGGTTGACGTCGATCATGCGGCCGAGGTCGGCGGCCTCGACGGCTTCGACCGGACCGCGCCGGTGGTAGCCGGCGTTGTTGACCAGCACGTGCACGGCGCCAAGCTCGCGCTCGACCGTTCGGAAGAGCTCGGAGCACGCCGCCTCGTCGGCGACGTCCATGGGAACGGTGAGGACGCGGGTTCCGGAGAGCTCCGCGGCGAAGCGCTCGAGTTTCTCGCGGCCCCGTGCGGCCAGCACGAGGCGGGCGCCGGCACCGGCGAAGCGCCGCGCCACCGCCGCGCCGACGCCCTCCGAGCCGCCGGTAATGATGACGACCCGATCCCTGAAGTCCCCGTCCATGGCGCGAATTGTAACGTGCCGGCGGACCCGCGGCCGACTTCGAATGCCGCTGCCGGGGCGAAGCGCCTCGCTATTTCCCCAGCTCGTAGAGGTATTCGACGTAGGACATGACGGCGCTGTCCCAGCCCTCGATCTTCGGGTTGGAGGACTCCACCACGAAATACTCGTCCGGCGCATGGGCGCCGCTGCCGTGGCCGAGCCCGAAATGGCCGGACGCAAGGTTCAGCGGTTCGCCGGTAAAGACATAGCCGGGATAGGAACCCGCATTGCGCGGCCAGATCAGCGGATCGATGCCGTTGCGCTTGAGCACCGCGATCTGCGCCTGGATCAGCGGGGCCGACAGGTCGGTGGCCGTCGGATCATAGCCGCCGGACATGTGTACCTCGATGTCGCCGAAACCGTGCTTCGCGAGGTGCGCCTGCAGCGCCGCGAGCGCACCTTCGGCCGTCATGTCCGGCACCAGGCGGAGATCGAGCTTCGCTTCGGCTTTGTGCGGCAGCACCGTCTTCCCTCCCGGTCCGGTGTAGCCGGCGACCAGGCCTTCGATGTTGACCGTCGGTTGCGAGACGAGCCGCTCGAGCGCCTGCTCGAACGGCAAGTCGTCGATCCACACCTCGGTGCTGAGCAGCTGCTTCATCTGCTCTTCGTTGCGGCGTTTCGCTGCCGCCGCGATCATCTGCTTTTCCGCGGGCGATATCGGGCGTGGCCTGGGATAACCGTCGATGGTGATGGTGTTGCCGTCCGCCGAAACGAAGCTGTTCAGCGCATGCACCAGGTGCCAGGAAGGGCTGTCGATCATCGCCTTGAGCGAGGAGTGGACGTCCTTCCCCGGGCCGCGTCCCCATTTCTCTCCGCTCGCCGTGAGCTGGACCTCGATGACGCCCTTCGCGCCGAGGCTGACGGCGACCACCCCATCCGGATCCTGCGAGGCCGAGGGCATGAAGACACCCACGGTATCGGCCAATGCCTCCTGCACTTCCGGCCGGTGCACGATCTGACCGATGTGCGGCGAGCCGATTTCTTCCTCGCCCTCCGCCACCAGCACGAGGTTCACCGGCATGTCACGGCCGGCGGCACGAATCGCGTGCAGGGCGGCGAGAAACGCGGCCTCCGGTCCCTTCTGGTTGACCGCGCCGCGGCCGACGACCGCTTTGCCCAGGCCGGGCTTGTCGACCAGCCGCGCCTCGAGCGGCGGTGAAGACCATTCGTCCGCATCGAACTGCTTGACGTCGTACATGAAGTACAGGCCGACGGTGTTCGCCGCCCCCGCATCCAGGGTAGCAAACACCCCTGGTTTGCCGTCCGTCTCGATGACCGTCGCGGTCTGGAAACCGGCGTCCTCGAGCATCGCTGCCATGTATTGGGCGCCGTCCGGAAAGCCGCGATCCTCGGCGGCAATGGACGGATTGCGGATCCACTCCTGCAGCCGTTTCACCCCTTCGTCGTGCTGCCTCGCGACCGCGGCTTCAATGTCGGAGAAGTCGGATTCGGCCGGCCAGCCGGCCTGCGTCGCCAGCAGCCCCGCGGCAGCAATTCCGGTTGCAAGCAAGAGATGTTTGGCAGCCATCGCTTCATCCTCCGGTTTGTTATCTTCCTGGCATCACTCACGATGCGACGCCGAGGTCCGCATCGCCTGCGACCGTGCCCGAACGTGGTGGGGAATGCCGCCGGAGTATACACCTGCCACTATGTCTCGCCTTCCGGAGGCGCGGTGCCGTAGCTGAACGCCGTGCCCGTCGAGGGTCACCGTGGGAGCGGCGATCGAAGCGGGCGCCTGGTTGGTGGCGGCGCGCACGGAATCGGCGCAGGGTACTGAGGTGACGGCACACTCCTTCGTCGCTAGATTGCCGCAAACAAGAGACTGAGGAGCTGGTCGCAGAGACGAGGAAAACCAACGCGGAGCTCGAGAAGCTTCGCCGCGAAATGGCGTCAGGAGAAAGCAGATGATGCACCCGTTGCGGGCCCCGGGGGCGCAGCGCACGCAAGTCCGGGTACTCGATCTTCATTCGGAGCGTATGTGGAATCCTGGGTATTCTTGGCCTGGCGGCAATCGGATTCGAAGCGGTTCACGACGCGGGCATTCAGCCGGGCTTCATGCTGTTCGTGAAGCTGTGGGCCTGCTTCATATTCCTCTACGTCGCCCTGTTTGCCGCCAGTCCACTGGAAACCATGTCCGGCCACGACCAAGATAATCCCGGCTGAACGCCACTAACCGGCCGGAAGCTCGCCGGTGAACACTGCCCGCTGGGCGGCGAAAGCACGCTTGAAGGCGGGCCGTGCTTCGCCGCGAGCGACATAGGCGGACAGGCTCGGGTATTCGTCGAGTAGTCCCGATGACTTCGACCTTTGCAGCACCGTCACCATCAGGAGATCGCCCGCGCTGAACGCGCCGTCGAGCCAGTCGGCATCGCCGAGTCGACGCGAAAGATCGGCCAGCCGTACACGGACGTTATCGTCGAGCAGAGGCAGGCGCTCCTCGTACCAGGGCTTGTCGCGCTCCACGAGCGTGGCCATCGTGCGCTCGACGATCGGCGGCTCCACCGTGTTGAGCGCGGCGAACATCCAGTTGATCGCGCGCGCCCGCGCATGCGCATCGTCCGGAAGCAGGCCTGAATGCCGCTCCGCGATGTGCAATATGATCGCCCCCGACTCGAAGAGGGAGAGATCGCCTTCTTCATAGGTCGGTATCTGCCCGAACGGATGCAGCGCACGATGCGCCGGTTCCTTCATCTCGGCGAACGAAAGCAGACGAACGTCGTAAGGCTGCCCGACCTCTTCGAGCGCCCAGCGGACGCGCATGTCCCGCGCCAGTCCCTTGCCTCGATCGGGAGACCGTGCAAAGGCCGTGATCGTCGGCCTCATTGAACACTCCTCGGGCATTGCGGAGGGCCCGTTGCCCTGGCTTCATCATTTAGACGAACGGACGGGCCGGAATTCGACAGGCCGGCAGCGCATTACGACGGGTGCAAGCCCGCGCCGCCGGGCGGGACGGCTCAGTTCAGGCGCATTGCATGGAGCTGCCCTGCGCGGGCGCGCGCGCTCGGACGATCAGAAGCCGGGACAGCCGGGGGCCTTGCGTTCGGCGATCAGAAGCCGAGATAGCCGCGGATCTTCCGCCAGAGGGAGGTCTCCCAGCCGTACACCTCGAGGTGATCCGGGCCGAGTCTGGCTTCGGGGAGGACGGTCGAGGGCGGGATCGCCTCGTTCGCCGCGGCGGTGCCGTCGACCTCGAGGTCGCCGCGCAGCCGGTCGACGGGCGTGGTCAGGCCGTCGACGGCGAGCGAGAGGCGCGGCAGCACCTCGTCGTCGACGATGTCCTCGAGAAAGACCGCGTCCGGGTCGAAAACGTCCTTGTCGAGGACGACGCAGTCGGTGAAAGCCTGTTCCTTGCTGATGGCCGGGCCCTCCGCATTCGCCGATCCGCACGCACTCTAACGGGCGCGGGCGGCGGCTGCCGTGAGGGCTCTCACAGGCCGGCGCGCCGGCGGGGTTATGGTAAACGCGGCGCGGAAACGAAAACGCCGGCGAGGCCGCGGCCGCGCCGGCGTTCAGGCGGAAAGCCGAGAGCTATTCGGCGCCGGTGCCGCTCTCTCCCTGCGGGCCTTCGACGAACTGCACCAGCGCCATGGGCGCGGCGTCGCCCGCCCGCGGGCCGAGCTTCAGGATGCGGAGATAGCCGCCGGGCCGGTTGCGGAAACGCGGGCCCAGGTCGCTGAACAGCTTGCCCACCGCTTCCTTGTCGCGCAGGCGATCGAAGGCGAGGCGCCGGTTGGCGACGTCGTCCTCGCGGGCCATCGTGATGAGCGGCTCCACCACGCGCCGCAGCTCCTTGGCCTTCGGCAGCGTGGTCCTGATCGTCTCGTGGCGCAGGAGCGACGCCGCCATGTTGCGGAACATGGCGCGGCGGTGGGGGCTCGTGCGGCCGAGGCGGCGGCCGGATTTCCTGTGACGCATGGCAGTATCGCTCGGGTTCTTACATTACGAGGTCGTGTTCGGGACGCAGGCTCGGCGGCGGCCAGTTCTCGAGGCGCATGCCGAGCGAGAGGCCGTGCTGCTCCAGCACTTCCTTGATCTCGGTGAGCGACTTCTTGCCGAGGTTCGGCGTGCGCAGCAGCTCCACCTCGGTCCGCTGCACGAGGTCGCCGATGTACATGATGTTCTCCGCCTTCAGGCAGTTCGCGGACCGCACCGTCAGCTCGAGCTCGTCCACCGGACGCATGAGGATCGGGTCGACCTGGCTCTCCGCCAGGGCGCCGGCGCCCTCTTCCTGGCCCTGCAGATCGACGAACACCGAGAGCTGGTCCTTGAGGATGCTGCCGGCGCGGCGGATCGCTT
>CAZBGV010000144.1:0-8433 GCA_964491485.1 uncultured Woeseiaceae bacterium | reverse complement strand
TCGTGATCGTGACCGCGGCGGAACATGCACGGGCACGCGCCGCGGAGCTGGGCGCCGACGACGTCCTCCCGAAACCGTTCGAGATGCAGGAGTTCCTGGCGGTCGTCGCGCGCTACGCCGCGGACTGCTGCCGCACGAACCCGCCCTGAGTGGAAAGCGCAAGCCGCATCGTTCCGTCCCCGACGCGCTACGGCGCAGCATTTTCCACCACCGCCAGGCCGCTCGAGACCGGCACCAGCAGGTCCAGGTCGCCGTCGCCGTCCATGTCGGCCGCCGCGGTGTTTGCGGGGCCGGCGTTCGTTCCGATCATGTAGCGCCGCGGCGCGCCGAAACGACCGGCGCCGTCGTTCAGGTGCACGGAAGCGTCGCCTCCGGTGACGAGCACGGCATCGAGATCGCCGTCTCCGTCGACGTCCGCCAGTGTGACCGCGTCGCCATCCGTTCCCGCGCCGATGACCGCATCCTGCACGAGCAAGCCGCCGCTGTTGAGTAACACCAGCGCTCCGCCCGTCGGCGCTCCGAGCGAAACGACGACGTCGGAGTCGAGATCCCGGTCGAGGTCGCCGACGGCCACCTCGCGCGGCGGGGCAGGCAGGGTGATGACCTGGCCCGCAACGAAGCTCCCGTCGTGCTGGCCGGCCAGCACGCGCAGGCCGTCGAACCCGGTCGTGCCGCCGGCGACCGGATGAACCGTGTGCGTGACCAGGAGGTCGAGAGCTCCGCCGGTGCCGGTCACGTCGGCCGCGTACAGCCGGCCGGCGAGGACATTTGCCGGCAGCTCCGCCGGCGTGCCCGGCACGAAGCCCCCGCCCGCATTGAGCATGGGCATGACCTGGTCCGGAAGCTCCGGCGTGCTCTGCACGCCGAGAAACGCGAGGTCCGTGTCACCGTCTCCGTCCCAGTCGCCGGCGGCCACGCGCGCAGCAGAGTTGACGTTGCCTTCGCCCGCCGTGCCGACATCGTAGACGGCGGGCGCCGCGAAGCGGCCGTTGCCGAGGTTCGACAATACGGAGAGCTCCGCGTCCTGCCCGCCTCGGGCGACGCCCACCGCGAGGTCCGGCAAGCCGTTGCCGTTCAGGTCGGCGGCCGTCACCCACGCGGCGCCCGCGATATGCACGGTGCTGTCGACGGCAAGATTCCCGGCGCCGTCGTTCAGGTGGATCGCGAGGTCGTCGGCCGACGTCCCGAGCACGGCAACGTCCACGTCCCCGTCGCCGTCCATGTCGGCGGCTGCCAGCTGCGGTAAGAACGCGCTGTCGGGTGAGACCGGCGGCCGGCCGAAACCGAACGCCGCGTCGCCGTCGCCGTTCAGCAGCACGTCCACGGTGCCGTTGTCGAAATCGGCACCGCCTTCGTTGGCGAACGCAACGAACGCCAGGTCCGGTCGTCCGTCGCCGTTCAGGTCGAGGGCCGCGTGGCGCCCCGCGCCGGGCACGTCGGTGATGTCGAATGGCGCACCGAAAGTCCCGTCGCCGAGCCCCTCGAGAAACCGGATGGCGTCGACACCGTTGCCGGTGTTGCTCACGGCCAGGTCGAGGATTCCGTCCCCGCTGAAATCGGCGGCCGCAAGCCCGATCCACGTGCGATCGTCGCTCAGGATCGGGAGCAACGCCTGCACGACGGGCGGCGCGAAGGACCCGGGATCGCCGGCATCGTTCACGAGCGTGGCCACGAAGCCGCCGGCACCGACTTCCACCGTGAACGTGTCCACCGCCGTGGCAACGTCGACGCGGCCGTCGCCGGTCAGGTCGGCCAGCACCAGCGCGCCGGCGGCGCCCTCCGCGATCTCGTGGGTCGCGGTCAGCACCGGGTCACCGGTCGCGGCCTCCGTCAGGAGCACGTACACGAATCCCTCGGCGTCGTCCTCGGTGACGACGGCGCCGCCGACGACGAGATCCATCCGCCCGTCGCCGTCGAGATCGGCGGCGGCCACGTCCCTCGGAGCGTTCAGCTCCGCGACCTGCGGCCCGGGCAGGAACGTGCTGTCGCCCTGGTTCACGAGCACCTGCAGCGTCCCGGCACTTTCGTCGGTCACTGCCAGGTCCGGCAGGCCGTCGCCGCTCGTGTCGGCCGCGGCGATGGCGCTGGCGGCGTCGCCGATCGCAAAGGCGCCGAAAGGTGCAAGCGTGCCGGCGCCGGTGTTCAACAGCACGCGGACTTCTCCCGGGCTGCGCGTGGCGACCGCCAGGTCGATGTCGCCATCGCCGTCGAGGTCGGCGGCGGCCGCCGCTACCGGCCGGCCCGTGCCGGTTCCGTAGCGTACCGGCAGGTCCAGGCGCCCCGCCGCGGAGCCGAACAGCAGGTTCACCGCACCCGCTTCCGGATCGGTGACCGCGACGTCGGGGATGCCGTCGCCGTTCCAGTCCGCGCTCACCAGCGCGGCGTGCTCCAGCGCCCCGAATGCGCTCCGCCACGCCACGGTGGACGACGGCGCGGCAAAGTGGCCTCCGCTGCCGGTATCGATCACGCCCGTGCGGTAGCGCAGGACGAGCGGCGGGTCGAGCGCGATCCCGTCCACGTTGCGGACGTCGCTCGTCAGCCGCACGGACACTTCCTCCCCGGGCAGGAAAGGCGTTTGCGGCGTGAACCGCAGCGTGCTGCGCGACCCGCCGAAGCCGTACGACCCGAGCTTCCGCCCGCTCATCAGGCCATGCACCGCGAAACGCGCGTCGTCCGCCAGGTGCTGGTCGAACAAGGCGTCGATGGGGCCCTGCGCCGGCGCGCCCGTCTCCGCGGGCTCGGGCGTGAGTCCTAATAGGACCGGTGGCGTGGTCCGGGCCGGCTCCAGCGGATTCGGGTCGCGGTTGGAGCGCCGGCAGACGTCCCCGGACGGGGCGGTCGGCGTGCCCGGTCCGTCGCACAGGCCGTCATCGTCGCTGTCCGGGTCCAGCGGGTCGGTGGCCCCGGTCGCGCTGTCGCGTTCCGCGAGATCGGTCAATCCGTCGCGGTCGCCATCGGCCGAGAGAGGATCGGAGTGGACGGTCTGCACGTCCGCGCGCGTGACCGTCCAGCCGGTCTTGACCTCCTCGAAGTCGCTCAGGCCGTCGCCATCCGTATCCGGTTCCGAGTCCTTCGTGCGATACAGGAACTCCTCCCGTGCCGACAATCCGTCGCCGTCCGCATCGGTAATGTAGGCCAGGAAAAGGCTGTCGCGGCCCTCGAGGAGGATGTCGTCGAAATCGAGCCCGGGTGCGACGAGCGCGTCGCGCGAGCCGAGCACGACCCACGCGCTCGACGATCCCGGATCGTTGACGACGTCACCCACCCGCACGAGGCGCTGCTCGACCGTGGCGATCGCCGGATCGCCTGCCAGCACCTCGCCGCGATCGGTTGCGTAATCGAGGCCGATGATCTCCCGCAGCGCATGTCCGAGCGATACGCCGGCGGGCGTGCCGTCGTCGCGCCGGGCCACACCGGTCGCCACCCGGTAGCGCTCGACGCGGCCGTCGCCGTAATCGACCGTGATCAGGGCGGTGCGCGCATTCGTCACTTCCGCGAGGAACGCGAAGTTGCGGTTCTCCGAGTCCAGCAGGTCGAAGGTGCCGACCTCGAGCACGATCCCGGTCGGATCGGCGAGCAGGTCTTTGACGAGCGCGGCATTCGCTTCCGTGTTCGCGATTTGCAGAACGCCGGTCTGGCCGTTGAACGGGCCGAGCGTAACGCCATCCCCGAGCAGCGTCTCGTTCAGGTTCAGCGTCGCGAGCGTCTTGAAGCCGTTGCGTCGTACCGGATCGCGTAACAGCACCGAGACGACGAGATTTTTGAGCGTGAACGCGACGTCGCCGACGTTGCGGATCCGGACGCCCATGCCGATCGTGCCGCTCGAGGCGCTCTCGGTGCGGTTGCGGCCGAAGTTGCGGATGCGCTCCGACTCCTTCCTCACCTCGAGGCTGGAGCCCTCGGTCCAGGCGACGGTCTCCTCGTGCATGTATTTCCGGGCGGCCGAGACTTCTCCGGAGATGGCGTCTTTCGCGCCCCCGCCCAGCTTGCCCCCAAGCTCGGTCGTCTCCTGGTTGACGACGCTGTCGGTGAAACTCAGGCTGCTGGAATCCGCCCGGCTGAGGCGCGTGCCGTCCTGGGTGCTGATGCTGGTCCCGTCCGCGTATTCCACGTTGAGGCGCAGGTCGAGATCGCCGGCGAACTCGATGCGCGCCTCCGGCACGTCCGCGATCAGCGGATGCGAGCCGAGCTCGAAGAGCTCCTCGTAGTCGGAATACTGGTCGCCGTCCGTGTCGGCCAGCAGCGGTGACGTGCCGTTGCGGTTGACCTCGTCGCCGTCGGTCACCGTATCGCCGTCGGTATCCTGCCGCGTCGGACCGGTGAAGTAGCGCTCCGCTTCGTCCCGGTCGGGCAAGCCGTCATGATCGGTGTCGCCGTCGCGCGGATCGGCACCGGCGCGCCGTTCGGCTTCGTCGGACATTCCGTCGTCGTCCGTATCCGCGCTGGTCGGCGAGCTGGTCACGTGACGATTGACGACCGTGCCGTCGGCCCGGAACACGGTGATCTGCCAGCCCGCCTGCTCGTTGGCATCGGGCAGCCCGTCTCCGTCCGTGTCGGTCGCCGTGCCCGTGGGCGGCGTGCCGGTGAACGTGACGCCGCCCCCGTCGGCGATGATCGATCCGCCCTCGACGGCGACGATTCCCGCCGCCCGCAGCCGGTACGCGACGCCGGACTGGGCGAGCGTCGTGAGCTCGACCCGCAGCCCGTCGGCGCCGAGAGCCGCACCCGTGACTTCGACGAAACCCGAGGAGCCGGGCTCGGCCGCCTCGATGGTGTAGCTCCGGGGCGCTTCCGCGCTGTCGGTCACGGGCGTGGTGAAGGTGACGAGCACCGACGTGTTGCCGGTCGAGACGGCACTGGCCAGGGCGAGCGCGGGTGCCGGGCTGCCGGTGTTCCCTTCGCCACTCGGGCTCGGGGCCGCCACGACGGTTTCCGTCGTCTCGTTGCAGCCGGCGACAAAAACACACGCCAGGATGGTGATGACCAGGTTCCCGGGCCGCGAGCGCGAATCCTGTAAAGACATGCCGGTACCCCTCACGGATCCGATTTCCGTGTTGTTCTTGCAGGGGTAAGCAGCAAAACGGGGGATTTACCCCGGCGGGGCTTTCGGTTGCCTCGACGGGAACGAACCGGTCCGGTCAGCGCACGGCCGCTCCCAGGTCGAGCAACTCGGCGTCCAGCCGGGCGACCTCCGGATGCGCCGTTCCGAGCTGTTCCGCCAAGGCGGCGCGAGCGGCTTCGAGGGCATCGCGTCCCGCGTCCACCGCGCCGGTATCGAGGTACGCCCGTCCGAGCTCCGCGCGCGCGCGTGCGGCCTGCCAGTGCGGAGTGCCCCACAGGTCGTGCAACTCGAGGAGCACCTGGTCGAGCAGCGGAATTGCCGCTTCCGGTTCGCCGCGGGCGCGCAGCGCGCGGGCTTTGGCGAAGAGCGCTTCGGGCGAATCGGCGACCTGCCCGAGCACCCCGGCGGCGGCTTCCGGCCGCTGCATGGCGAGGAACCAATCGGCCAGCGCCAGCCGCCGGGAATCGAGCATGGCGCCGGCCGCAAGCCCGTCGCGGTCGGCGCCGAGCATCCGGGCCGCAGCGTCCAGCCGGCCGGTCGCGATGTAGAGCCGGCCCAGCAGGGTCTCGGTCGCCTGCAGGCCGCGCGCGCTGCCGCCGGGCAACGCCTGGAATATGCGCAGTGCCTCATCGAGCATCGGCTCCGCTTCCCCATAACGCCCGAGATCGAACAGGACGCCGGAGTACGCCTTGAGCGACATGCCGAAATCGTGGCTCTCGGGCCCGAGGCTCACGCGTTCCCAGGCCACGATTTGCCCGAACAGGTCTCGCGCCTCCGCGAGCTTGCCCCTGGCATGCAGCACGTCGGCCAGCTCGTACAGCGGAAAGGTCAGGTCCGGGTGTCCGTCGTCGAAAATCTGCCTGGCGATCGCGACGCTCCGCCGCGCCGTGCGTTCGGCGTCGTCCCAGCGCCCTTGCTGCTTGTAGACCCGCGAGAGCAGCATCAGCGCCGCCGCTACCCGCGGGTGCACCTCGCCGTGCACGGCGATGCGCATCTCGACCCCCTCGAGCGCGTAGCGCTCCGCCGCGGCGAGGTCGACGCCCCGGGCATAGTGCCAGGCGAGATTGTTCAGGCTGTTGGCGATCTTCTCGTGCGGCGCCTCGAACAGCCGGCGCCGCATCTCGAGGGCTGCGAGCAGCCGCGACGTCGCCTCGTCCTGGCGCCCCATCTCTTCGTACACCAGTCCCAGGTTGTTCAGCGCGTCGGCCCATGCGTCGCTGATCTCGCCGAGCGATTCATGAATGTCGAGTGCCTCCAGGATCAGCGTTTCCGCGCGCTCGTGCTGCGACTGGATGCGCAGGATGTCGCCCAGATCGTTCAACAGGCGGGCTTCGCCGGCGCGGTCCGCGGGCAGCGCGGCGCGGTGCAGGTCCAGCGCGCGCCGCTGCAACTCTTCCGCCTGGGGATAATCGGCCAGACCCTTGTACACCCCGGACAGGGTTTCCAGCACCTTGGCCAGCGTGACGGGTGAACCGGCGAGCTCCTTGTCGGCGCGCTCGCGGCCGATCGCGAGAATCTCGCGCACGGAACGCTCGTTGCCGGCGGAAGTGTCGGGATGTGCTTCCTGGAACAGGCTCACGAGGAATTCGGAGATGGCGTTCGCATGGGCCGCTTCGGCCACCGCCTGTCGCTCGGCGGCGCTCGCGCGGAAGTATTCGATCGTCGCGAAGGTCGCGCCGCCGATCAGCGCGAGCAAGGTCGCGAGCACGCCGGCAGCCGCCGTCCGATGCCGTCGCCAGTAGCGCGAAAGCAGGTACGCCCGGGTCGCGGGGCGGGCCAGGATCGGCCGGTGAGCGGCGGCGTTCTCGAGGTCCTGGATGAGCTCGCGCGGAGTCGCGTAGCGATCCGCGGCCCGCTTGCGAAGTGCCTTCAGGGCGATCGTGTCGAGATCGCCGCGCAGGCGCCGGCGCAGGTCCGGCACGGTCGTGCTGCGGCTCCCGGCAACGTCCGCCGCGCACGGGTCGTCGGCAAGACTCGAGCTCGGCGCACGCGGCTCCTCTTCGAGGATGCGCCTTTCGATCTCGGCCGCGCTGGTGGAGCTCGCGATATTGCAGGGAAAGCTGCCGCAGAGGAGGTCGTATAAGAGGAGTCCCAGGCTGTAGACGTCGCTCACGACCGTGATCGGCTCGCCCCGGATCTGCTCCGGGCTGGCATGCCGCGGCGTGAGCAGGCGCGCGCCTTCCATCGTCAGCGCCATGTCTCTGGGGGAGGCCGGGGAGGCGATGAGCTTGGCGATGCCGAAGTCCAGCAGCTTCGGCACACCGTCTCGCGTCACCAGGATGTTGGAAGGCTTCAGGTCGCGGTGAATGACGAGGTTCGCGTGCGCATAACTCACCGCTGCGCAGATCTGCACGAACAATGCGATCCGCTGATCGATCGTCAATCGTCCGCCATCGCAGTACTCGTCGATCGGCATCCCGTCGATGTATTCCATGGCGAGCCACGGAACCCCGTCCTCCGTCTCCCCGCCGTCCAGCAGGCTGGCGATGTGCGGATGGCTGAGGTTTGCGAGAATCTGCCGCTCCGCGACGAGCCGCTGCCGCAAATCGCGCGTCGCGAAGGCGGACGCGAGCAGCTTGATCGCCACCCGCTGCTCGAAGCGGCTATCGGAACGCCTGGCGAGGTAGACGACGCCCATGCCGCCTTCCGCAATTCGCGATTCGATCGTGTACGCGCCGATCCGGGTACCCTGGCGATACGTCTCCGCGCCAATCCGGTTCCTGGCAGCCCGGCCCACGGCATCCGGATAGCCGTCGGAAGCCCGATCGCCGCGCAGCAGATCCTCGACCGTGGAGCGAAGCAGTGGATTGCCTGCACAGGCCTGTTGCAACAATGCGTCGCGTTCCGCCGGAGGCAGGTCGGCGCACCGCAGAAAGAGCGCCTCGGCCTGTTCCCAGAGCTCGGGATTCATCCGCTCAGCCGAGGCGACTGCGCAGCCATGCCTTCGCGGTGCGGAGCTCCTGGTGAATCGTGGACTCCGCAAGCCGCATCAACTCCGCCAGCTCGACGTAAGTCAAGCCGCCGAAGTAATGCAGCTCGAGTATCTCGGCCTTGCGCCGATCGAATTTTGTGAGCTCCTCCAGCGCCATGTCCAGCGCAATGACGTCGGAGTCGCTGTCCGCATCGGTGCCGGCGCTGTCATCGTGAAGCGTCACTTTCAGCGCCCCGCCTCCGCGCTTGGCGGACTTCTTGGCCTTTGCATGATTGACGAGGATGCGCCGCATGAGGCGCGCGGAGAGCGCATAGAAATGCGTGCGGTCCTGCCACGTGACGTTGGCGCCGATCAGGCGCTGGAAAGCTTCGTTGACCAGCGCGGTCGGCTGCAGCGTGTGGCCGGGCGATTCGGTTCTGAAGATGCGGGCCGCGAGCGC
>CAZBGV010000143.1:7349-8523 GCA_964491485.1 uncultured Woeseiaceae bacterium | reverse complement strand
AGATCGAGGAGCGGCGGCACCGCAAGCAGGGGCTCACGCGGCCGGAGATGGCGGTAATCCTGAGTTACGCGAAGATCGACCTGTACGACGGGCTCACCGCTTCGGGAGAAAGCCTGGTCGACTTCCTGACCATCGACCCCCAGCGCTATTTCCCGCCGCTGCTGCGTAAACGTTACGCGGACTTGATTCCGACGCATCGGTTGAGCCGCGAGATACTTGCCACGCTGATCGCGAACAACATCGTGAACCGCATGGGCCCGGCCTTCGTGCAGCGCGTGCGGCGCGAGACCGGCGCGCGTACGACGACGATCGTGCGCGCTTATGTCGTGGCGCGCGAGGTCAGTGAGGCGAGCGACATCTGGCGGCAGATCGAGGCGCTGGACAACGAAGTCCCGGCGACGATTCAGCACAGCATGATGTTCGAAGTCAGCCGTGTGCTGCGGCACGCGTGCTATTGGATCATCGATCGCTTCGGCGACGACCTGGACATCGTTGCGGCGGTCGAGCACCTGAAGCCCGGGCTGTCGACCATTTACGGCCGCGTATTCGGCATCGTGACCGGCACTTCGCGCGATCGGCAGAAGCTCGTGGCCGACGAGCACATCCGGCGCGGCGTGCCCGAGCGCCTGGCCCGCCGCATGGCGGCGCTGTTACTGACGCGCGGCGGGCTCGACATCGCGGACCTGTCGCGGCTGCAGAAGAAGGACGTGCTCGAAACGGCGAAGATGTACTCCGCTCTCAGTGACCAGCTCGGCATCATCTGGCTGCACCGCGCCGTCGAGGCACTGCCCGTCGAAGGCCGCTGGCAGGCCATGGCCCGCGGCAACCTGCGCGAGGAGTTCTACCGCATCCGCCGCGACCTCGCCGCAACGCTCCTGCGCGGCCGCAGCAAGGACCCCGTCGAAACCTTCGAGCGCTGGATGCGCAAACACCGCACCGGCGCGCAGAAACTCCAGTCCATCCTCTCCGAGATGAAACTCCGCCACGAAGTCGACTTCGCCGCCCTCTCCGTCGCCTCCCAGGAGCTCCGCAAGCTCATCAGCAGCTGAATCCGGGACACCCATCGAATCCCAGGCCCCTATCGAATCCCAGGCCCCCAGCGAACCGGGACGGGAGGGGTTAGACCCGCGGAGATCCGGGCACGCCCGTCCGGGACGCCCATCCAGGACGCCCA
>CAZBGV010000143.1:0-7249 GCA_964491485.1 uncultured Woeseiaceae bacterium | reverse complement strand
GGCAAATTCGGGACACCCATGTTCCTCGGAGGACATCCAACGCTCCTGGAGCGCTGTCCAGAAGAATCAGCCGGCTCCCAGTCAGCCTGAGAACCTGCCCTGGCGATTCCGGGAGAAGGACGTCTCCGAATTCGTCGATCCGATGGGTGTCCCGGATTTGGAGAATTCGCCGCTTTGATGGGTGTCCCGGATTGACGATTTCGGGAATAATTCGAAGTTTGCGCCCGTTTCACTGATCAGGAGGTCCGATGCCCGGAAAGCTCGTCCTGTGCCGCCACGGCCAGAGCACGTGGAATCTCGAGAACCTGTTTACAGGCTGGACCGACGTCGACCTGACCGAGCTGGGGCGGAAAGAGGCGGTCGACGCCGGGCGCTGCCTGCGCGAGGCCGGCTACGAATTCGATATCGCCTTCACGTCCGTCCTGAAACGGGCGATCCGCACGCTGTGGCTGATGCTCGACGAGCTCGATCGCATGTGGATCCCGGTCGTGCGCGACTGGCGCCTCAACGAGCGGCACTACGGCGCCCTCCAGGGCCTCAACAAGGCCGAAACCGCGGCGAAGTACGGCGAGGAGCAAGTACACATCTGGCGGCGCAGCTACGCGACGGCTCCGCCGCCGCTCGATCCCGACGACGAACGGCACCCGTCGCATGACGTCCGCTATCGCGGCGTTGCCAACCTGCCCGCAACGGAGTCGCTGAAGACCACGCTGGCGCGTGTGCAGCCCTGCTGGGAAGAGCTCATCGCACCCGAGCTGCGGCGCGGCCGCAACGTGCTCGTCGCCGCCCACGGCAACAGCCTGCGCGCGCTCGTCAAGATGCTCGATCGCATCTCGGACGAGGACATCACGGGTTTCAACATTCCGACCGGCATCCCGCTCGCGTACGAGCTCGACGACGCCCTCGTCCCCGTGCATCGCGAGTTCCTGGGCGACCCCGGAGCCGTAGCCGCCGCGACTGCCGCGGTCGCCAACCAGGCAAAGTCGAAATAGGCCACCCGCCCGCGGCGGGCATCAGGCCTGCAGGCGCGGGTCGGAACGGCGAGGCTTCTTGCCGCCGTGCTCCAGCACGCGGATCAGGCCCTCCTGTGCGACCGAGGCGACCAGCTCCCCGCCGCGCGTAAAGAACTGGCCGCGTGCGAGTCCGCGCGCACCGTAGGCGTTCGGGCTGTCGAATGAGTAGAGCAGCCAATCGTCGACCCGGAACGGCCTGTGCAGCCACAGAGCGTGGTCGAGACTCGCCATCTGCAGGTTGCCCTGCCCGAAAGAGAACCCGTGCGGCAGGATGCACGTGCCGAGGAGCTCGTAATCCGAGACGTAAGCGAGCAGCTGTTGATGCAGCCCGGGATCGTCCGGCAGCCGGTCAACGGCGCGAATCCAGAGATGCTTCACCGGCGGCCGCACCTCGGGATGGACGAAATTCACCGGGTCGACGGGGCGGAACTCGAACGGTCTCTTCTCGAGGAGATAGCGCCGGAGCTTCTCCGGCAGTGCGGCAACCACGTCCGCCGGCACGCTCGTGACGTCCTTCAGCCCGTCCGGTCCCTCGACCTCCGGCATCGGCGCCTGGTGCTCGAGCCCTTCCTCATGCTTGTGGAACGACGCCGCGAGGTTGAAGATCGGACGCCCGTGCTGAATCGCGACGACGCGCCGCACGGAGAAGCTGCCGCCGTCACGTTGCCGGTCGACCTCGTACACAATTGGCGCGCGCACGTCACCGCGCCGCAGAAAGTACGCATGCAGCGAGTGAGCGGTACGCTCGCCCACATCGATCGTCTGGTCCGCGGCGGACAGCGCTTGACCGAGCACCTGGCCGCCGAAGACCTGCTCACCGCCGATATCACGGCTCTCGCCGCGAAAGATGTTCTCCTCGATGCGCTCGAGACGCAGCAGGCCCAGCAGATCGGCGAGAACGGGGGCCACGAGTCCGGTTCAGTCGCCTTCCATGCCGGGCATGATGCCGCCGTGCACGGCGATACCGGTGCCGCTCACGAACACGGCATCGCCGGAAGCAAGGAACAGCGCCACTTTGGCGACGTCGAGCGGCTCGCCCAATCGGCGGGCGGCAGAACGACGAATGCAGCGGTCGCGGAAGGCCTTGTCCGCGTCGAACACCAGCCGGCTTTGCGGAGTCATGATCGCGCCGGGTTGAATGTAGCTCGCGTTGATGCCATGGCTGCCGAACTCGGCGGCTTGCTCAGCGGTCAGCGCCGCAATCGCGGTCTCGGCTTCCCCGACTGCGGCCTCGCCTTCGGGCCCGAACGCGCTCGCTAGAAAACCCACGTTGATGACGCGTCCGGCCGGGCTGCGCTTCAGCAGCGCCAGCATCTCCTGCGACGTGGCACGGATGTAGTCGAGCAACCGTGCGAGGACGGCCGCCGGCTCCGCGGTGCCGTCGACGTGGCGCGCGAAGTTGTTGACCAGGATATCCGCGCCGCCGAGCTCCTCCTTGCTCACTTTCGCGAGGCGCACGGGCAGGGACGCATCCGCCGGCATGGCCAGGGGGATGACGCCCTGCACGCGGCGGAACACGCCTTCGACACCGGAACCCGGCTCGTCGACGGCGAGGATCTCCGCGCCGTGCTTCACGAACGTGCGCACGATCGCCTCGCCGATACCGTCGCCGGCCCCCGTAACGACGGCGCGCATGCCATAAAGTCTTGCGGCCTCAGCCATGTACCGTCTCGCGGGCAGCGCATGGCAGCGTGTATTCGGCGAAGCGGCGGCGCAGCTCGGTCTTCCGGATCTTGCCCGTCGCGGTGTGCGGGATCTCGTCCACGAACACAACGTCGTCGGGCACCCACCAGCTCGCAACCTTGCCGTCGAACCAGGCGAGCAATTCCTCGCGGGTCACCTCCGCGCCCTCCACTTTCACGATCACGAGCAACGGTCGCTCCGCCCATTTCTCGTGGGGCACCGCGACGACCGCGGCTTCCTGCACGGCGGGGTGTCCCACGGCGATGTTTTCGAGCTGGATCGAGCTGATCCACTCGCCACCCGACTTGATGACGTCCTTGGTCCGGTCGGTGATATTGAGGAAGCCGTCCGGATCGATGGTCGCGACATCGCCGGTGTCGAACCAGCCGTCGTCGGTCATGGCCGTACAGTGCGACAAGCGGAAATAGCCGCTGCAGATCCAGGCACCGCGCACCTGCAACGCGCCGAAAGCTTCGCCATCCCACGGCAGCACTTTGCCGGCGTCGTCCACGATGCGCATCTCGACGCCGAAGACTCCGCGGCCCGCTTTGGCCTTGATCTTCACGATCTCGTCCGGCGGCAGGTCCTGCATGCCCGCCTTGAGCGTGTTCACGGTGCCGATCGGGCTCATCTCCGTCATGCCCCAACCCTGCCTGACTTCGACGCCGTGCTTGTCCTGGAATTCACGGATCATCGATTCGGGCACGGCCGCACCGCCGATGCAGGTCCGCTGCAGCGAGTTCAAGCGCTGGCCCGTCCTGGCCGCGTACTGGAGCAGCGCGGACCAGATAGTGGGCACGCCAAGCGCCGCCGTCACCCGTTCCGATTCGATCAGGCGGTACAGCGTCTCCCCGTCGCCCATCTTGCTGCCGGGGAAGACGAGCTTGGCGCCGACCATCAGGGCGGAATACGGCGTGCCCCAAGCATTGACATGGAACAGCGGCACGACCGGCAGCACGCAGTCGCGCGTCGAGAAACCCATCACGTCAGGGGCGACGGCGGCATACGCATGCAGCACCGTCGAGCGGTGGCTGTAGAGCACGCCTTTGGGATCGCCGGTCGTCCCCGATGTATAGCAGAGCGAGACCGCGTCGTTCTCATCGAGCACGGGCCAGACGTAGTCATCGTGCTCGGCAGCGAGCAGGGCTTCGTAGGAGCGCGCGCCCGGCAACGAGGTCTGCGGCATGTGCGCATCGTCGGTCAGCACGACGTAGCCTTCGACATTCGGGATTTTGTCGGCGATTTTCTCGAGCAGCGGCAGGAACATCGGATCGGTGAAGATCCAGCGATCCTGCGCGTGGTTGATGATGAATGCGATCTGGTCGGCGAACAGCCGTGGGTTGATCGTGTGACACACGTAACCCGCGCCGCCGATCCCGTAGTAGGCTTCGAGATGCCGGTAGTCGTTCCACGCGAGCGTGGCGACACGATCGCCCCGCGAGAGGCCCAGGCGATCGAGTGCATTCGCAAGGCGGCGAGCGCGGCGGATGCAATCGGCATAGCGATAGCGATGCAGCGGGCAATCGTGGGTCACGGAGACGATCTCCCGATCGCCGAAATTCGTCTCCGCGTGCCGGGCGATTGCGGAGATGAGCAATGGCATGTTCATCATCAGGCCGCGCATGGATTCCCCCAATTGATCAGGTACGCGACATTGTTCGGGCAATGTAACAGAACGACGGTGCCGGCGCAGTGCTCGCTGCCTGCCGCGGGCGCGGCCCGGGAGGTCATGATCCAGTGAGTTGCTCGCCGCCGGGCTGCTCGAAAAAATACATGCCAATCGTCTCGGCGACACAGGCGGGCTTGCGCTCGCCTTCGATCTCGACGGTGATCTCGGACACGAGATGCAGCGCGCCGGCGCGCTGGCGCGCCTGCTTGACGACGGCGCGAGCCCTGACGCGACTGCCGACCGGCACCATGGAATAGAAACGCACTTTGTTGCAGCCGTAGTTCAGGGCCCGGGTGAGATTTTCGACACGCACGAACTGCCCCGTCAACGCGGGAATGAGCGACAGCGTGAGATAGCCGTGCGCAATGGTCCGCCCGCCTGGCAGCTCGCGCGCGGCACGCTCGGTATCGACGTGGATCCACTGGTAGTCTCCGGTCGCCTCGGCGAATTTGTCGAGGCGCGCCTGGTCGATCTCGATCCACTCGGAGAGCCCGACCTCGGTACCCTCCAGGGCCTTCGCATCTTCTATGGATTTTATGACGTGCAACGCCGTTTCCTTGTCCGTCCGGCAGAACACAGATACACACAACGCGACGGCGGAGCAAGGGTGCAGATGGCGCTTTGCTGTGGTAGGGAGCCATTGCGCGCATGACCCAGGGCGGCGAGACTGCGGTTTTCAGCGGGTTCGCTACGCGGGCAATGCCATCGTCCGGGGTTTTCGCCGTGGTCCTCGCCGCCGGTGGCGGCAGCCGCTTCGGGGGCGACAAACTGTTGCAGACCTGGCGCGGGCAACCGCTCGCGGCCCGCGCCATGCGCGCCGCAGAGGCAGTATGCGGCGCACGCAGCGTGCTCGTGGCGGGCAGCAACTGGCAAGCAGTGTTCGACGCTTGCGCCCCGCTCGCGGGCTTCCTCGTCCGCAACCCGGGCTGGCGCTCCGGGATCGGCGGCTCCATCGCGCTCGGGGCCGGGGCGGTGCGCCATGCCGCCGAGGCGGTGGTCATCATGCTGGCGGACCAGCCGCTCGTCACGGCGGAGCACATCGCGGCACTCATTGCGCGCTGGCAACGGACGCCGGAAGCCATCGTCGCCACGACCTTCGCCGGCGTGCTCGGCCCGCCGGCACTGTTCCCGGCCGCTTGCATCGGGCAGCTCGCCGGGCTTTCCGGGGATCGCGGGGCGCGAGCGGTGATCGGGCGCGCCGGCGCGCGGGTTGAGAGCGTCCGCTTCGAGCCGGCGGCGGTCGACGTGGACCGGCCCGAAGACTTGCGGCGGCTGCCCTGACCTGGTCGGAGAAAGAACCGCGCCGCTTCATGGGCCGGGAATGACTGGCGGCCGACTGCTTTATCGGTGGTCGGTGTGCTCCGCGCAGCGCTGGCAGTTGACCCACCCGGAACGGCCGTCCGCGTAGTGTTCCTTTTTCCAGATCGGCAATCGCACTTTGACCTGATCGATGACGTAGCGGCAGGCATGGAAGGCTGCGTCGCGATGGGCGGACGAGACTCCGACCCAGACGGCGCACTCGCCGATCTCGAGCAACCCGTGCCGGTGCACGCAGGCAGCGTGCAGGATCGGCCAGCGTTCGCGAGCTTCGGCGATGATCTTTTCCCCTTCCTTGATCGCGAGCGGCTCGTAAGCTTCGTATTCCAGCCGCAGAACATCGCGACCTTCGTTCACGTTGCGTATCCAGCCTTCGAATGCGGCGAATGCGCCCGCCGCCGGATCGACGAGCTCGGCGCGCAGCGCGTCGGGACGGATCGGCTCGCGCGTGATGCGCAGCATGTCAGCCACCCGCGACCGGCGGGAACAGGAGGACGGTGTCACCGTCCTGCACGTGGGTGTCCCAACCCGTCATCTCGTCGTTGACGGCGACCTTGCAGTGCCCGAGCGGCTCTGTCGGGCCAATGCGGGCGCGAACGCGTTCGAAGACGTCGCGGGTCGTGGCGGCGTCGATCAGGAGGGTTTCGCTTTCGGTGCCGGCACGCTCGCGGAACGATGCGAAGTAACGCACCGTAATGCGCTTGCTCATAATGCGTTGCTCCGGAGACGCTCGAGATCCTCGGGCGTGTTCACGTTCTCGAGCGAGTCGGGGAAGGGAAGCTCCAGAAGCTCTGAATCGGAGCGAATCAGCATCTTGCGCGGGCAGACGACGCCCTCGCCGACAAACCCGGCGACCAGCGGGCGCGCTGCTGGACGGTAGATCGCGCACAGCGGCTCGGGCAAGCCGTCGCGGCTGCTGCGGAACGCGGTAAAGGGCCGCTGTGAGCGGCTGTTCAGCAGGCTCGTGAGGGTCGCATCCTCGACGTTCGGCAGGTCGCAGGCCAGGACCAGCCAGGCCACGTTCGGGTACGCCTCCAGCGCGGACAGGATGCCGGCGGCGGGACCGATATTTTCGTAGCGATCGACGATCTGGTCGTAGCGGGCACGCACCGCATCCGTCGCCTGGTCGGGACGAACGGAGACGAAGACTCGCTCGAGATGGCGTGCGAGCAGCGCGACGGCGCGGTCGAGCGCGGTGCGGCCGTCCTGCTCGAGGAGGGCCTTGTCTCGCCCCATCCGGCGACTCCGCCCTCCGGAAAGCACGAGTCCCCAGATCGGCTGACGCGCGTGGCGGGGCTGGTTCATGGTTGTTTCGGCCATTTTGAATATTTGATGGGTGTCCTGGCTCGGCGGTTCCCGCCCGAGCGAGTGATCGACAGGTGCATTGTCGTCTTTTGGTGCCTGCCCCGAAAGGCCGCCACCGGCGCGCGCAGCTGAGACGAAAGGCGGACGCACGGGTTTCCCGGTCGCTACCGCGCCCACTCGGAGGGGCCGAGGCCGCAATTCGATGGGTATCGAAGGGCCGATCGATATCCCGAGGGGCCCATGGGTGGCCCCAAGGGGCCGA
>CAZBGV010000142.1:0-8527 GCA_964491485.1 uncultured Woeseiaceae bacterium | reverse complement strand
GCGCGCAAGTTCGTGCCACGCTATCCCCTCGTCAGCGCGACGCTCATCGGCCGCCTCGCCGTAGCGCGAGATCATCAGGGGATGGGTCTGGGATCCCTGCTCCTCGCCGATGCGCTGGAGCGTGCGTATCTGAGCGCCGACAGCGTCGGGTCGTCCATGGTCGTTGTCGATGCTCTCGACCAGAGAGCCGCCGGGTTTTACGCGGCGCACGGATTTGTGCCGTTGCCGCAATCCCTTCGGCTCTTGATGCCCGTGCGCTCGATCCGTGACTTGATTGAATCGGGTGACCGATAGGAGGTGTCGCGAACTACGCATCGCAGGCAGGTTCAAATCCTGCCCCCGCTACCCTGATTTTCGACACTGCGGCGGCGCGCGAAAGCAACCGCCGTTTGCATTCCAAGCTACGGCGACTTGGCGCCTCGCTGTTACCAACTCCTCAGCGTCGCACGCGACGCGCACGTCGCCCTGCGCAGGTCGGCGGGCGTCGGGTGTGTCGCGCGGCCCCAGCCTCCCTCGAAAATGACCACGCCACCCGAGGCGCGGCAGGCCCGTTGCATCGCCTCGAATTGCTCGGTTGCCCTGATGCGGGCGTCTTCGCGTTCGTATTTCTCCGCTTCGTCTACCGGGGGCACGGCGCAGCCGGCGGTAAACCAGAGCGCAAACGCCAGGGCTTCAAGCCTGTGGCCCCGCCGGACATGCCGGAAAAGCATGACCGGCCTTTGCTCAGCTGCCGAATGCATGATTTTGTCCTCCGTCGCGCCAATTCCGGGCTACCGAATAACTGAGGCAGGAACATGTGAGTCGTACTGGTCTGATGCCTCAACCCGTTCGCCGGTTGTGGCAAATGGCGAAATGCCATATCCCGCGTGCTTGAGCGTCGAATCGGGTGACGACCGGCTCGGCCGAGCCTCCAGGTCGGTGTGGAGGCGGAGCGGAGGAAGGGGAAGAGGGGCCCGGAAGGGCAACGGACCGCTATGGGCTCGCTCTCCGGGGGAAAGCTATCGAGCGCCGGTCGGAGATCCGCACCCCAAACCATAAGCATGGCTCACGGCAGCCCGGGGGAACATTGGCCCATGGGGGCATAGCCGGAACCAGCGATTGGTGATGCCGTGTGGCGGTCATTCGCATTGTGCACTGGTCGCGATCAGCCAGCGCAAGCCATCGCACGGGAGAGCCGACGTGAACGCCATTACCTCGTATCGAATCATGCGCGGCATCATTCTCGTCGTCTCTGCAGGCTGCGTGTGTGCCTGCACGGCGACCGAGACCCGCAGCTTCAACGTCAAAAAGGACGCGCAAGTCCAGTCCGCGCAAATCGCAAGCGGAGCCGACTTCAGCAAGTACGACACTTTGCTGATTCTGGATGCCGGCATCTATTTTCCCGAGAACGCTCCGTCGTCCACCGCGGACATGCAGCGCCTGCGCGGCATTTTCCGTGAAGCGTTCATGGCCGAGCTCGGGGGCTACTCAATCACGGACCATGCGGGGCCCCGGACGATGGCTGTGCAACCCACGCTTATCGACTTGCGCGCCGGGAGCGGTCCGGAGGTTCTGGACATGCGCCCCGATTTGCGCGACATGGCCCGGCCCGGATCGCTGGTCTTCCTCATGGAGCTCAAGGATTCGGAGTCCGGGGAGGCCCTCGCCCGCGCGGCGGACAGTGCTTCGGCCCCGACCTTCGCGACCGGCGCAGGCACGCAGACCGACTGGCCGAGCGTCGAGCAAGCTGCCCGCCGCTGGGCAACGCTGTTCCGTGAATTCCTCGATAAGAACCTCGGGAGCCGAAACACGTCAACGCGCTGATTCGCAGGCACTGCGATCGCGGCTGCCGGGGTTGTCAGTTCCCTTTGATCCGATAGTCGGTGAGCTGGGCACGGGACTTTATCTTGCCGTCTTCACTGTAGACGATCAGTACCGGCAGGAATTCGAGCGACGGAGCAAAGTACAACGATGAGGCCTTTTCGTCTCCGGGTGAGCTGTAGCGGACTTCTATGGTGTCGAAGCGGCCCGAATCGGTCTTCACCATCCGGTTCGGGAACAGCTCGAACCGGTACGTTTTCCAGCGTGAGCGGTCGAAAACGGCGAAACTCGCGACCCGGCTACCGGTACGCAGTGCGTACATCACGGCGATCTGCACGGAAATCCGGTTCTGCCCGCCGGGTTCCATCGGCGCATCGATCTTCTGCCCCTTGTAGATTCCCGAGACGCGGTCGTCCGTGAAGACGTAGCGGGCGGTGCGCGCCGGGTCTGCGATCGTGTCGGTTCTCTCGTAGGCCATAGGCCGGATGGTCCCGCCAGTCTCGACGAGATTCGTCCGTTCCTGGATGGTGCCTCGTGCAAACAGGGCGGCAAGGCCTTTGGGTTGTATCGAGGTCTCGTAGAGCCAGCCATCGCCGCGACGGTTCAGGCGCAGCACCAGCGTGCCGCTCAGCAGCCCGTAACGGACGGCATAGGTCGCTTCGAATTCGGGCAAGGGCTCGAGGGCCGCCGTCGATGTCGTGGCGAACGCGAGGACTGCCAGCAGGAGCGTGCGCATGGTCAAATGGCCGTCACGAGGATCGTCAGTATAAATGGAGTGCGGCGTTTCCGTGCGTGTCCGGGGAATGACGACGATATTGGAGGGCGACCGGCTGCGGTGGAATGCCGCGGCCTGGCTTGCTGCCTTTCTGTTTCCAGGCGCTGCAACGGCGCAAACCGCGGGCCCGGAGCCCTGGCCCGCAGTGAGAAGCCACAATCCTTTTCTGCAGATCTTCGGCCTGCCCGCCTTCGAGGCAGGATCCCCGGTGGCCGCGGGAGAAACCCGCTACGCCATCGACCTCGACGTGGCCAACCACGCTGACTCGAGCTCGACAGCCACCGAGTTAGCGGTGTTGGACGGCGAAAGTTACTACCTCACCCTGAGGCTGCGGCACGGGATTTCGACCCGGCTCGTGCTGGGAGTCGACATTCCGTTCGTCAGCCACTCGGGCGGTTTCCTGGATGCGCCCATCGAGCACTGGCACGACCTGTTCGGCCTGTCCAACAGCCAGCGCTCGGGCCCGCGGGATCAGCTGGAATTTCGCTACGCAAGTTCGGAGCTCGCGAGCTTCGAGCTCGACTCGCCGAGCCGGGGTATTGGCGACATCCGCCTGAACGCAACGTTTCCGCTTTTCGGCGAGCAGCCTGGCGCGGCGCGTCAGCTCGGTATGCGAGCCGGATTGAAGCTGCCAACCGGGGATGCGGACGAGCTCCTCGGCAGCGGGGCGACGGATTATTCATTGGCGATCTATGCGTCCGATGCCGAGCTCCTGTCCCGCCTGCGCATCGACCTGTCCGCATCCGCCGGTGTGCTGATACTCGGCTCGGGCGACGTGCTGAGCGAGATCCAGCGTGACACCTTGGCTTTCGGCGGACTCGGCGCTGTCTGGCACGCCTCGGGCAGCATCGACATCGCGACCGTTCTGTATGCACAGGGCGCGAGTTACGAGAGCGAGCTGGAAGAAATCGGTGGCAACTCGATCCAGCTGTCGGTTGGCGGCCTGTTCCAGCTTCCATGGAAAGGTGCGTCGCTGTCCGTCAGCGTCATCGAGGATCTGTTCGACGATGCGGCCACGGACGTAGCCTTCCAGGTGAGTCTTCGCGGCGCCTTGGCGCCGTGAGCCTAAGGAAGAGGCTTGCGCGCGCGGCGTTCGCCCGCAACCGGCTGCGTGCGACCAAGAGCCAATGGACACGAGAGCGCGAATCTCCGACAACCGCTGCTGAAACGGCGATTTCCGCGTCGTACGGGAGCCCGAAGCATGTCCGGATCCGGCTCGAGCAGTGGCGGGGTGGTGCGAATCGAGGCCCGCACGGACCTGACGCGCACGTTCCTGGTCGTCCTGATCATCGCGCTCCTGATCGCCGGTAGCCTCTGGACACTCAGGCCGTTTTTGAGCGCCATCATCTGGGCGACGACGATAGTCGTTGCGACCTGGCCGCTGCTGCTCAGGGCTCAGCGTCGCATGGGTGGACGCAGGGGGCCGGCAACGGCCGTCATGACCATCTTCATGCTGGCAGTGTTCATCGTCCCGTTCACGCTGGCCGTCAGCATTCTTCTCGACGCGGCGCTCAGGGCAGCCGACCTTCTGCGCCTGTACGCCAGCGAGGGACTGCCGCCGCCTCCGGATTGGCTGCTCGGCATCCCCTGGGCGGGTCGAAGGATCGCCGCGGAGTGGCAGGAACTGGCTGCGGGCGGCCCCGCTGCGGTCACGGCTGCGCTCAAACCCTATGCCCGCCAGACGGCGGGCTTCGCGCTCAGTGTCACTGGAGGCTTCGGCTCGGTCGCGATCCATTTCCTGCTCACCGTCATCGTCGTGGGCATTCTCTACAGCCGCGGCGAAACGGCGGCCGATGGCGTGCTACGGTTCGGCCGCCGCCTGGGCAGAGAGCGCGGCGAGAACGCCGTTCGGCTGGCGGGCCAGGCCCTCCGCGGCGTGGCGGCCGGCGTCGTCGTGACGGCGCTGGTGCAGTCGGTGATTGCCGGTATCGGGCTGTGGCTCGCGGGAGTGCCGCGACCCGGCCTGCTGTTGGCCGCGGTGTTCATCCTGTGCATCGCGCAGCTCGGGCCGCTTCCGGTCCTGGCGCCGGCCGTCATCTGGCTGTTCTGGACCAATCACGTCGTCTGGGGCGCCGTGCTGATCGTCTTCACGGTGATCGTCGTGGTCGCCGACAACGTGCTCAAGCCCGTGCTCATCCGCCGTGGCGTCGACCTGCCGATCCTGCTGATCGTCGCGGGTGTCATCGGCGGGCTGATCGGCTTCGGCGTCGTCGGCCTGTTCATCGGGCCGGTCCTGCTTGCCGTGACCTACACGCTCCTGCAATCGTGGGTGCGCGAGGGAGAGCAACCCGCCGCCGCGGAGCCTTACCGCTGATCGCCGGTGCCCGCGGCCGCGTCACGCGGAGTGTCGGCGAAAGCAGGATTGGCTTTGGCCAGCGCCCTGCGCAGGCGGGCGATGTAGTCCTCGGGAAAATGCCAGTGGAAACCGTTTCCGTGCCTGACGAGGCCGCGCTGCGCGGGGGCCAGGTCGTACATCAGCGTCATCAGCAGGTCGCTGCTGACCCAGGGGCTGCTGCGGAAATAGCCGTGTCCGTTGCCGGTGTCCGCGCCCTCGACGCCGGTGACGTCGATGAAGCGCAGCTCCGGATGGAGCGTAAAGAACTCGCGGGCGCGCGGGCCGATGTTCCGCCCCTCGACGATCTGGCCGGCGCGGTCACGCCCGAAGACGAAACGGGACATGCCAAGCGCCTTGTCGGTCGAGGACTGGTAGATCGTCAATGCATCGGGCACCCGCAACCCGCCGTCGAGGAGGCTGCCGGCAAGAATCTCCTGGTCCACGTCGCTGCCGATGAGGATCACGTTACCGATCTTTATGCGCTTTCTGACGTCCTCCTGATCCAGCAGATAGCCGTACATCCCGAGGCTGCTCAGCATCTGCGTCACGACTCGCGTGCCGGCACTGTAACCGACGATGTGAATGCGCTCTGCCTGGGTATGTGCGGCGATGTACAGGACCAGCGCGCGGAGGTCGCGTGCCGCGACGACGGTGTCCTCGAGGTCGGCGAAGTAGCGGAACGTGCTGGGTGTCGAGGGCCAGGAGAACGCGACGAACGCGCCTTGGTACCCCAGGAAGTGCCAAAGCTCGGCCGCCACGAGGATCGGGTTCTCGAACACGACCTTGTACCCGTGCACGTAGATGAACACCGCCCGCCGGCCCGAGCGCTCGATCTGGCGGTCGATCGCCTCGGCGAAACGGCGCCCGGGCTCCGGGTCGGGGCGGAACCGGTCGTCGAACGCATAGATCGTGCTGTCCAGCGGCCCGAATTCGTTGATCCTGTCGACTTCGAGCGGGTAGTCCTCCGTGCGGTTTTTCAGCAGCGAGACCCGGCGTGCTTCTTCCCAGGTCATGGTCTCGTCGATGCCGACGCGAATGCTCGCCACGCCGAGCCTGAGTGCGCCCCCGCGGTCGTCGGTGTAATAGTCACCGTCGTCTTCCTCGGAATCGACCGGCGCCCGG
Source organism: uncultured Woeseiaceae bacterium (assembly GCA_964491485.1). Classification (GTDB taxonomy): domain Bacteria; phylum Pseudomonadota; class Gammaproteobacteria; order Steroidobacterales; family Woeseiaceae; genus IDS-8. The sequence goes on along the minus strand of CAZBGV010000142.1, from coordinate 2,495 downwards.
TCCGTGGCGTACAGCAGGCCCGGCTGCTGCCCGTGACTGATAGGATCGTTGTCGAGGAAGGGATCGATCTTGCCCTCCTCGTACACCTCCGGAGCCGGCATCAGCGAGATCTGGGTCACAGGCATGCCGCCGCAGCTCGCCGACAGCACTGCGGCCGCGAGCAGGGAGACCAGCAGCTTGCAGTCCTTCATCCCGACGGCGCGGTCAGAGCTCGAAAATTGCACCAGCATGACGCCCGATCCGCTCCATATCGCGACACGAAGGCGTTCTGACGCACCGGAGACGCCGGCGCTCAACCTCCCAGCGCGATAGTGAATGCGACCACGATCGTCCCCAGAAAAACCATCGCGGTGCCGACCACCAGCGGCCGGCGTCCGATGCAGCGACCGTACGCCACACCGGCGACGAACAGCATGGCCACGGCGATGACATTGGATATGCGCATCGCGAGCCAGAGCTCCTCCAGGACGATGAAGGGTATGGCGACCGGAAACGTGGCGACGAACACCAGCAGGAATACGCCGAGAGCACCGCCCCAGTCCCGTGCATCCAGGGACGCGTGGCGGGGCGGCGGGGGCAGGGCGAGCAGGCGACGATGTATGGAGTCGAGCTCGTCATCGCCGAGCACCCAGGCGATCATCGGGGGCAACCCGCTCGCGATCAGAGGGCGCGCTGAATGGTCGTTGCCGGCATTACGGACCGCCTGGTACAGCTTGAGATTCCTGCCTTTTTCGGAGAGGCTGCCCATCAGGTAAAACAAGCCGTCGATCACACCCCAGGCGAAGTTGCAGCCCAGCGCGCCGATGAGCATGGTGCGCACGTCTTCGGCTCCGCTCTCGGCGATGCTGAGCGAGCCGGTGAAGGTGAGCACCATGATCAGCCCGAAAAGAACCTCGGCAATACGGTCTTGCGCGTCGAGCACCCGTCCCTGGGTCTCGGGACCCTCTGCCTCCAGCCACATACGGGGCAGCGACTCCATTGGTCCAGGTCCTAGCGCCGTCGCATGGATCCGCGCATGCCGCCCGGGCGCGACATGCGCCGGCTCATGCCGTGCTCCCGCGCGGCATAGGCGCGGTCGAGCCCGGACCGGTCGAAGTCGGTCCGTTGCATGGCGGGCTGCGAAATGCGGTCGGTGCCGGTTGACAGGCCTCCACCGCCGCGGGTAACGGCGTCCGTTCGCCACTCCCCGTCCTGCCGCGATTGCCACCCGTCGTTGCCGCGTCGCGCGACGTTGCCGTTACTGTCGGCGAAGACGTCGTTGGTGCGATTCGCCGCCGGGCGCGCCTGCTGCACGTCGCTCAGTGCCGCGGCGCGATCGGCATTACGCGAACGGTTTTCGTTGCGGTTGTAGATGTTCCTGCGCGAACGGTCGAGACTCGCGTTCAAATCGCGGTCGATCCGGTTCCTGGCCGTGGCACGGTTGCCGACGTTCACGCTGTTGCCGATATTGATGTCCCGGTCGTCGATGACGACGGGTCCGCGGTAGCCGCCGCCGTACCATCCGCCGCAGCAGCCCCAGGGGCGATAGACGTCGTTGTCCCAGCCGCCGCTCCAGGCCATGCCGAAGCTGAAGAAGCCGTTCGACCAGCTCACGCCGAAGTTCCAGCCGGTCCACGGGTTGTAGCCGACGTGGAAGCCCCAGGTGGGCGGGCGGGGGTAGTACGCCGCACCATAGTAGGGCGGGTAGTGCCAGCCCGTTCCGTATACCGGTACCCCGTAATACGGAAACGACCAGAGATAGCCCGGCGTGTAGCCGACATAGACGACTTCGGGCGTGGAGTCGTAAATGTGCACGTACGTCGTGTTGTAGACGGGCGAGTCCGGCGGGATCTTGTCGATCTCCTCGGAAGGAATGGAATCCGCCACGGCCCAGGGGCCGGTCGGCGAGGAAGAGGTGAACCAGACCCCGTTGTCGACCGCGTAGTAGCGCTCGTCGATCCGCAGCACCTGGGCCCCGGTGTTGACGGCGTAGGCTACCGACGTCCCGGAAATTCGCTCGAACTTGGGCTCGCCGTCGTACTCGATCTCGAGTGTCGCCTTGTCCCGCTCGATGGCCGCGGTTTGGGGAATCTCGGCGTCGAGCATGGCGTCCTCGGCTTCCGGAGTACCCGCCACCGACGTGCGGACGCCTCCGATGTCCGAGTCCGGAGGAATTTGCGCGAAGCTGGCCGGCAGCTCGTCGGGCCGAACGAACGTCCAGGGGCCCGCCTGCGACTTCGCCCGGTACCAGCGCCCGGAGAGCAGCACGTACATGTTGTCGGTCGAGAGCTCGCGCAGCCATGGCGTTTCCGTGTTTTGCACGTACAACAGCTCGCCGCCCGGGAGCGACTGCCACTCGGGAGCGCCTTGCGTAACGATGAGCTCAGTCGGTTCCTGCGCCGTGACGATCGCGGGAGGCGCCGCGGGCGCCGTGCCGTCGCTCTCAGGCTCGGGCAGCATGCCGAGCAGGTCCTGCGGCGGGGAATCCGTCGGCGTCCAGGGGCCCATCGGATCCG
>CAZBGV010000141.1:1857-8598 GCA_964491485.1 uncultured Woeseiaceae bacterium | reverse complement strand
GCCCGCGTCTCCGGCAGGTCGAGCGCGAAATCGAGGTACTCGTCCATCGTGACGCTGAGCTCGCAACCCGTCGAGACCGCGAGATTGAGGCGCAGTCGCTCGTCGCAATCGATGATGCCGCTCATCCCCGAGCCGGAGTGGCTGATGAGCGTCACGTTGCCCGGCGGGCGGTGCATGCGGCTGTCGAAGCCGCAGGCCCACACCGAATCGCGCACGTTGTAGAAGCCCATGCCGTTCGCGCCGCACACCAGCATGCCGGCGGCGTGGATCTTTTCCTGCACACGCGCCTTCAGGTTCGGCGTCGTATCCTCGTCGAGCACGAGCGGTGACATGAGCACCGCGGCCGGCACGCCCTGCGCGATGGCGTCGTCGAGCAGCGCCTCGACGCGGGTGTCCGCGACGCCGAAAATGACGAGGTCCGGCAGCTCCGGCAGGTCTGCCAGCGCGCCGTAGCATTTCAGCCCCTGCAACTCGTCGTAGCGCGGGTTGATCGGATAGACGGGGCCTGCGAACCCGCCCTTCAGCACGTTCGTGAGCGCCCATTCCCCGAGGGAGTCCGGACGGGCGGACGCGCCGAGCACGGCGATGCTCCGCGGCCGGAGGAGGGGATCGAGGCGGTGTTTCGGGCTGGTCAACGTCAGGTCCAATCCCCGGCGCTGCGCGCGTCTGACGCGCCGTCTCAGTACGGTGCCGGCGGCGTCGCCCGCCGGCGCGGCGGATCCCAGAACGGCTTCTCGGCGATCGCGGCTTTCGCCATGACGCGCGACCAGTGCATCTCGCGCTGGTAGTAGATTTCCACCAGCAGCTCGTTGCCGGGATCGCCGTGCGGCGCCTCGACCGTGGCGATGGCGATGTTCTTCTTGCAAACCGGCGACCAGCACGCCGACGTCACGAAGCCCACCTGCCGCCGGCGGCCGCGCACCATCCGGTACACATAGGAATGATGCGCAGGCTTGTTGCCCTCGATGTCGAGCTTGACGAGCTGCCAGCGCGAACCGCGGCGCTTCTCCTCGGCGAGCGCGCGCCGCCCGTTGAAATTCGGCTTCTTGAAATCCACGAGCCACTCGAGCCCGAGCTCGAACGGCGAGCGCGAGCGGCCGGGGCGCACCGTGCTCTCGGCCGGCAGGAAATCGACTCCGGCCGTGAGGAAGCCGGCCTCGATACGCGCGAGGTCGAGCGCGTCCGTGCCGATCGCGCGGATGCCGTGCAGCCGGCCGGCCTCGAACAGCGCGTCCCACAGCTCGAGCGCCTGCGCGGCCCCGATCCAGAGCTCGTAGCCGAGGTCGCCGGTGAACCCGGTCCGCGAGACCATGAGCTCGCTGCCTGCGAAGTCGAAGTGCATCAGCCCGAACGGCTTCAGTTCCTCGATGCCGGCCAGCCCGAGATTCTTCATCACACTGAACGACGTCGGACCCTGCACGGCGAGCGCGGCGATATCGCCCGTTTCCTCGACGATCCTGACGTCGAGCCCGATGGCGGCGGCGGTGAGCCACGCCAGGTGCCGCTCCTGGCAGCAGAGCCGGTATTCGCCCTCGCGCAGGTGGAAGATCGTGCCGTCGTCGATCACCTGTCCACGGTCGTCGCACCACACCGCATAGGCCACGCGTCCCGGCTTGATCTTCTGCATGTCGCGGGTGACCAGCCGGTCGATGTACGCGAGGGAATCCGGCCCGGTGATGCGGTACTTGGTCATCGGCGTGAGGTCGAACACGCCGGTGCTGTTGCGGACCGAAAAATATTCGAGGTCGGCGTCGTACAGCGCATCCGGCGTCGTGTACCCCTTCCACTCGTGCCAGGCGTTCAGCCGATCGAGCTCGTTGAGGCGCGGCCAGAACGGCGTGCGCAGCCGCCCCTGCGGGACGGCGGCAATCTCGGCCTGCGCTGCGACGGCGGTGTTTTGAGCGTCATTCATAACGGCACCCATCAGGCGGGTTTCTGGTGCTTCAGGATCATGCGCGCGGCATTGCGGCCGCACGCGCCGGTGATGCCGCCGCCGGGGTGCGTGCCCGCGCCGCAGAGCCACAGGCCCTCGAGCGGCATGCGGTATTGTGCGGCGCCGGCCACGGGGCGCACGAACAGGAACTGGTCCAGCGTGAGCTCGGCGTGATGCCAGTGGCCGCCGGTGATGCCGAACTCGGCTTCGATGTCGGCCGGCGAGAGCAGCTCCGCTGCGACGATGCGTCCCGGCAGGTCCGGGGCATAAGCGGCGATGGTTTCGATAGCGCGCTCCTTCAGCGACTCGCGCGTGGCCTCCGACCAGCCCGCCGTGAGCCGATAGGGCGCGTACTGCACGATCGCGGACAGCACGTGCTTGCCGGTCGGCGCGAGCGACGCGTCCCGGAAGCTCGGCAGCGTGATCTCGAGCACGGGTTCGGCCGACATTTCGCCGTACTTCGCCGGGTTGAACGCCCGCTCGACGTAATCGGCGTCCGGGGCGATCAGCAGGCGATCGCCGAGCTCCTTGCGCTCGAGGCCGTCGAATGCCGGCAGGCCGTCGAGCGCGAGGTGCAGCTTGGCGGCGTTGCCGCGCGAGCGCAGGTTCGCGATGCGCCGCGTGAAACCGGTCTCCAGGTGCCGGCTGCCCACGAGCTCGAGCAGCGTGCGCTTCGGGTCGGCGTTCGAGACGATCGTCCAGCTCGCGAACGTCTCGCCGTTTTCCGTCTCCACGCCCGCGGCACGGCCGTTCTCCACCACGATGCGGCGCACCGGCATCCCGGTGCGGATCGTCACGCCGTGACCGCGCGCGCACTGCGCGAGCGCCTCGGCCACCGCGCCCATGCCGCCCGCTGGCAGGCTCGCGCGGCCGTGGTCGCCGCACAGCCGGTAAAGATACGTGAGGATGGTGTTGGGCGAGCGCGGGCCGAGGTGCGTGCCGAGCACGGCGTCCAGGGACACGGCGCCCTTGAGCAGCGGGTTCTGGAACCGTTCCTCCACCTCGTCGTAGATGTTCATGCCGATGAGGCGCAGGAATTCGCGCATCTCCTCGCGTCCCAGCCGGCGCAGGTCGAGGCCGAGCTCGGCGAGCGTGAGGACGTCCCGCCGCGTGCCGTTCGCGAGCCGCGGCGGAATGCGGTTCAGGTACTTGGCCAGCAGGTCCGCGAAGCGCGTCATGCGGCGGTGGAAATCCCGCCATGCGGCCTGGTCGGCGTCGTCCACCCCTTCCGCGCGCGCGCCGTTCAGGCGCACGTGCTGCCCGTCGCGCGACAGCGCGATGGTGGACAGGCCTTCCGCGGCGCGCGGCAGGCTGATGCCGAGCTCGCCCAGGACCTGCGGCTGCAGCTGGTAGAGCAGGTGCGCGCAGGCGGAAACGGAGAAGCCCTCGGCCAAGCGGCGGTTACGGGCGCCGCCGCCGACCTCGTCGGCCGCCTCGAGCACCAGCACCTTCCTGCCGGCGCGAGCGAGCAGGGCGGCGCACACGAGCCCGTTGTGCCCGGCGCCGACCACGATGGCGTCGTATCGATCAGTCATCGCCGAAGTTCTCCGGTACCGTGTTGTTGCGCTTCAGGTCGAGCAGGATCTCGCGAGCGGCGTTGGCACCCGGCGCCGCCATGACCCCGCCGCCCGGGTGCGTGCTGGAGGCGCACAGGTAGAGCCCGCCGACCGGCCCGCGGTATTGCGCGTAGCCGGGCACCGGACGGTTGAAGAGCAGCTGGTCCATCGTCAGCTCGCCGTGGAAGATGTTGCCTTCGGAAAGACCCGCTTCGCGCTCGATGTCCTCGGGCGTGCGGATCTCGACGTGCAGGATCAGATCCTTGAAGTCGGGGCTGTACTTCGCGATCTGGTCGATGACGGTCTTGCCGAACGCCTGGCGCTGCTCGTCCGTCCACGGTTGTCCTTTCACGCGATACGGGCAGTACTGGATGAAGCAGCTCATGAAGTGCTTGCCGGGAGGCGCCATGGTGGGATCCGTCACGGTGGGGATCACCATGTCGACGTACGGATCCTTCGACCACGTGCCGTCCTTCCAGTCGTCATAGGCGCGCTCCATGCGCTCCATCGAATCGATGAAGTGCATGTCGCCGTCGAGCAGCGGATTGTTCTTCGGCAGCGCCGGGAAAGTGGGCAGGCCGTCGAGGGCGATGTTGAGCTTGCCGGACGAGCCGCGGATCTTGAAATTCTTCACCCGGCGGTAGAACGCCGGCGGCAGGTCCTTCTCGTCCATGCACTTCAGGAAGGTGCGCTTCACGTCCATGGCGGACACCACGATCTTCGCGTCGATCTCCTCGCCGGTGGTGAGCGCGACGCCTTTGACGCGCCCGTTGCGCACGACGATCTGCTCGACGCCGGCATCGGTCCGGAGCTCGCCCCCGTACGACTGGAAGGCGCCCGCGATCGCTTTCGAGACGGCGCCCATCCCGCCGCGGGCGTAACCCCAGGAGCCGACGTTGCCGTCCACCTCGCCCATGTAATGGTGCAGCAGCACGTACGCCGTGCCGGGGGAGTGAATGCCGAGCGCCGTGCCGATGATGCCGCTCCCCGAGAGCGCCGCCTTGATCACGTCGGTCTCGAAGTACTCGTCGAGATATTCCGCGACACTCATCGTCCAGAAGCGGATCGTCTCGAGCATCCGCTCCTCGCCCATCTCGAAGAAGCGGCGGCCGAGGAGGGCCAGCTCCTTCAGATCGCGCGGCTTGAACGAGGTGGGATCGGGCGGCGTGCGCAGCAGGAACTCGCGGATGAAACGCGTCTGCCGCATCACGTCGGAAGAGTAGCGCTGGTAGGCATCCGCATCGTGCTTCGAAAAGCGTGCGTACTCGCGGTGCGCCACTTCGGGGTCCCAGTACGAGCCGAAATAGCCGCCGTTCTCGAGGAACGTCACACCCCCTCCGTACGGCGTGATCTGCAGGCCGTGCCGGTGCAGCTCCAGGGCGCGGAAAATCTCCGGCCTGAGCAGCGAGCAGACGTAGGAGCAGTTGGAGTAGATCCAGTCCTTGTAGAGATTCCGGCTGACGGCCGCGCCGCCGATGTAGTCGTTCTTCTCGAGGCAGAGCACGTCGAGACCTGCCTTGGCGAGGAAGGCCGCGTTGGTCAGGCCGTTGTGACCCGCCCCGACGACGATGGCATCATAGGTTTTCATCGAGTGAGATAGTCCCCGGGCTCAGGGCCGGCGATGCCGGCCGCCAGCGGATGCGATCCGCAGAACGTGAAAAGCGGTGGCCTCGCGACCACCGCTTCTCAACGTGCAGCATCGGTATTATGCCGTGTAGACGCGGCTGCTGTCGCTCGGCAGTTTCTTCAAAGTAATGTCTACCGCGCGCTCGAATTTGTCCAGAGTTTCCTCGAGACATTTCACATCATGAGCTTCGCAGATGAACCACGGCTCGCGTGAATCCGGCTCGACGAGCAGGCCCAGCTCGTGCAGCTCGGGCGCCAGGGTGTCGTAGAACTCGTAGTCGGTATTCACCCAGTCCCGATAGTCGCGCGGCGGCTTTTCGCTGAAGAAAAGCCCGGTCATGGACGGGTGGCCGACGAAGCAGTGGGCGATGCCGCGAGCGGAAAGGATTTTCCTGAGCCCGGCCTGCAGGCTGCGCCCGTAGCTCTCGATCTTCGCCAGCGCGTCCGTCTCCTCGAGGATCTGGAGCGTGCGGTTCGCCGCAGCCAGCGACACCGAGTGAGCGGTGAACGTCCCGCCATGCACGACCCGCTCGCCGATGCAGCGCATGATGTCTTCGCGCCCTGCAACGACGGCGATCGGGTAACCGTTCCCCATCGCCTTAGCGAAGGTGCAGAGATCGGCCTTGACGCCCAGGAGCTCCTGAACGCCGCCTTTCGCCACGCGAAACCCGGTTTTCACCTCGTCGACGATCAGCACGACGCCGTAACGGTCGCACAGCCAGCGCACGTCGCTCAGGTATTCGCGCGTGGCGGTGAGCGCGCAGCAGTTGCCCATGATCGGCTCGATCAGGAAAGTGCCGATCTCGTCGGCATGCCGCTTCAGGACGTCCTCCACTGCGTTGGCGTCGTTCAGTGGCACGCTGTAGAAGAGGGATTTCAGGAGCGAGGGGACGCCTTCGCCGTACGGCCGGATCTCGGGGTCGCCGCGTTTCGGGCTCCAGTCCTCGACGTCGGCATACCACATGACCTCGCTGAAAACGCCGTGGTAGCCGCCTTCGACCACGATGTGCCGGTCCTTGCCGGTCCAGGCGCGCGCGATGCGCATCGCCGCCATGACGGCCTCGGTGCCGGAATTCGAGAAACGGATCAGCTCCGCGGCGGGCACCATGCGGTGGATACGCTCCGCCGTCTCGTATTCGAGCTCCGTGGCGAGCGCGAACACGCCGCCGATCTCCATGCCTTCGCGGGCGGCGGCGTCCACGCGGGGATCGGCGTAGCCGAGGATGCAGGGCCCGTAGGCCAGGCGGTAATCGATGTAATCGTTGCCGTCGATATCCCGGATTCGTGCGCCCTTTGCAGACTGCACGTACAGGGTCCGGTCGTCGCCCCAGTAGCGGAAATTGGAAGAAACGCCGAGGGGCAGGCGGGTGATAGCTTTGCGGAAATGATTATTCGAGTTGGTAAGACACCTCATAAAACCTCCGATTCAAGTGGCCCCAGCATGGCACGGGAGGGCCCTCCAAGTCCAGAAAGATGAATGAATGGTCATTCAGAATGTGGCAGGATGCGGGTTCCGGCCAGGGGGTGGGGCTGCCGTAAAGGCGCCGTTTGCGCAAGAATGCGCGGGCGGGCCCGTCGGGGCCGCGGGACCCGGCCGGCGCGACCGGCGGGGCAGAATGGGGGTCG
>CAZBGV010000141.1:0-1757 GCA_964491485.1 uncultured Woeseiaceae bacterium | reverse complement strand
ATCGGGAGGTAATGGAATGGCGGTCGCAGCAGCGAAGAGCAGCCGCCGCACGGCGACTCGCGAGGAGCGCCGGCAGCAGCTCATTCTCGCAACCATCAAATGCATCTCGCGAAAGGGGCTCGGCAGCATCACGCTGGGCGACGTCGCGCAGGAGGCCGGCCTGTCGCAGGGCATCGTCAACCTGCACTTCACCAGCAAGGAGAACCTGCTGAACGAGACGCTCCAGTACCTCGCGGAGGATTACAAGGCGCAATTCGACGCGACGCTCGAGAAATCGGGCCCCGAGCCCGCGGAGAAGCTGCTCGCGATGATGGAGATGGACCTGAAGCCCTCGATCTGCGATCGCCAGAAGCTGGCCGTGTGGTTTGCTTTCTGGGGCGAGGTCAAGGCGGTGCCGACGTACCAGAAAATCTGCGAGGCCTACGATCGCGGCTACGACGAGGCGATCCGGGCACTCTGCCAGGCGATCATCGACGAGGGCGGCTATAAGCACGTCAGCGCTCAGCTCGTGACCGATGCGCTGTCCTCGATGACCGACGGCCTGTGGCTGTCGTACCTCGTGAGCCCGCGCGGTTTCGATCGCGAGGAGGCGATGGACGCCGTGTACAGCTACCTGCGCGCGGTGTTTCCCGAGCATTACGAATAGGAGGCGGTGTGAATCCGGAACTGGATCCCGGCGCGCTCGAATGGCAGGCGAAGGCGCGCGAGTTCGCCGACCTGCTGCAGCCGTTCGAGGTGGAGGCCGAGCTGAATGAGGGGTGGTTGCCGGAGGACGTGCGCAAGCGCCACAAGGCGCGGGCGATCGAGCTCGGCTTCAGCGCCATGGACGTGCCGCGGGCCTACGGCGGGCTCGAGCTCAGGATCGTCGAGCAGGTCGCCGTATGGGAGCAACTCGGCCGCGTGACGAACGCGCTGTCATGGTGCTTCGCCGAGCCGCAAAGCTGGATGTTCGAGGCCTGCACCGACGCGCAGATCGAGCACTATGTCCTGCCGCTGATGCGCGGCGAAAAGCACGATTGCTACGCCATCACGGAGGCCGGACCGGGGTCGGACGTGGCCTCGCTGGAAGCCACCGCCACGCGTGACGGCGACGGCTACCGGCTGGACGGCGAGAAGTGGTTCGTGACCAGCGCCAACCTCGCGGAGTTCTACTGGTTCCAGGCGAGGCTGCCGGAAGAGGGCGGGGAGGCGCTGTTCCTGGTGGACCAGGGCACGCCCGGCATCGAGGTCGTCGCTTCGCCGCATTTCAGCCACACGTTCGCCGCGCATCACCCGACCTGCCGCTTCGCCGGGGTCCGCGTGCCCGCCGCCAATCGGGTCGGCCGCCCCGGCGACGGCATGGCCTACACGCTGAGCTGGTTCCGCCGCGAGCGGCTGATGATCGCGGCCCGCTGCTGCGGCGCGGCGGCGCGGCTGATCGAGGAGGCGCGGGAATTCGCGCTCGGGCGCATGGTCGGCGGCGAGCCGCTCGCCGAGCGCCAGGCGATCCAGTTCATGCTCGCCGACAGCGTCACCGAGCTCGCCGCCGCCCGCCTCATGACCTTCGAGGCGGCCGCGGCGCACGACCGCGGCGAGGACGTGAAGCGCCTGCACACGCGCTGCTCGATCGCAAAGCTGTATGCTTCGGAGATGGCCAATCGAGTCGCGGATCGCGTGCTGCAGATTTTCGGCGGGCGCGGCTACATGCGCGAGAACGCCGCCGAGCGCTTCTTCCGGGAGCTCCGCGTCGACCGCATCTGGGAAGGCACGAGCGAGAT
>CAZBGV010000140.1:4759-8609 GCA_964491485.1 uncultured Woeseiaceae bacterium | reverse complement strand
AGCCGCTGGAGCGCTTCGGCGCGCACGGTATCGCTGAGCGCGGCGTTCAGGATGGTTGCGCGAGTTTCGGCAAGGTAAGTCTCGAGATCGGTATGGGATTGCGCTCTCGATACCCGAATGAGCTCGACGGTATTCTGCACGTGATCACGCACGTCGGCCGGCGTTATCGGCTCGCGTAACACCCCGGTCGTTCCACCATGGCTGTCTCCGGTGGCGCCATCGACCAGCAGCGCCCCGACCGTCACCGGGCGCGTATCGGTCGAAACTCGAACTACCAGCACCGTGCCCGCGCCGAGCTGCCGAGCAATTTCCTCCTCGGGCAGCCTGGAACCGATGAACGGTTGCACGCGCTCGGGGCTGACGACGGTCAACCCGTCGATCGTCCCGAGCCGAGAAACAAGTTCTTCGCAGAACTGCTGGAGTACCGCCGCGAAGCGCGGATCGGCATTCACGTTCGGGCTGGGTAATACGACGATGCTGTTCGGGTCGAGCGCTGCTTCCGCCGGTTGGGCGGCGTCCTGCTGCCGGGTATCTTCACGAGCCGAAATCCTCGCCTCCCTGGCTGCGCTCTCATCCGCCGGTGCCGGGTCCGCCGGCGCCCTTGCGGCAGCGTCACGGGCAGCCGACGACGCCGCCGGCGCCACCTCCGGCGCGGGCACGTCGGACCGCCAGGCAATGCCGCCCGCCACGGCGGCGCCGACGACGGCAAGACCCGCACCGAGAATGATTCGCCGCCGCCGGGCATGACGCGCGTGCTCGAGCGCGCTGGCCTCGAGGGCTTCCGCCAGGCGCGCGCCCAGGCCGATCGGCATCTGCGGCACGGGGCGCGCCGCGAGCTCCTCGCAGGCAGCCCACCCTTCCCGGCACGCGCGGCAGACCGCCAGGTGGGCTTCGATCGCCCGCCGCTGTGCCGGAGTCCGCTTGCTCGCGTCGATGCCGTCGAGCAACGAGCCGATTTCGTGGCACTTCATTTCGCAATCTCCGACGGATGCCGCATCTCGACAGAGCGCTCCTCGCCGAGGTGTCGAGCCAGGCTGGTGCGCGCGCGGTACAGGCGTGCGTTGAGCGCATCGACGGTGAGGCCGGTGATCTCAGCCATTTCGGAAAGGCTGTAGCCCTCGGCGCGCAGCGCCAGCAGCGCGCGATGGCCTGCATCGACCCGCAACCAGGCGCGCTGCAGTTGCTCTTCGAGCTGCGTCCTGTACACCCACTCTTCCGGAGTCGGTCCGGGTGCCGGGCACCGGGCCGCGGGATCCGCCCCAAGATCGGGCGTTCGCACCGGCGACTTCCGCGCGCGGCGGGCCCCGTCCACGAACAGGTTGTATTCCACGCGCAGCAGCCAGGCTTTGACGGGCTGCGATTCATCGAGCTCGCGGACGTGCTGGAACGCGCGGACGCAGGTGTCCTGCACGAGGTCTTCCGCATCGGGCTTGTTGCCCGTCAGCCGGTAAGCGGCCCGGAACAACGCCTCGAGGTGCGGCTCGATCAGGCTGCGGAACGCTCGCGGGGTGACTCTCGGCATCCGGTTCTCCCGCTCCGGCAGTCAATACGAACGAGCAGCCGCAAACTGACGGAGCCAAAAGGCTGTTCCAGCCTGTTCGTGTTCTGCAGGGTTCGCCTGCCGGCTGCGTCAGGCTATAGCAGGCAAGGCAGGCCGGCGACAGATCGCGGCCAGGGAGAGGCAAAAACGGCTGATCAGCGGGAAGCGCCCGCCGCCGTGAGCGGCAGGACCGGGACATCGGCGGCCGGGAGCTCCGGCGTGGCCGCATTCTGCGAAAGAAACCGCGTTTCCAGATCCGTCGGGCTCAGCGGCTTCGACAGCAGGTAGCCCTGCACCTCGTGGCAACCGCGCGCGCGCAGCCATTCGAGCTGACCCGGACGCTCGACGCCCTCGGCGGTGACGGTGAGGTCGAGGCTGCTCGCCAGCGACAGGATTGCGTTCGCGATGGCGGCGTCGCTCGACGAGCGGTCGACGTCGCGGACGAAGGCCTTGTCGATCTTGATGCGATCCGGCGGGAAGTGCGTCAGGTACGCGAGCGACGAGTACCCGGTGCCGAAATCATCGAGCGCGATCCGGCAGCCGAGTTGCCGGAAACGTTGCAGCACGTTCTGGACCGCCGCCGAGTCGTTCACCAGCAGCGTCTCCGTGATCTCGATCTCGATGAGCGAGGTCGGCACGCCGGCGATCGCGGCTTCGGTTTCGAGGACGCGCGCGGGATCGCCGTGCAGCAGCTCCTTGCCGGAGCAGTTGATCGCCACCGGCACGCGCCAGCCGCGATCCAGCCAGCGGCGCATCTGGCGGCACGCGGCCCGCACCACCCAGCCGCCGAGGTCGATGATGAGGCCGCTGTCCTCGGCGATCTCCACGAAGCGGGACGGCGGGATCTCGCCGAACTCCTTGTCGCGCCAGCGCACCAGCGCCTCGACGCCGACGAGCCGGTTGTCGTGCAGGTTGAACTTGGGCTGGAACACGAGCGTCAGCAGGTCGTCGTCCACGGCGTGGCGCAGCCGCGCTTCGAGCTCCAGCCAGTCCCGCAGCCGCCGGCTCATGGCGGGCGTGTACAGGGCGATCGGGCCGGCGGCCCCCGATTTCGACTGGTACATCGCCGTGTCGGCGTGCTTGAGAACGGTCGTGACGTCGGCGCCGTCGTCGGGGTACAGGGCGATGCCGATGCTCGGCGCCGAGTAGAACTCGAGCGATTCGTAGGCGATCGGCTCCGCGAACGCCGTGTTGCAGGCGGTCGCGACCTGCATGGCGATCTCGCGTGCCTCCGCGTGCTGCAGCGCGATCACGAACTCGTCGCCGCCGAAGCGCGAAATGACGATCCCCGGGTGCTCTGCCGTGAAATCCGCGAGCGTGTGCGTCAGGCGGCTCGCGAAGATGCGCAGCACCTCGTCGCCGACGGCGTGGCCGAACGTGTCGTTCACGCGCTTGAAGCTGTTGAGATCGAGATAGATGACCGCGACCGACTCGTCCCGCCCGGCGGCGCTCTCGAACAACGCGCCCGTGAGGTCGATGCAGCGCTGCCGGTTCGGCAGCCCGGTCAGGGTGTCGTAATAGGCGAGCCGCTCGATGTGCTCGGCCGCCGCGGCATTGCGCAGGATGTACTCCAGCCGGCGCGGCAGCAGGGCCCAGTTGACCGGCTTCGAGATGAAATCCGTTGCGCCCGCTTCGAACGCGCGCCGGATGGCGTCCGAATCCTGGTGGCCCGTGACCATCACGATCGGCACGGTCGTGAAGCGCGGATCGGCGCGCAGGCGCCGGCACACCTCGTTGCCGTCTAGGCCCGGCATGTCGACGTCGAGCAGCACGATGGCGACGTCGTTCTGCAGCGCGGCGGCGAGCGCGTCGGTGCCGTTGTCGAACTCGAGGCATTCGAGCCCGGCCGCGGCGACCGATTCGCCGAGCAGCACGCGCCCGAGGTCCTCGTCGTCGGCGATGATCGCGATCCGGCACTGTGCGTCCCGGGCGCTCATGCGGTTTTCCTCAGGCGCTGATCCTGCAGACGTTCGAGGAGCGGTGCGTGCGCCGCCTGCAACGACCGGCACAGCTCGCGGGCGCGCACGCCGTCGCCGGCGACGCAGTGCCGCTCGAGCGCCTTCACCTGCTGCGAGTACGCGAGCGCGCCGACGTTGCCCGCGGCGGCGGCCATCTTGTGCGCGACGGCAGCGGCAGTCGCCAGGTCGTCCTCCCGGAGCGCGGCCTCGAGCTCCGCGAGCGAGCGCGTCGAGCTCGAGCGGAACAGGTCGACCAGCTTCGAATAGAGGTCGGCCTGCCGTCCGCCGGGAAGCTGGCGCAATGCCGTGACGGCATTCGCGTCGATGCAGGCGAGCGTTGCGGGCTCGGCGG
>CAZBGV010000140.1:0-4659 GCA_964491485.1 uncultured Woeseiaceae bacterium | reverse complement strand
CGGGCTCCGCGCGCTCCTCCGCGCCCGTTGCCGGCGGCGCCGCGCCGGCATCCTCGAGCCAGTACCGCACCAGGCTCGCGCAGGCCTCGAGCGTGTACGGCTTGCTGAGAATGTCGTCGATGTCCGCGGCGAGGCACTTCTCGCGATAGTGGGCCGCATCGTGCGCCGTGAGCGCGACGATCGGGACGCGTGCGGCGCGACGTTCTCCGGCAGCGCGCTTCTGCTGCTCGCGGATGAGCTTCGTGGCCGCGAACCCGTCCATCCCCGGCATGTTCAGGTCCATCATGATCAGGTCGAAGTGCTCCGCGGCGGCACGCGCGACGGCTTCCGCGCCGCTCCTCGCCCACACCGACGTGCAGCCGAGCGCCGCCAGGCAGCCTTCTGCCACGGCCGCATTCACCGGCTCGTCCTCGACGAGCAGCACGTGGCCGTGCAGAGGGGCTTCCACCTTCCCGGCGGGCGGGGTCGCGTGCGTAATGACGGGCGTGCCGAGCGCGGCGGCAAGCCCCTCGTACAAGGCGACCCGGTGCACGGGCTTCAGCACGATGCGCTCGTCCGGCACGCGCGCACGCAGCCTGCGCGCCTCCACTTCTGCGGCGGTCGCAATCACGACGAGCCCGCTGCGGACGGACCCGGCGGCGCCGAGCAGTACCTCGAGGGTGCCCGGATGAGTACCCGCGTCGATCACCACGACCTCGGCGTCGTCCGAGTGCGCGTCTTCGGCCAGCACGTTCATGCCCAGCGCGAACGCATGACGCGCGAGCGCTTCGGCGAGCGAGGGCCGGCGCGACAGGATGCGCACGGATCCGGCGAGCCGCGCCGTCGTCTGCGGCTCCGCCAGGGCGCCGGTTTTCAGCGACAGCTCGAGGCGGAACGTGGAGCCGATTTGCGGCTGGCTTTCCACGGTCAGGCGGCCGCCCATCACTTCGGCCAGCTCGCGGCAGATGGCGAGCCCGAGCCCCGTGCCGCCGAACTGGCGGGTCGTGCTCTCGTCGCCCTGCACGAACGGCTCGAAGATCCTGCTGACCGCCGCCGCATCCATCCCGATCCCGGTGTCCCTGACCGTGAGCCGTACGATGGCGCGATCCGCCTCGACGGCCTCGATGTCCGCCTTGACGGCCACTTCGCCCCTTTGCGTGAACTTCACGGCGTTGCCGATCAGGTTCATGAGGATCTGGCGCACCCTGAGCGGGTCGCCGAGCAGCGTGTGCGCCACGGGCCCGGGCGGACAGACGACCAGCTCGATACCCTTCGCCTCGGCCGCGCCCGCGAACAAGCCCGTGCACTCCTCGAGCACCTGGCCGAGATCGATCGGCAGCGACTCGAGCCCGACCTTCCCCGCGCGGACTTTCGAAAGATCGAGCAGGTCGTTGACGATCTGCAGGAGCACCTGCGCCGACGAGCGGATCGTCTTCGTGAGGTGCGCCTGCGTCGGCGAAAGCGCGGTGCGGGAGAGAAGCTCGGTCATGCCGACGACGCCGTTCATCGGCGTGCGCAGCTCGTGACTCATGCGGTCGAGGAAGTTGCTCTTGGCCTGCACGGCCTCGGCGAGCTGCTGGTTCGACGTCTGCAGCTCGCGCGTGCGCAGCTGCACCTCGGCTTCGAGGCGCTCCCGGGCCTCTGCCATTTCACGAAACTTCTGCCGGTGGCGATGGATCCGCTGCGCGACCAACGCGAGCAGCGCGAGGGCACAGATCGCGTAGGCGACGGGCGAGGCCCACGGCGCGGGATCGCGATGGATGGTCAGGCGCAACGGCGTCGGGCTCCACACGGAATCGGCATTGGCCGCGCGGACTTCGAGCAGGTGGTCGCCGGGATCGAGATTGGTGAGCGTGATGCGGCGCTCCGCGCCGAGATCGATCCAGTCTTCGGTCAGGCCGGTCACGCGGTAGGCGAGCTGGTTGTGCGCGGGCGACGTGAAATCCAGCACGCCGAACTCGAGCGAGACGATGCTGCCGCGGTAGTCGAGCTCGATGCGGTCGCGCAGCCAGAAAGGCGTCGCGCCTTCCGCCCGCACGCCGAGCACCTCCACGTTGGTCAGCGCGAGGCGCGGCGGCCGCCGGTTTTCCTCGAGCTGCGCCGGGTCGAAGAGGTTGAACCCGCCGGGCCCGCCGAAGGCCAGGCGGCCGTCGCGCAGCCGGAAGTACGCGCCGAAGGAGAACTCCTCGCCCTGCAGGCCGTGCTCGCGGTGGTAGCTCTTCACGGCACCGGTCGCGGGGGCGAGCCGCATCAGGCCGGCGTTGCCGGAAAGCCAGAGATGGCCCTCTGCATCGGGGACGACGCCCCACAGCGTGTCGCTCGAAAGGCCGTCTTCGCTCGACAGGACCTCGAATTCGATCGCGTCCGGCGCGGCGGCGGGATCGACCACGCGCGCGAGTCCGCCGCCGCCCGTCGCGACCCACACGTTGCCGCTTTCGTCCACGGAGAGCGCATACACCGTGTTCGACGGGAGCGTAGAAGGATCCTTCGGGTCGTTGCGGAAAACCTTGAGCACCGTCCCGTCGGCGCGCGCGAGATTGAGGCCCTCGCCTTCCGTGCCGAGCCAGAAGTTGCCGCGCGCATCCTCGACGATGGCCGTCACGATCGACGCGCTGACCGCGCCCGGGGCGGAACCGTAAGGCAGGTGGCGAACGGTGCGCGTGACGGGATCCAGGATGTTGGCGCCGCCGCCGAAGGTGCCGATCCAGAGCGCGCCGCTGTGCGACTCGGTAATCGCCATGATGCCTTCGGCGCTGAGCGAGCGCGGATCGCCCGGCTGCACCGGGATCGATTCGATACGCCCGTCGGGAGTGAGCACCTTGAGCCCGCTGCGCATCGTGCCGATCCAGAGCGCGCCGCGCCGGTCGCGCCGCAGCGCCGTCACGCGCTGGTCGCCCAGCGCATTCTCACGGCCGACGATTGCGTCCAGCGTGGTGGCGCTGCCGGTCGCCTGGTCGAAGCGGACGAGCCCGTTGAGGGAGGCGATCCACACCCGGTCGTCGCCGGCATCCTCGAAGCCGAAGACCGGCTGGTTCTCGAGCCAGGCGGGACGATAGCCGCCGAACTGCCAGCTGCGCGGGTTCCAGCGGCTCACGCCGCCGCTGCGCGTGCCGATCCAGACCAGCCCGGCCGGGTCCTGGTACAGCGACATCACGAACGAGTCGCGCAACGAGGCGCTGTCGTTCGGGTCGTGGCGGTAATGCGTGAACGTGCCGGTGGCGCGATCGAGCAGGTCGAGGCCGTCGGCGGTGCCGACCCACAGGCGGCCCGAGCGATCTTCGAGCAGGGCGCGCACGTCGTCGCTGGCGAGCGATGCCGCAGCCTCCGGCTCGTGCCGGAAGGTTTCGATGATGCCGCCGCTGCGGTCGGCGTGCAGCAGGCCCGTGGTGTACGTCGCGATCCACAGCGTGCCGTCCCGGGCCTCGAGTACGCGCGAAATCTCCCTGCCGTTCAGCGAAGCGGCGCCGAAACGGGACAGCGTGCCGGTATCGGCGCTCCACCGGTTCAATCCGCCGTCGGTGCCGATCCAGACATTGCCGGCGCGATCGAGCGCGAGGTTGGAAACCCGGTCGCTCGCGAGCGAGTCGGGATTCTGCGGATCGTGGCGAAAGTGCTCGATGTCTCCCGACCGCGGGTCCAGCACGTCGATACCGGCATCGAACGTGCCGATCCACACGTAGCCGCGCGCGTCGATGAGCACCGTGCGCACCCTGTTGCTGGCGATCGAGCGAGCGTCGTCCTCGACGTGCCGGTAGCCGGTGAAGCGATCGGTGTGCCGATCCCACCTTGCAACGCCGTCGCCGTCCAGTGCGATCCAGAGACTGCCGTCCTCGTCCTCGACGACTTGCCAGACGTAATTGCCGGGAAGGGAACCGCTTTCGCTTCGCGAGTGCGCGTAACGGTAAAGCTCGCGCCCGTCGTAGCGTACGAGCCCGTTCTCGGTGCCGAGCCAGACGAAGCCCTGGCGATCCTGCAGGCTCGTCATGACGGTCGCCTGCGGCAGCCCGTCCTCGATGGTGAGATGCTCGAGGAACAGCGGCGGAGCGTCGGCCGCCGCAGCAACCGACGCTCCGAGCACCCCCAGCAATCCGCCCAGGACACCCGTGAGGATCCCGCACGGCCTGCGCCGGCCGGCATTGCGTCGAATCGAGGTCACGCGGTGAGTTTCCTCGAACGGGACCGGCAGGGCGTTGATGCGCTTCAAGAATCCGCAAGCGCCGCCGTCCGCGCCGGAACGGCGGCACATTCCGGTCATTCGTTAGGTACCCAGGAGGCGATCGACGCCGGCTTGCTCCCGGAGAATCCGGACGGTCGCGACTCCCACCACGGCAGCGTGCGGCTCCACGTGTATCCGCGGCTCCAGGTATAACCGTTCGACCAGGTGTAATCCCTGCTCCAGGTATAACCGCGGCTCCACGTGTAGCCCCGGCTCCAGGTGTAGCCTTCGCTCCACGCGTAGCCCTCGCCCCAGGCATAACCGCGCGACCACGTATAGCCGTCGGAGTCGACCGGCTTGCCCCACCACCAGCCGTCCATGTCCATGATGTAGTAATTACCGCGCCAGTCCTGGTTGGCGGGCCCGCCGAAGTGCTTCCTGCCCGCCAGGTCGGCGTAGATGTCGAGGCCGACGTTGGCGCAACGGGAGGCTCCCGTGTTGAGCGCGGCCACCGCGTCGATCAG